>JBLNBQ010000142.1:0-74728 GCA_050260095.1 Chitinophagales bacterium
CTTATATACTCCAAGAAAAGACGAGGAACGGGAGAGTACCCGCGTGGGGAGCGGGCGCAGCGAGCCGGGGAAGGTGAAAGCCCGGCGCCGCCGCCGCTGGGGAAGATCACCCGGGAGTCGCCTGGCTGAAGCGAGTAAGCCGGGCCGGCGCGCCACCGTTACCGGGCGGAGCCGTCGCAGGGCGGCGAAGAGAGCGGGCCGGCCAAGAGTGGCTGGTCAAGCAGGGTGGTACCGCGGGAGCCAGAGCTTCCGTCCCTTCGGGACGGAGGCTTGTTTTTTTGTCAGAGGAAGGCGGAGGTGCAAGCATGGCAGAGCAGAACGAGCAACAGGGAGCCTACAGCGGGACGTTGAACCTGCCGGTCACCGACTTTCCCATGCGGGCCGGGCTGCCGCAGCGCGAGCCAGAGGTGCAGCGGCGGTGGGCGGAGGAGAAGCTGTACGAGCGCGTGCAGGAGCGGGCGAAGCGGGAGGGCCGGCCGAAGTTCATCCTCCACGACGGGCCGCCGTACGCCAACGGCCACATCCACATCGGCACCGCCCTTAACAAGATTCTGAAGGACATGGTCGTCCGCTACAAGACGTACCGGGGCTTCTGGGCGCCCTACGTCCCTGGGTGGGACACCCACGGGCTGCCCATCGAGACCCGCGTCATCAAGGACCTTCACCTGAACCGGCACGCCGTCGGGACGGTGGAGTTCCGTCAGAAGTGCCGCGACTACGCCGTGGAGTTCATGAAGATCCAGCGCGAGGAGTTCAAGCGCCTGGGCGTCTGGGGCGACTGGGATCACCCCTACCTGACGCTGCAGCCGCAGTACGAGGCGCGCCAGATCGAGGTCTTCGGCGAGATGGCGAAGCGCGGCTACATTTACAAGGGCCTCAAGCCCGTCTACTGGTGCACGACCTGCGAGACGGCGCTGGCCGAAGCCGAGATCGAGTACGCCGAGAAGAAGTCGTCGTCCATCTACGTCAAGTTCCCGGTGGCCGACGACCGGGGCGTCTTGGGCGGCGATTTGAATCACACCTACTTCGTGATCTGGACGACCACCCCTTGGACCATCCCGGCCAACCTGGCGGTCTGCCTCCATCCGGAGTTCACCTACGCGCTGGTGCGGGTGGGCGTCGAGCGGTACGTGATCGCTCAGGAGCTGCTGGAGAGCCTCGTCACGGCGCTGGGCTGGGAAGGGGCGGAGGTGGAGCGCACCTTCACCGGGCGCGAACTCGAAGGTCTCACCTGCCTGCACCCGCTCGCCACCGTTGATGAGGCCACCTACGGCGGCGACCGGCGCTCCGCGGTGATCCTCGGCCCCCACGTGACCCTGGAGGCGGGCACGGGGTGCGTCCACACCGCGCCGGGGCACGGCGAGGAGGACTTCCTGGTCGGGCGGGAGTACGGGCTCCCGGTGCTGAACCCGGTCTCGGGGACCGGCCGGTTCACGGCGGAGGCCGGCAAGTACGAGGGACTGGACCTGGACGCGGGCGGCAAGGCTGTCCTGACCGACCTGCACGCGGCGGGGATGCTCGCCCAGAGCGGCAGCATCCGGCACCAGTTCCCGCACTGCTGGCGCTGCAAGCACCCCGTGGTCTTCCGGGCCACCGAACAGTGGTTCGCCTCCATCGACGGGTTCCGGGAGGCGGCCTTGGACGCGATCCACGAAGTCAAGTGGTTTCCGGCCTGGGGCGAGGAGCGGATCGCCGGCATGGTGCGGGAGCGGCGCGACTGGTGCATCTCCCGCCAGCGCGTCTGGGGCGTGCCCATCCCGATCTTCTACTGCCGCGACTGCGGGGAGCCGCTGGTGAACGAGGCGAGCCTCGCCGCGGTGCGCGACCTCTTCGCCAAGGAGGGTTCCGACGCCTGGTTCGCCCGGGACGCCGAGGAGATCCTGCCGGAGGGTACCAAGTGCGGCAAGTGCGGCGCCGGGTCTTTCCGGAAAGAGACCGACATCATGGACGTCTGGTTCGACTCGGGGTCGAGCCACCGGGCCGTGCTGCTGGACTGGGAGGACCTGGAGTGGCCGGCCGACCTGTACCTGGAGGGGTCGGACCAGCACCGCGGCTGGTTCCAGTCGTCTCTGCTGACGGCCGTGGCGACGCAGGGTCAGGCCCCCTACCGGAACGTGCTGACCCACGGGTACGTCGTCGACGAGGAAGGCCGGAAGATGTCCAAGTCGCTGGGGAACACGGTGGCGCCGGAAGACGTCATCAAGGACTGGGGCGCCGACATCCTGCGCCTGTGGGTCTCGTCGGCCGACTACACCGACGACATCCGCATCTCGCCGAAGATCATCAAGCAGTTGGCCGAGGTGTACCGGCGGATCCGCAACACGGCCCGGTTCCTCTTGGCGAACGTGGCCGACTTCGACCCGGCGAAGGATGCCGTCCCCTACGCGGAACTGCCGGAACTCGACCGCTGGGCGCTGGCGCGGCTGGCCCGGCTGGTGGGCAAGGTAACCGATGGGTTCGAGAGCTACGTGATGAACGTCTTCTACCACGCGGTGCACAACTTCTGCGCCGTCGACCTCTCCGCGTTCTACCTCGACGTCCTCAAGGACCGGCTCTACACGAGCCTTCCGGGTGACAAAGGCCGGCGGGCGGCCCAGACGGTGCTGTACGAGATCCTGACGACGCTGGTGCGGCTGATCGCTCCCGTACTGGTGCACACGGCGGAGGAGATCTGGCAGTACGTGCCGGGCGGCCTCCCGGGCGAGACAGAGAAGGCCGGGAGCGTCCACCTGCTGCCCTGGCCGGAGGTGCGGGCCGACTGGCTGGACGAGGCCCTCGAGGCGCGGTGGGAGAGGCTGCTTCAGGTGCGCGACGCGGTCAACGCCCGCCTGGAGGAGGCCCGGGGCGCCAAGCTCATCGGCAACTCCCTCGAAGCCGCGGTGACGGTCACTGCCAGCCCCGAGTGGGCGGACTTGCTCGCCCAGTACCAGGCGGACCTGCCTTCGGTGTTCATCGTCTCGCAGGTCAGAGTGGAGAGGGTCTCAGGGGAAGGCGAAGGCGAGCCCATCTCGGCCAGGGTCGAGCGGGCCGCCGGGACGAAGTGCGCCCGGTGCTGGATGTATCACCCGGAGACCGGGCGCGACCCGCGCTTCCCCGACGTCTGTCCCCGGTGCGCCGAGGTTTTAACCGGGCTGGGTGAGGATAAGCTACCCCCGGAATGAGACGGGCGGGGCGACCGAAGCGTGTGCGGCGGCAGGAGGAGGTGGCTCACCTCCTCCTGCGCCTGTCAGCCAACGTCCTGGAGGGCTGGCACAAGTACGGCATCGTCGAATACGCCGAATTCTTCAAGCGGCCGGGGCGGGTCGTGTGGGTCAACCTATTGGGGGGAATCGCCCGGGGGGTGGGGATCGCCATCGGCTTCACCCTCGTGGCGGCGCTGCTCATCTGGTTTCTGACCCGCCTGGCCGCCCTCAACCTGCCGGTGATCGGACACTTCATCGCCGACCTCACCCGGATCGTCCAGTATGAGCTGACGTTCAGCAAGTAGCCGCGGGCGAAAGGACGGATGTAGAGATGGCGGAGAGACGGCCCGAGCGCTCCGAGAGTCCGAACTTGGGCGAGGTGGAGCAGCGCCTGCGGGCGGAGGCCGCCCGGCTCAGGGAAGAGATCGGCACCATGGAAGCTCATGGCATGCTCGACGGAGGCATCGCCGACTCCCTGGAAGAGTTGTCGGCGTACGACAACCACCCGGCCGACCTGGCGACCGAGAGCTTCGAGCGGTCGAAGGACATCGGCCTGCGGGACAACCTGCGCATCCAGCTGCGGCAGGTGGAGCGGGCGCAGGAGCGCCTGGCGGCCGGCCTGTACGGAAAGTGCGAGGTCTGCGGCGCTCCCATCGACCCGGAGCGCCTGGAGGCGGAGCCGTGGGCGACCACCTGCGTGCCCTGCCAACAGGAACTGGACGACGAGCTCGACACGAAGAGCCGTCCCATCGAAGAGGGCCGGATCGGGATGGCCTTCGGGCAGGACACGGGGGGCAGGGAGAACAACGCCTGGGACGGCGAGGACACGTGGCAGGCGGTGGCGCGCTACGGGGCGGCCAACTCGCCGCAGGACGTCCCCGACGCGGTAAACTACGACGAGACCTTCTTCAACGCCGACGAGGACATCGGGCTGGTGGAACTGACCGACGCCCTGATCGACCCGAGCCAGGGAGGGATCGAGAGCGGGGAACTGACCGAAGACCTCTACAGCATCGGCCGGCACGGGCAGCGGCGCACGCCGCACAAGGAGGAGTTCCGCGGCGCGGACGAGTAGGCGCGGTTGCCGCTCTTCTGGCTGGTGTGGTAGAATCTAGGCATGCAGTTCGTCCTCCTGGCGGCCCTGGTGGTCGCCCTCGACCAGGCGGCGAAGGCGGCGGTCACCCGGGCGGTGGCCCTCGGGTCGGTGCGGCCGCTCATCCCGGGCCTGTTGCAGGTGCGCCTCGCTCATAACACGGGCGCCGCCTTCAGCCTGCTGGCGGGGCGCACGCCGCTGCTGATCCTGATCGGCGTGGTGGCGGTGGCCTGGCTCGGTTGGCATCTTCGCCGCGCCGGGGGAGAGTCGCGCTGGCTCCGGCTCGGCCTGGCCCTGGCGGGCGGCGGGGCGGTCGGCAACCTGCTCGACCGGATCCGCCTCGGTTACGTCGTCGACTTCTTCGACCTGCGCGGGTATCCCGCGATCTTCAACCTGGCCGACCTGGCCATCGTGGCGGGGATAGGGCTTCTCCTGATCGACCTGTGGCGGGAGGAGGCGCGCCGATGAACCCGGTGCTGCTGAAGTTGGGCCCGGTGAGCGTTTACGCGTATGGCACGATGCTGGCGCTCGCGTTCGGCCTCGGGACGTTCTTCGCCGGGCGGGAGGCCAGGGCTCGGGGCATCGCGGAAGACCACATCTACAGCCTGGCCCTGGTCTTCGCCGTCTTCGGGGTGGCGGGCGCCCGGGCCTTGCACGTGCTGCTCAACCTCTCGTACTACCTCGTCAACCCGCTTCAGATCTTTGCGCTGCGCAACGGTGGCTTGGCGCTGCACGGGGGGTTCGTCGCCGCCATCCTCGCCGGCGTCCTCTACGCCAAATGGCAACGCCTCGACGCGTGGGAGCTCGCGGACTTCCTGCCGAAGTGGGGCGTGCTTGGGATCGGCATCGTCCGGTTCGGGTGCCTCATGAACGGGTGCTGCTTCGGCGTGCGGACCGACGGCCCGTTCGGCCTCGACTGCTCCTCCCTCCACGACGGGCTGCGCCATCCCACGCAGCTCTACGAGGCCGGGCTCGACTTCCTGCTTTTCGCCTTTCTCCTGGCGAACCGCCGCCACCGCCACTTCAAGGGGTGGCCGGCCTGGATGATGGTGGGCGGCTATTCGGTCATCCGGGGATTCGTCGAGATCTGGCGGTATGAACCGAAGTTCTGGGGTCCCTTCAAGCTGGCGCAGCTGGTCAGCATCGTTCTGGCGGTGGCGGCCTTCGCCATGATCCCCTACCTCGACCGCCGCCGGCAGGGCGCCGGGAACCTCTCGGCCTGAGCGGGCTCCCATGGACGCAAGGCGCGCGACAGTCGGAGCTGACGCGGCCGGGATGCGGCTCGACGCTTATGCGGCCACCCTCCCGGGCATCGCGTCGCGCGCCATGGCCCAGCGGCTGATCGCCGAGGGACTGCTGACGGTCGATGGCCGGGCCGCCAAGCCCGCGCTGAGGCTTTCGGGCGGGGAGGAACTGGCCTACGTGATCCCGCCGCCCGAGTCCGCCGAGGCCCGTCCGGAGCGGATTCCCTTGCGCATCCTGTACGAAGATGACGACCTTCTCGTCGTGGAGAAGCCCCGGGGCATGGTGGTCCATCCCGCAGCCGGCAATCCCGGCGGCACCCTGGTCAACGCGGTGCTGGGTCATGCCGGAAGACTGTCGGGCGTCGGCGGGGTGGCCCGGCCGGGCATCGTCCACCGGCTGGACAAGGACACGAGCGGGGTGATGGTGGTCGCCAAGTCCGACGCTGCCCACGTGGGGCTGGCCGCCCAGTTCAAGGCCCACTCGCTGGACCGCCGCTACGTGGCCCTGGTCAAAGGGCGCCTGCCGGCGAACGCGGGGTCGGTAACCGGCAACATCGGGCGGCACCCGCGGGAGCGCAAGAAGATGGCCGTGGTGGCGGAGGGCGGCAAGCGGGCGGTCACGCACTGGCGGGTGCTCGAGGAACTGCCCGGGTACACGCTCGTGGAGGCGCGGCTGGAGACGGGACGGACGCACCAGATCCGCGTGCACTTCTCCCACCTGGGGCATCCGGTGGCCGGCGACCCGGTCTACGGTGGGCAGGCAGGGGAGCTGGGCCTCAAGGGGCAGGCGCTGCACGCCGCAGTGCTCGGCTTCACGCATCCTTGCACCGGGGAGGCTCTGTCGTTCCGCACCGAGCCCCCGCCGGATTTCGTCGCGGCCTTGCGGCGGCTGGGAAGCGACTGGGCTGCCCAGCACCAGCGTTAGGGATTTACTTTGCGGTCCACCCGTGCTAAGATAATCCGTGAACTACGGCGTGCACGACCTTTAAGTTAGTCCGGCGAGGCTAACAAGGCGGGCGACCCGGCGGATGTTTTCCTTGGGTGTGTCTGCCTTCCTGCCTCCCGGCGGGAAGGCTTTTTCATTGTGCCGGCCTGGGGAGGGACGAACGTGATCAGCGAGAGCGGGCTGCGGGACAAGGCCCAGATCATGGACGAGGAAGCGATGCGCCGGGCTCTGGTGCGGATCGCCCACGAAGTGCTCGAAAGGAACCAGGGCGTCACCGACCTCTGCGTCATCGGCATCCGCACGCGAGGGGTGCCCCTCGCCCAGCGCCTGGCCCGGCTGATCGGGCAGATCGAGGGGCGGGAGATCCCCTGCGGGGTGGTGGACATCACCCTCTACCGGGACGACCTCACGACTATCGCCCACCAGCCGGTGGTCCACAAGACCGAAGTGCCGTTCTCCATCGAGGGGCGCACCGTGGTGCTGGTGGATGACGTCATCTACACGGGACGGACCGTCCGGGCCGCCTTGGACGCGCTCATCGACCTGGGCCGGCCGCGGGCCATCCAACTGGCGGTCATGGTCGACCGGGGACACCGGGAACTGCCGATCCGGGCAGACTTCGTGGGGAAGAATCTCCCGACTTCAGTCAGGGAGATCGTGGCGGTTCAGCTCAGGGAGACGGACGGGCAGGAACGGGTGGTCATCCGGGAGATTCCCGAGGAGGACGACCGGGCGTAGCGGGGCCGCTGAGGCCCCCTTTTCTTGGGGGTGCAAAGGAATGGTCTGGACGCGGAAGGATTTGCTCGGGCTCGAGCACCTCACGCGGGCGGAGGTCGAGACGATACTGGACGCGGCGGAATCGACGCGCGACATCTTCGGCCGCGCCGTGAAGAAGTTTCCGACGCTGCGGGGCAAGACGGTGGTCAACCTCTTCTATGAGGCTTCGACCCGGACGCGCAGTTCCTTCGAGTTGGCCGGAAAGTGGATGAGCGCGGACGTCATCAACGTCTCGGCCAGCGGGTCCTCGGTGGAGAAGGGCGAATCGCTCCTCGACACCGTGCGGACGCTGAATTCGCTGGGGGCTGACGCGATCGTCATGCGCCACCGCCAAGCGGGCGCGCCGGAGTTCGTCGCCCGGCACAGCCGCGCCGCCGTGGTGAACGCCGGAGACGGAGCGCACGAGCACCCGACCCAGGCGCTGCTGGACCTCTTCACGCTCCGCCGGCGCCGGGGCCACCTGGACGGGTTGAAGGTCCTCATCGTGGGGGACGTCGCACACTCCCGGGTGGCCCGGTCGAACATCTGGGGACTCTCCAAGTTCGGAGCGGAGGTGACGGTCTGCGGGCCGGCCACGCTGCTCCCGCCGGGGATCGAAGCACTGGGCGGCGGGGTCAAGGTGACGAGCGACCTCGACGGGGCGCTGCCCGAGGCGGAGGTCGTCATGGCTCTGCGCCTGCAGAAGGAGCGCCAGGCGAAGGGCCTGCTGCCGTCCCTGGCCGAATACTCCCGGGAGTACGGCCTGAATATGGCGCGGCTGCAGCGCTGCCGCCCCGACGTGATCGTCATGCACCCAGGCCCGGCCAACCTGGGTGTGGAGATCGCCGAGGAGGTGGCGAGCGACCCGCGGTCGGTCATCGCCGACCAGGTGACCAACGGCGTGGCGGTGCGGATGGCGCTGCTCTACGTTCTCCTGGGGAGGGATTCCGATGGAACTGTTGCTTAAGGGCGGCCGGGTCGTCGATCCAGGGGGGCTGCTCGACGCGGCGCTCGACGTGCGCGTGGTCGACGGTCGCGTGGCTGAAGTCGGGCCGGACCTGGCTCCGGGCAGCCCGGAGGCCGACTGCCGGCGGATCGACGGGTGCGTGTTGGTGCCCGGCCTGGTCGACCTGCACGTGCACCTGCGGGAGCCCGGGCGGGAGGACGCCGAGACGGTTCGGACGGGGACGCGGGCGGCGGCGCGGGGCGGCTTCACGGCCGTCGCGGCGATGCCCAACACGCGCCCGGCCATCGACCGGGAGGCGATGGTGCGCTTCCTGACCGAGCGGGCCGCCGGGGAAGGCGCGGTGCGGGTTTATCCCATCGGGGCCCTGACCAAGGAGCGGGCCGGGGAGGAACTCGCCGAGATGGGCGACATGGCCCGGGCGGGCGCGGTGGCCTTCTCGGACGACGGCAACACGGTGATGAACGCGGCGCTCATGCGGCGCGCCATGGAGTACGCCAGGGCCCACGGACGGCCGGTGATCGTTCATGCCGAAGACCGGACGCTGGTGGGCGAGGGTGTGATGAACGAGGGCCGGCTGGCGACGCGCCTCGGCCTCCCGGGGATCCCGGGGGCGGCGGAGGAGGTCATGGTGGCGCGGGACCTGATCCTCGCCAAGCTGACCGGGTGCCGGCTGCACGTGGCCCACGTCTCCACCGCGGGGAGCCTGGCGCTCATCCGCCAGGCGAAGGCGGAGGGGGTGCCGGTCACCTGCGAGGTGACCCCGCATCACCTCTTCCTGACGGAGAGGGCTGTGGAAGGGTATGACACCGCGGCCCGGGTCTCTCCTCCCCTGCGGACGGCCGCGGACTGCGCCGCCCTCCAGGACGGGTTGTGCGAGGGCGTCATCGACGCCGTGGCGACCGACCACGCCCCGCACACCCTAGAGGAGAAGCTGGTCGAGTTCGGCCAGGCCCCGCCGGGCATGGTCGGGCTGGAGACCGCGGTCGGCCTCCTGGTCGACCGGCTGGTCCGGCCGGGGCGGCTCACCTGGGGAGCCTTCGTGGAGCGCTGTGCCCGCGGCCCGGCCCGGGTGCTCGGCCTGACGCCGAACCGGATCGCACCCGGAGCAGTCGCCGACCTGACGGTCATCGACCCGCAGGCCCGGTGGACGGTGGACCCGTCGAGGTTCGCTTCGAAAGGGCGCAACACGCCGTTCGCCGGCCACACGCTGCACGGACAAGCCACGGCCACGGTGGTCGCCGGGCGCCTGGTGATGTGGCAAGGGGAGGTTTTGGTGTGAGCGAAGGGAACCTGAACTTCGGAGACCGGCTGGTCGAGGCCGTCGAACGGAAGGGCACCCCGCTCGTGGTGGGGCTCGACCCTTCCCTGGCGGAAATGCCGGAGGCGGTGAAGGCGGAGGCCTTCCGGAAGTACGGAAATGGGCAGCGCGGCGCCGCCGAGGCGATCCGGCGCTTCAACCTGGCCCTCCTTGACGCGGTGGCCGACCTGGTGCCGGCGGTGAAGCCGCAGGCCGCCTACTACGAACAGCACGGCGCCGCGGGTTGGCGGGTTTTGGCCGAGACCGTCCGTGAGGCCAAGCGGCGCGGGCTCCTGGTCATCCTCGACGCCAAGCGGGGCGACATCGGCTCCACCGCCGCCGTCTACGCCGGCGCATGCCTGGGCGCGCGGGGCCTCGGGGCCGACGCGGTGACGGTGAACGCCTACTTCGGCTGGGACGGGGTGCAGCCGTTCATGGAGTATGCCCGGGAGGGCAAGGGCGCGTTCGTGCTGGTGCGCACCTCCAACCCGACGGGCGGCGAGGTCCAGGATTTCCCGGGGGCGGACGCGCCGGTGAAGGTCTCCGACCACCTGGCGGCGCAGGTCGCCGCGTGGGGGGCGCCGTACGTGGGCGGTTCCGGCTACGCGAGCCTCGGCGCGGTCGTGGCCGGCACCTACCCCGCCGAAGCGGCCCGGCTCCGGCGGGCGATGCCAAAGGCCCCCTTTCTGGTGCCGGGCTTCGGGGCACAAGGAGCGGGGGCGGCCGAAGTGGCGCCCTGTTTCGCGCCGGACGGGCGGGGCGCGGTGGTCAACTCCTCCCGGGGGATCATCTTCGCTTACCGCCAGGCCGCGTACCGCGACCGGTTCGGGCCGGACGACTTTGCCGGCGCCGCGCGGGCGGCGGTCCTGGCGGCCCGGGAACAACTGGCGGCCCTGGGCCGCGGCGGGAACGACGCCTCAGGGCGTCCAGCGGAGTAGAGAATATGCACAAGATTGCATAACTATACAAAGCGTGGTAGAATGGACTGAATGCCAGGCCCCTGGCCTGCGAGGGGAAGAGACGGTGAAAGCATGAGACTTTGGGCGACGCGGCGCGGTCTTTTGGCGCTGGAAGACGGCTCCGTGTTCAGCGGCGAACTCCACGGGGAAGGTCCGGTCACCGGCGAGGTGGTCTTCAACACCTCCATGACCGGTTACCAGGAGATTCTCACCGATCCGTCTTACGCGGGACAGATCGTGACCATGACCTACCCGCTCATCGGCAACTACGGCACCAACGAGGAGGACGAGGAGTCGCGGGCGGCCCACGCCCGGGGGCTCGTGGTGCGTGAGCTCTCCGCCCACCCGAACTATTGGCGGTCCGGGCTCACGCTCGGGGAATACCTGGAGCGGGAGCACGTGGTGGCGCTCTCCGGCGTCGACACGCGCGCTTTGACCCGTCGGCTGCGGGAGCGCGGGACGATGCGGGGGATCATCGCTCCGGGCGACGCCGATCCGCTGGAGGCCGTGGAGATGGCCAGGCGGGCCGCCGACCCTTCAGCCAGCGATCTGGTGGCGGAGGTCACCAGCGCGACCCCGATGACGCTGGGGAGCGGCGACCGCCGGGTGGCGGTGCTCGACTGCGGGGCCAAGGGGAACATCATCGAGAGCCTGGTCGCGGTCGGGCTGGCCGTGACGGTCTTCCCGGCCCAAACCCCGGCGGCGGAGGTTCTGGAGTGTTCACCGGCCGGCGTGGTGATCAGCAACGGCCCGGGCGACCCGAAGCGGGTGCCGTACGTCAGCGCCACCGTCCGTGAACTGCTGGGCCGGGTGCCGCTCTTCGGCATCTGCCTCGGCCACCAGATCCTCGGCCTGGCGCTGGGGGGAGACACCTACAAGTTGAAGTTCGGACACCGGGGCGCCAACCATCCGGTCAAGGAACTGGCCCGGGGCAGGGTCTACATCACCTCGCAGAACCACGGGTACGCTGTGGCGGCGGAGAGCCTGCCGCAGGAGGTCGTGGTGACGCACCTCAACCTCAACGACCGGACTGTGGAGGGCCTGGCCCACCGGGAGCTGCCCGTCTTCTCGGTGCAGTACCATCCGGAGGCCTGCCCCGGCCCGCACGATTCCGAATATCTGTTCGAGCGGTTTCTCAAGCTGACCAGCGGCGGCGGGCTCTCCGGCGCGGCGGTCTCGGCCTGACCGGGGGAACCAGGGAAAGGGAGAGGGAAGTGCCCATCGATCGCAGCCTGCACAAGGTGCTCGTCATCGGCTCCGGCCCGATCATCATCGGGCAGGCGGCCGAGTTCGACTATGCCGGGACCCAGGCCTGCCGCGCCCTGCGCGAGGAAGGCCTCGAGGTCGTCCTGGTCAACTCCAATCCGGCCACCATTATGACCGACGCCAACATCGCCGACCGGGTCTACCTGGAGCCGCTGACGCCCGAGTACGTGGCCGAGGTGATCGCCCGCGAGCGGCCCGACGGCCTTCTGCCGACCCTCGGGGGGCAAGTCGGCCTGAACACGGCGGTGGCGCTGGCGGAGCGGGGCGTGCTCGCCGAGTACGGCGTCCGGTTGCTCGGAACGCCGCTCACGGCCATCCGGCGCGCCGAAGACCGCGAGCTGTTCAAAGAGACCATGCGCGCCATCGGCCAACCGGTGCCGGAATCGACCATCGCTTCGACCCTCGCGGAGGCGGAGGAGTTCGCGGCGCGCGTCGGCTACCCGCTGGTGGTGCGCCCGGCCTACACCCTCGGGGGAACCGGGGGCGGCTTCGTCCTGCGCCCGGAGGAACTGGTCGAAAAGGTGAACGCCGGTCTCCACGCGTCCCCCATCCACCAGATCCTGCTGGAGCGCTCGGTGGCCGGGTGGAAAGAGGTCGAGTACGAGGTCATGCGGGATGCTGCGGACAACTGCATCATCGTCTGCTCGATGGAGAACATCGACCCGATGGGCGTCCACACCGGCGACTCCATCGTGGTGGCGCCGACGCAGACGCTGTCCGACCGGGAGTACCAGATGCTCCGCTCGGCGTCGATCGACATCATCCGGGCGCTGGGCATCGAGGGCGGCTGCAACGTGCAGTTGGCGCTCGACCCGCAGTCCTTCCAGTACTACGTCATCGAGGTCAACCCCCGGGTCAGCCGGTCGTCGGCGTTGGCCTCCAAGGCCACCGGCTACCCCATCGCCAAGGTGGCGGCCAAGGTGGCCATCGGCCTTACGCTGGACGAGATTGTCAACGCGGTGACGGGGAAGACATACGCCTGCTTCGAGCCGGCCCTCGACTACGTGGTGGTCAAGGTGCCCCGCTGGCCGTTCGACAAGTTCGCCAGCGGCGACCGGAGCCTCGGCACCCAGATGAAGGCGACCGGCGAGGTGATGGCGCTCGACCGCACCCTGGAGGCGGCCCTTTTGAAGGCCGTCCGCTCGCTGGAGATCGGCCTCACCGGCCTCAGGCTCCCGGCGGCGGAAGACTGGTCGCAGGAGCAACTGGAGCGCAACCTCATCACCCCGCAGGACGAGCGCCTGCTGGCCGTGGCCGAGGCGCTGCGCCGGGGCATCACGGTGGAGCGGGTGGCCGAGCTGACGCGGATCGACCGCTTCTTCGTGCAGAAGCTGCGCAACATCGTCGATCTGGAGAACAAGGTCGCTATGGCCTCGGTCTCCGGCGCCGGGCTCTTCCCGGAACTCCTGCGGCGCGCCAAGCGCTTCGGGCTCTCCGACCCGGACCTCGCACGCCTGGGCGAGCGCCCGGAGGAGGAGATCCGCCGGGAGCGCAAGAAGGCCGGCATCACGCCGGTCTACAAGATGGTCGACACGTGCGCGGCCGAGTTCGAGGCGGTGACGCCGTACTACTACTCAAGCTACGACGAGGAAGACGAGGCCACCCCGACGGGGCGGCGGAAGGTCGTCGTCCTCGGATCGGGGCCGATCCGGATCGGCCAGGGCATCGAGTTCGACTACTGCTCGGTTCACGCGGTCTGGGCCATCCGGGAGGCCGGGTACGAGGCGATCATCGTCAACAACAACCCGGAGACGGTCTCGACCGACTTCGACACCTCCGACCGCCTCTACTTCGAACCGCTGACGGCCGAGGACGTGCTCCACATCGTGGAGAAGGAGCGGCCGGAGGGCGTGATTGTGCAGTTTGGCGGGCAGACGGCCATCAACCTGGCCGAACCGCTCGACAAGGCCGGGGTGAAGATCCTGGGTACCGCGGTGGCCGACATCGACGCGGCCGAGGACCGGGACCGGTTCGACCAGCTCACCACCGAGATCGGGGTGCCGAAGCCGGCCGGACGGGCGGCGACCTCGGTCGAGCAGGCGCTGGAAACCGCGCACGCCATCGGGTACCCGGTGCTGGTGCGGCCGTCCTACGTCCTGGGCGGCCGGGCCATGGAGCTGGTCTACTCCGACGAGGAACTGCTGCACTACATGCAGACGGCGGTCAAGATCTCCCCGCGCCACCCGGTCCTGGTCGACAAGTACCTGGTCGGCAAGGAGATCGAGGTCGACGCCATCTCCGACGGGCGCGACGTCTTCATTCCGGGCATCATGGAGCACGTCGAGCGGGCGGGGGTCCACTCCGGCGACTCGATCGCCATCTACCCGCCGCAGAGCCTGAGCGAGAAGGCGCTGTGCCAGATCGTGGACTACACCACCCGGCTGGCCCGGGGCCTCCACGTGAAGGGTCTGATGAACGTGCAGTACGTGCTGCACGAAGGGGAGATCTACTGCCTGGAGGTGAACCCGCGTTCGTCGCGGACGGTGCCCTTCCTCTCGAAGGTCACCGGTGTGCCGATGGTGAAGGTGGCCACCCAGGTGATCCTCGGGCAGAGCCTGGCGGAGCTGGGCTACGGCACCGGGGTGCTCCCGGCGCAGCCGCACGTGGCGGTCAAGGTGCCCGTCTTCTCCTTCGCCAAGCTGCGGCAGGTCGATACCTTCCTGGGTCCCGAGATGAAGTCCACCGGCGAGGTGCTGGGTCTGGACCGGGATTACTCGACTGCCCTCTTCAAAGGGCTGCTGGGGGCCGGAATCGCGATGCCGGAGCAGGGCAGCATCCTCCTCACGGTCTCCGACCGGGACAAGGAGGAGGCGCTGGCGCTGGCCAAAGGCTTCGCCGACCTGGGTTGCCGGCTCTACGCCACCGAGGGCACGGCGCGGGCGCTGCAGGAGGCAGGCCTCGCCGTGGAGGTGGTTGGGAAGATCCACGCCGGGTCCAATGAGATCCTCGACCTCATCCGGCACGAACGGGTCAACCTGGTGATCAACACGTACACGCGGGGGCGCGACGCGGAGCGCGACGGGTTCCAGGTGCGCCGGGCCGCGGCGGAGCGGGGCGTGCCGTGCATCACTTCGCTGGATACGGCCGCGGCCTTGCTCCACGCGCTGAAGGCCCGGCACGGCGGCGCCAAGGTGGTGCGGGTGGCCGCCCTCCAGGACTACCTGGCGGAGCCGAAGAGCGAGGAGGCAGCCGGGTGAGCGTCTTCTCCGGAAAGGCGAGGGTGGCGCAGGCCGGCGCCTTGTCGTCCGGCGTGGCAGGACTTTGGGTGAATGCCCCGGAGATCGCCGCCGTGGCGGTGCCGGGTCAGTTCGTGATGGTGAGCGGTGGGCCGCAGCGGATCACGCGCCGGCCCTTCGGCGTGGCCGGGGTAGACCGGGCGCGGGGGGAGGTCCGGCTGGCGCTGCGGGTCGCCGGGACGGCGAGCGCGTGGCTCGCGGGGCGCCAGGCCGGCGAAGAGATCGAGCTGCACGGTCCTTTGGGCGCCGGGTTCGCCCTCCCGGAGCCGGGCGGCGAGGCCTGGCTGGCTGGCGGGGGGATCGGCGCCGCGCCGCTCCTCTTTCTGGCCGAGGCGCTCCGGGCGCAGGGCACGGCGGTGTGGAGCGCGGTGGGCGGCCGGACCGCCGCGGACGTCTGGGCCGCTCCCGAGCTGGGCCGGTTGGGCGGTGTGGCGGTGACGACCGAGGACGGTTCAGCCGGGGAGAAGGGCTTGGTGACCATACCTTTGGCGGCGCGCCTCGCCCAGGCTGCCCGGGAGCCGGACAGGCCCCGCCCGGCCGTCTACGCTTGCGGACCCCGGGGCATGCTGGTGGCGGTCGCCCGCGCCACTCTGGCGGCCGGCCTGGACTGCCAGGTGTCGGTGGAGGAGCGGATGGCCTGCGGCGTCGGGGCGTGCGCCGGGTGCACCTGGCCCGACGGGCGGCTGGCCGAGGGGCTGGCCCTGCGCCGCGTCGGGTCTCCGCCGGAGAGAGGGGGGGAGGGGGCCTCGGGCCACCCGCTCAGGGTCTGCCGCGACGGCCCTTGTTTCTGGGTGGTGAGCGCGTCATGAGCGCCCCGGTCCTGGCGGTGGAGGTGGCCGGCCTCCGTTTCCCGAGCCCTGTGCTGGTGGCCTCGGGCACCTTCGGGTACGGCTTCGACTACGGCAAGCTGTGCGACCCGCGACGGCTTGGGGGCGTGATCGTCAAGGGCACGACCCTGCGGCCGCGGCCGGGCAACCCGGCGCCGCGCCTTTGCGAGACGCCATCCGGGCTTCTGAACTCGGTGGGGCTCGAGAACCCGGGGGTCGAGGCGGTCATCGACGACCACCTGCCGAAGCTGGCGGGGCTCGGCGTGCCGGTGCTGGTGAACATCGCCGGCGACTCCGAAGCTGACTATTGCCAGATCGTCGAGCGGCTGACCGGGGTGCCGGGGGTGAGCGCGCTCGAGGTGAACCTCTCCTGTCCCAACGTCCGTCACGGCGGGATGGCGTTTGGGACCGACCCTCAGGTGGTGGAGCGGCTGACCAGGCTGCTGCGGGCCCGCACCGACCTGCCGCTCTTCGTGAAGCTCTCGCCCAACGTGACCGACGTGGTCGCCACGGCGCGCGCCGCGGAGGCAGGCGGGGCGGACGCGCTCTCGCTCATCAATACCCTGCTTGGGATGGCGCTGGACGTCGACCGGGGCGTACCGGTGCTGGCGAACGTAACGGGCGGGCTGTCGGGGCCGGCGATCCGTCCGGTGGCCGTCCGCATGGTCTACCAGGTGGCGCAGGCGGTGCGGATACCGATCCTTGGGATGGGCGGCGTGGCGTCGGGGCGGGACGCGGTGGAGTTCCTGATGGCCGGAGCCAGCCTCGTGGCGGTGGGCACGGCGCTCTTCCGCGATCCGGCCGCTCCCCTCCGGGTGACTGAGGAACTGGCGGAATTCTGCGCGCAGAAGGGCGTCCGCGAGGTCCGCCGCCTGACCGGCGTGGCGCTGCCGGGACGGGGCGGCCTGAAGGAGGCCGTGGACCCAGCCGGCGCGGGCATTAGGAAGGGGTGCGAAGCATGAAGGAGCGACCCAGCGAGGCGCAGATCGCGTCCTGGTTCGCCGAGACCGGGGCGCTGCTCCAGGGACATTTCAAGCTCAGTTCGGGCCGTCATTCCGAGGTATATCTGGAGAAATTCGCGGTCATCCAGCACCCGGAGTACACGACGCGGCTGTGCGCCGCGGTCGCGCAGGAGTACGCCGGGGCGGGCGTCGAGACGGTGATCGGGCCGCTCACGGGCGGTGCGATCCTGGCCTACGAGGTGGCGCGGCACTTGGGGGTTCGTTTCCTCTTCCCGGAGCGGGTGGAGGGGCAGATGACCCTGCGCCGCGGCTTCAGCGTCCGCCCGGGCGAGCGGGTGCTGGTGGTGGAGGACGTGGTCACCACCGGCGGCTCGGTCAAAGAGGTGCTGGCGATGCTGACCGGGCTGGGGGCCGAGGTGGTCGGCCTGGCCAGCCTCATCGACCGGAGCGGTGGGCTCGCCACCTTCCCGGTGCCTTTCACGCCGCTCTGGCGGGTGAACGCGGTTAGCTGGGCGCCGGAGGAGTGCCCGCTCTGCGCAGCCGGGGTGCCCCTGACGCAGCGGGGCAGCCGCGGCTTGGGGGACGGGCGCTAGCCTCGGGAAGGAAATGGCGCGGCGGGGCCGAAGCTTTCCAGAGTCGACCATAGACCTCCAAAGGGGGCGGGAGCATGGCGGACAAGCACCGGGTGGGCGTCATCATGGGCTCCGACTCTGACCTGGGCGTGATGCGCGAGGCGGTTAAGGCCCTCGAAGAGTTCGGCGTGGGGTGCGAGGTGGCGATCCTGTCGGCCCACCGCACCCCCGACGACGCCGCCGAGTACGCCCGCACGGCCTCGGCCAGGGGTCTGGGCGTGATCATCGCCGGCGCGGGCGGGGCCGCGCACCTGCCGGGAGTTTTGGCGGCGTACACGACGCTGCCCGTGATCGGCGTGCCCATCGATGCGGGCAAGGGGCTGGGCGGGCAGGACGCGCTGCTCTCCATCGTGCAGATGCCGCCCGGGGTGCCCGTCGCCACGGTGGGGATCGGCGCGGCCCGCAATGCCGCCCTGCTGGCAGTGGCGATCCTGGCGCTCGCCGACCATCGCCTCGCCGAGGCGCTCCACCGCTTCCGGCGGGAACAGGCCCAGGCGGTGCGCGGCAAACACGCCAAACTGCAGGCCGAGGGCTTCACCGCCTACGTGCCGGAGCAGCATTGACGGGCGGGGAGGAGGTTGGGGGAGCGCGTGATTAGTTTTGTGTTGCCTGCTTACAACGAGGAGGCCAACCTTCCGCCGCTTCTGGAGAAGATCGCGGCGGTCATGGCGGAGAGCGGCCGGCTCTACCGGGTCGTCGCCGTCAACGACGGCAGCCGCGACCGGACGCCGCAGGTTCTCTCCGAACTAAGCGCCCGGATCCCCATCGAGGTGGTCACTCACCCTATAAACCTGGGCCTGCCCCAGACGATCCTGGACGGGTTGAGATACGCCAGCCAGGGTTGCGACCCGGGCGATATCGTGATCACGATGGATGCCGACAACACGCACGAGCCGCGGTACGCTTTGGAGCTCATCCGCAGGGTTGAGGAAGGGTGCGACGTTGCGATCGCCTCCCGGTACCGGCCAGGGGCGGCCGAGGTCGGGCTCAGCGCCCACCGGCGCTTTCTGAGTAAGGCGGTCAACGTGATGTTGGCCGCTTGTCTGCCCATCCCCGGCGTCCGCGACTACACCTGCGGCTACCGGGCCTACCGAGCCAGCCTGTTGCAGCAGCTCTTCGCCGTCTACGGCGAACGGCTGATCGAGTCCACGACCTTCTCGGCGATGGCGGAGATCCTGCTCAAGGCGGGCTTTTTGGGCCTGGCCGCCGGCGAGATCCCACTGGTGCTCCGCTACGATCAGAAAGCCGGCGCCAGCAAGATGAGAGTCGTCCGCACCATCCTCGACTACCTGCGCATGATCGCCAGCCTCTGGTTGCGGCGGAGGGTGACCCTCCGCCCGGCCGCGTGAGGAGGGGGTGCCGGTGAACCAGCGCTGGGTGGTGCTGCTCGTTCTTGCCGCGGCGCTCCTCTTCTTCGCCAAAGTGGGGATGCCGCTGACCGACGGTGACAGCGCCTATTACGGCACCATCGCCCGTCGCATCGTGGAGACGGGCGACTGGATCACGCTCCATTCCCGGAGCAACGACTTCGTCGATAAACCCCCGCTCAGCATCTGGATGATCGCTGCCGCCTACCGCGTCTTCGGCGTCTCCGACTGGACGACGCGGCTGGTCCATTCCTTGGTGGCCGTTGGCACCGTGCTCCTCACCTACGCCTTGGCGAGGCGCTTCTATCGACCTCGCACTGCCTTCCTCGGTGCGGCGGTGCTCTGCACCAGCCTGCTCCTGGCTTACATGGGTCAGGTTCCGCAGCAGGACGTGCCGCTCACCTTCCTCTCCATCCTGGCCCTTTACGGTTTCGTGCGATATCTGCAGACTGGCCGACCCGGAGCAGGGCTGCTCTGCTGCCTGGCCTCGGCGCTCGGGGTGCTCAACCGCGGCCTGCAGGGCGTCGTCTTCCCGGCGGCGGTGGCCGGGGCTTACCTGTCCATCCGGGCCGCGCGGCGGCGGTCCTTCTGGTTGCCGCCCGCGCCTGGCGAGGAGGGTGAGAGAGTCCCGGTGGGCCGCCGGGCCGATCTCTGGCTTACGCTGCTCGGCGGGGCGGTGCTCTTCACCGCGGTGGCGGTGCCATGGTTCTACCTTGGCTACCTGCGGCAGGGTCCCGACTTCCTGAACTACTTCTTCGGGAGCGGCAACGCCCGTTACCTACACCCGATCCGGGCGGGCGGCGCGTGGGACAGCGTGATTTACCTTCCCATGCTGGTGCTCGGCTTTCTGCCCTGGAGCGGGTTCATCTTCCCGGCCCTGTGCCGGGCCTGGCGCGAGGGGCGCAGCGCCGCTTCCGGGGCGGGAGATCAGGGTGAAGCGCCGGCGGAGGGCGCACTGTTCATGATCGTCTGGTTCCTGGTCGGATTTCTGCTGCCCTTCGGCATCCGGTGGCGGGTGATTCGCTATCTGTTGCCAGCCTTTCCGCCTCTGGCCGTTTTGATTGGCCGCACGCTAGACCGCAGCCTGGCCGAGACGAAGCAAGACTCTGGCGCAGGGCGGGGTGTGTGGGTCGGTGCCTGGCTGACGCTGGCGGCAGCTCTGCTCTTCCTGGTGTCTGTCTTCATCGCGGCCCGGCCCTTTCCGCAGGCGCAAGCCGGCTTCCAACCCGTAATTCTGCCTTTTCTGGTCCTCTTTACCCTGACCCTCGGCGCAGGAGCCGCTGCGGCGCTCAGCCTTCACCGACCCGCCTGGATGATCGGAGTGCTGGCCGTGGGGTCGCTCGTCTCCTATCTGACGCTCTTCGATCAGCTGGACCACTCCGCCTACCTCTTGAATCCCTGGAAAGCGGCGGCTCGGACTGTAAACGCCAACGCTCGGCCGGGCGACCGCGTCGTCTGCTATGGTGACCTGCCGGTCTCGAGCTTCCTCCGTCTCGACATAGCTCAGCGCGTCGAACCGGCGGACGAGGCGCAACTCGGGAGATGGTTGGCCGAGTTTTCCCGGCCAGGTAGCGGTCGGCGGTTCTTCGTGCTCAGCACCGGCGAGGCGCTGGACCGCTACCGGCGCGCCCACCCGGAAGCGCCCGAACTCGCGGTTACCCGGTATCCGGGGGGCAGAGTGGTGGCGGTGGCTGGCGCGCATTGACACCTTCGCCAACCGTCTGATAAGATGAAGGTGCGAAGGCGATCGCGGCGACAACTCCATAACCATTGGAAGTGCATCTAGGGTTCCGCCCGGCTGGCCGGGGTCTGGACCGAGTGATGCAGGCGCCGCACGGCGCTACACCTTAGAGGGAGAAAAGCCCTGGCGGGTAGGTTTCAAGCTCTTGCAGCAGGAACCTGCCCGCTTGTCGTTTTTCTGGGGGGGGTGATGACGTGACCGAGAGCATCTTCGACTGCTTGAGCCCCTTGGACGGGCGGTACCGGGCCGCGAACCCTGAGCTTTGGGACAAGCTCTCGCAGCACCTGTCGGAGCGCGCCTACCTGCGCTACCAGCTCGAGGTGGAGGCTGCGCTGGTGGAAGGGCTGGCCCGGGAAGGCCTCTGCCCGGCGAGCGTGGCCGTCGAGGTGCGGGAAGCAATCGGGCAGGTCACCGCCGAAGAGGTCGCCGAAGAGGAGGAGCGGACCCGTCACAACATCCGGGCGCTGGTCAACTGCGTGCAGCGCCGGGTGAGCGAGGCGGCCCGGCCTTACGTCCACTTCTCCGTGACCTCGGCCGACGTCATGGACACCGCCAACGCCTTGCGCTACCAGGCGGTCACCCGGGAGGTCGCCCTGCCGGCGCTGCTGCGACTGGCGAGGGTCTTGCTTGGGCTGGCCGAGCGCGAGCAGCGGACGCTGCAGATCGGGCGCACCCACGGCCAGCATGCCGTTCCCATCACCTTCGGGTACGCCTGCGCCGTATACCTCGACCGGCTGGGACGGCGGATCAAGGCCGTCGAAGCGGCCGCCCGCGAGCTTCGGGGCAAGCTGTCCGGCGCGGTCGGCGCCTACAACGCCCCCAGCCTCTTTCTCGCCGACGCCCGCCGCTTCGAGGAGGAGGTCCTCGGCCGCCTGGGCCTTAAGCCCGCCGGGGCCGCCACCCAGGTGGTCGAGCCGGAGTTCATGGCCGACTACGCGCACGCCCTCGTCTCGACCTTCGGCGTGCTCGCCAACCTGGCCGACGACTTCCGCCACCTGCAGCGCTCCGAGATCGCCGAGGTCGGCGAGCACTTCGGCGCCACCCAGGTGGGCTCCTCGACCATGCCCCACAAGCGCAACCCGTGGAACCTGGAGCACGTGAAGAGCCTCTACAAAGAGTTCATGCCGCGGATGATCACCGTCTACCT
Source organism: Chitinophagales bacterium (assembly GCA_050260095.1). GTDB lineage: Bacteria > Bacillota > UBA5301 > DYFA01 > DYFA01 > JBLNBQ01. The sequence continues at coordinate 21,623 of JBLNBQ010000142.1, forward strand.
CGACCAGATCTCCGAGCACCAGCGGGATCTGACCAATTCGGCTTCGGCCCGGTTCACGGTCGAGGTCGTGGCGGGGTTGGTCTTCGCAGCCGACCGCCTGGCGCGGGTCCTGGAACGGCTGGCCGTCAACGAGGCGGCGATGGCCAGGAACTTCGGGCAGAGCCGGGAGAGCCTCATCGCCGAACCTCTCTACCTCTGCCTGGCCGCCGCCGGCCACCCCGACGCCCATGAGGCGGTGCGGCAGTTGACGTTGGAAGCCGAGCGGACGGGGCGGGGCGTGGCGGAGTGCGCGGCCGAACATGCGGAGCTGGCGCCTTACCTCGCCCGGTTCACCGAGGGGCAGCGGGCCGTGCTGGAACGGCCGGAGGAGTACACCGGCCTGGCGCAGCGGCGGACGGCCGAACTCTGCGCCGAGTGGCGGTCGGCCCTGGGACTCTAGCGAAAGACCCTGGGACTCCAGCGACAGCAAAGCAGAGGGGGAGCAAGCATGGAAACCGGAGCGAAGCTCTACGAGGGCAAGGCGAAGGTCGTGTTCGCCACCGGCGACCCGGAACTCCTGGTGGTCCACTTCAAGGACGACGCCACGGCGTTCAACGGCGAGAAGAAGGGGACCATCGCCGACAAGGGCGTCCTGAACGCCCGCATCTCGGCCCGGCTCTTCACCTACCTGGCGCAGGCGGGCGTGCCCAACCACTTCGTGACGACCCTCAGCGAGCGCGATCTGCTCTGCCGCAAGCTGGAGATCATCCTGCTCGAAGTGGTGGTTCGCAACGTGGCGGCCGGCAGCCTCGCCAAGCGGCTGGGGCTTGCCGAGGGGACGGCGCTGCCTTCGCCGGTGGTGGAGTTCTACTACAAGCGCGACGATCTCGGCGATCCCCTGGTGAACGACTCGCACATCCGCGCACTGGGGTTGGCCACGCCGGCCGAACTCGACGCGCTCACCGCCGCGTCCCTGAAGGTCGACGCGCTCCTCAGCGAGTTCCTGCGCCCCCGCCAGGTGGAACTGATCGACTTCAAACTGGAATTCGGGCGGACCAGCGACGGCCAGGTACTCCTTGGGGACGAGATCAGCCCCGATACCTGCCGGTTCTGGGACAGGCAGACCGGCGAACGGCTCGACAAGGACCGGTTCCGCCGCGACCTGGGGGGCGTCGAGGAGGCCTACCAGGAGATGTGGCGCCGGATCGGCGGGGGGGAAGTGGCGTGAACAAGTATCTGGCCCGGGTCGAGGTGCGATTGAAGAAGAGCGTGCTGGACCCGCAGGGGACGGCGGTGAAGCGCGGACTCGCGACGCTGGGGTTCGCCGGCGTCCGCGAGGTGCGCATCGGCAAGCTCATCGAGGTGCGGCTGGAGGCGGAGAGCCGCGAGGCGGCGGAGGCGCTCGTCCTCGAGGCCAGCGGGAAGCTCCTGGCCAACCCCGTGATCGAGGAGTTCGAGGTGCAGGTGGAGGAGGACCGGGGATGAGGGTAGGCGTGGTGGTCTTTCCCGGCTCCAACTGCGACGAGGACGTGCGCTGGGCAATCCAGCAAGTCGGGGCCGACGCGGAGTTCGTCTGGCACGAGCGCCGGAGCCTTGCCGGGTTCGACGCGCTGGTGCTGCCGGGCGGGTTCTCCTACGGCGACTACCTGCGCTGCGGGGCCCTGGCGCGCTTCAGCCCGGTGATGCAGGAAGTGGCCCGCTTCGCGGAGGCCGGCCGGCCGGTGCTGGGGATCTGCAACGGTTTTCAGATTCTGACCGAAGCGGGGCTGCTCCCAGGGGCGCTCCGCCGCAACGGCGGCCTCCGCTTCGTCTGCCGCCCGGTTCACCTTCGGGTCGAGACAGGGCGCACGGCTTGGACCCGGGGCCTCCGGCCGGGACAGGTCCTGAGGCTCCCCATCGCGCACGGGGAAGGCAACTACTACTGCACCGGCGACGAACTGGTCGAACTTGAGGCCCGCCGCCAGGTGGTCTTCCGTTACGTCGCTCCGACCGGCGACGCGACGCCGATGGCGAATCCCAACGGCTCGGTCGATAACATCGCCGGCGTCTGCAACCGGGAGGGCAACGTCGTGGGCATGATGCCGCACCCGGAACGGGTGGTCGAGGCGCTGCTGGGCGGCGAGGACGGCCGGGGCATCCTCGGGGCGATCCTTCGGGAGGGGGCGGCAGCGTGCTGAGCGCGGCGGAGATCAGGGCGCAGCGAACCTGGCGCGAGATGGGCCTGCGGGATGAGGAGTACGAGCGGATCGTGGCGCTCCTGGGCCGGTACCCGAACTACACCGAACTCGGCATGTACGCGGTGCTCTGGTCGGAGCACTGCGCCTACAAGCACACCCGGCCCCTCTTCAAACTCTTCCCGACCAAGGGGAAGCACGTGCTCCAAGGGCCGGGCGAGAACGCCGGCATCGTGGACATCGGCGACGGGCTGGCCGTGGTCTTCAAGGTCGAGTCGCACAACCACCCCTCGGCTGTCGAACCCTACCAGGGCGCAGCCACGGGGGTAGGCGGCATCCTGCGCGACATCTTCACCATGGGCGCCCGGCCGGTGGCGGTCCTCAACTCCCTGCGCTTCGGCGAACTCTCTGACCCGCGCACCCGTTACCTCTTCGAGGGCGTGGTCTCTGGCATCGCCGGCTACGGCAACTGCGTCGGCGTGCCGACCGTGGGGGGCGAGATCTACTTCGACCCGTGTTACACCGGAAACCCGCTGGTCAACGTGATGGCCGTCGGGGTGGTGGAACAGGAGCACGTCGCCAAGGCAGCCGCGTCAGGGGTGGGCAACCCCGTGATGGTGGTCGGGTCGACCACCGGGCGCGACGGTATCCACGGCGCGTCCTTCGCGTCCTCGGAGCTCTCCGCAGAGAACGAGGCGAAGCGTTCCGCCGTTCAGGTGGGCGATCCCTTCACCGAGAAGCTCCTCATCGAGGCCTGCCTGGAAGCCATAAAGAGCGGCGCAGTCATCGGGATCCAGGACATGGGCGCCGCGGGGCTCACCAGTTCGGCGGCGGAGATGGCCAGCCGGGCCGGGAGCGGGATCGAGATGGACATCGCGCTCGTGCCGCGGCGGGAGGAGGGCATGAACAGCTACGAGGTCATGCTCTCCGAATCGCAGGAGCGCATGCTGGTCGTGCCCCGGTCGGGACAGGAGGAACGGGTGACGCAGATCTTCGCCCGCTGGGGCTTGCATGCGGTGACCGTTGGCCGGGTGACCGACGACGGGATGCTGCGCATCCTCGAGGCGGGCCACGTGGTGGCCGAGGTGCCGGCGGCTTCCCTCTCCACCGACGGGGCGCCGGCCTACCGGCCCGCGATGGAGCCGCCGGCCGACCTGGCGGAGCGGAACGCCTTCTCGCTGGGGGATTTGCCTGAACCGGCCGACCTGGGCGCCGTCCTTCTGGATTTGCTCGACAGCCCGACCATCGCCAGCAAGGAGTACGTCTTCCGGCAGTACGACCACCAGGTCCAGACCAACACAGTGGAGGGCCCGGGGAGCGATGCGGCCATCCTGCGGGTGAAGGGCACCCGGAAAGGCCTGGCGCTCACGATCGACGGCAACGGCCGCTACGGGTACCTCGATCCCTGGCGGGGCGGGGCGATCGCCGTGTGCGAAGCCGCCCGGAATCTGGTCGTCAGCGGGGCGGAGCCGCTGGGGCTGACCGACGGGCTCAACTTCGGCAGTCCTGAACGCCCCGAAGGTTACTGGCAGCTGGTGGAGGCCGTGAAGGGTATCGCCGCGGCGTGCGAGAGGCTCGCGATCCCGGTCACAGGCGGCAACGCCAGCCTCTACAACGAGACGAACGGAGAGCCCATCCACCCGACGCCGGTGATTGGCATGGTCGGGCTGCTCGACGATGTGGAGCGGCGCTGCCCGCAAGGCTTCCCCGCACCCGGGCAGGTCATCATGCTGCTGGGCGAGACGCTGCCGGAAGTGGGTGGCAGCGAGTACCTGCGCCTGCGCACGGGAAAGGTGATAGGGCCGGCGCCCTCCCTCGACCTGGAGCGCGAGAAGGCGCTGCTCGGCGTGGTCGTTGCGGCCATCAGGAAAGGCCTGGTGAGCGCCGCGCACGACGTGAGCGAAGGGGGGCTCCTCGTGGCGGTGGCCGAGATGGCCATGGCGGGGCAGATCGGCTGCGGGCTGGTCGTCGACTCCGACCTGCGCCTCGACGCGTTCCTGTTCGGCGAGTCGCAGAGCCGCATCGTGGTGGCCGCGCCGGCGGAGAAGGCCGCCCAGGTGGCGGCCCTGGCCGGCGAGGCGGGGCTCCCCTGGAGCATCCTCGGGTCGACCGGCGGGCATCAGGTCCGGGTCTGGCAGGCCGGGGCCGCGCCCGCTCCGCTGGTCGCGCTCGAACTTTCCCAGCTGGAGCGGGTTTACCGCGACGCGCTCCCGCGGCGCCTGGAGGGACGGGAACGTGAGTGACGGACGGAGGGCGGCGGCGATGATCGCGCCGGAGGGTGAGCACCCGCGCGAAGAATGCGGCGTGCTGGGGCTTTACGCGCCCGGCCGGCAGGTGGCCAACCTGGCGTACCTTGGGCTGTACGCCCTCCAGCACCGGGGGCAGGAGAGCGCGGGCCTGGTGGTCTCCGACGGGACCAGCGTGCGGCTGCACAAGAACATGGGTCTGGTGGCGGAGGTCTTCCCAGAGGAGGTGCTGGCGGCGCTCCCCGGCGAGCTGGCCATCGGCCACGTGCGGTATTCCACGACCGGGCGCAGCTCCGTATTGAACGCCCAGCCTCTGCTCACCCGGTGCTCCAAGGGCACCGTGGCGCTGGCCCACAACGGAAACCTGGTGAACGCCGGAAGCTTGCGCGGCAAACTCGAACGGGCCGGGTCGGTCTTCCAGACCACCACGGACACCGAAGTCATCATCAACCTGACGGCGCGCTTCGCCCGGGAGAACCTGGAGGAGGCGCTGGTGGGAGCGGCCCGCCAGCTCAAGGGGGCCTACGCGCTGGTGGCGATGGGCCGCGACCAGCTGCTGGGCCTGCGCGATCCCAACGGCCTTCGCCCGCTGGTGCTGGGGCGGCTGGGGGAGAACGGCTGGGCGCTGGCTTCTGAGAGCTGCGCGCTGGCCAGCCTCGGCGCCGAGGTGGTTCGCGAGGTGGCGCCCGGCGAGATGGTGATCATCGACCGGGACGGCCTCAGGGCGCGGCAGGCAGTGCCGGCGGCCCGTCCGGCGCTCTGCGTTTTTGAGTTCATCTACTTCGCCCGTCCCGACTCGGTCATGGCCGGAAAAGGCGTCCACTTGGTGCGGAAAGAGATCGGCCGGGCACTGGCGCGGGAGTGGGCCGTGGAGGCGGACGTGGTGATCGCGGCGCCCGACTCCGGCACGTCGGCTGCGATGGGGTTCGCCGAGGCGAAGGGGCTGCCTTTCGAGGTAGGGCTCATCAAGAACCGGTACGTGGGGCGCACGTTCATCCAGCCCACGCAGGCCGTGCGGAGCCTGGGGGTCAAGATCAAGCTCAACCCGGTGCCGGGGGTGATCGCCGGCCAGCGGGTGGTGCTCATCGACGACTCGATCGTGCGCGGCACCACCTCCGCCCGGACGGTGCAGCTTTTGCGCGAGGCCGGCGCCCGCGAGGTTCACCTGGGCATCGCCTCGCCCCCCTACCGCCACGCCTGCTACTACGGGATCGACACCTCCGAGAAGGGTGAATTGGTGGCCCACGGGCGCAGCGAAGCCGAAGTGCGGGAGTTCGTGGGCGCGGATTCGTTGCGCTACCTCTCGCTGGGCGGGCTGACCGGGGCGGTCGGCCTGGCGCGCGGCGCGCTCTGCCTGGCCTGTTTCGACGGTCGCTATCCGGTGCGGCACCGGCTGGCGGGCGCTGGCAAGTTCGCCTTCGAAGACGGGGGGACACTGGAGCTTCCGGCGGGCGAGGCTGCCGGGTGCTAAGGGAGGGACCAAGGATGGCGGAGGCGGAGGAGCGGAGCCTGACCTACCGTGATTCCGGCGTGAACCTCCACGCCGGCTACGAGGCGGTGCGCAGGATCGCCGCGCACGCCCGGACCACCCGGCGGCCGGAGGTGGTGGGGGGAATCGGCTCCTTCGGGGGACTCTTCGCCCTGCCGGCAGGCTTTCGGGAGCCGGTGCTGGTCTCCGGCACCGACGGGGTCGGCACGAAGCTGCTCATCGCCCAGCGGGCCGGCCGGCACGACACGGTGGGCATCGACTGCGTGGCGATGTGCGTCAACGACATCGCGGTCTTAGGCGCTGAGCCGCTCTTCTTTCTCGACTACGTGGCGGTGGGCAAGCTCGACCCCGACCTGGTGGCGACCCTGGTCGGCGGGGTGGCGGAGGGCTGCCGCCAGGCCGGCTGCGCGCTGATCGGCGGAGAGACCGCCGAGATGCCCGGCCTCTACGGGCCGTCCGAATACGACTTGGCCGGCTTCGCCGTGGGAGTCGCCGAGCGCGGCCGCCTGGAGTCCGCCGCCACGGCCCGGCCGGGCGACCTGCTGCTCGGCGTAGCCTCTTCAGGGCTGCACTCCAACGGGTTTTCGCTCGTGCGCAAGCTCGTCTTCGAGGTCGGCGGGTGGGAGTTGGACCGAACCGTGCCGGAAGTGGGGCGAACGCTCGGCGAGGAACTGCTGGAGCCGACCCGCATCTACGTCAAAGCGCTCTTGGCCCTGTTCGCCGCGGTGCCGGTGCATGGGGCCGCGCACATCACGGGCGGCGGGTTCTTCGAGAACATCCCGCGGGCGCTCCCCGAGGGCGTGCGGGCCGTGATCGAGCGGGGCACCTGGCCGGTGCCGCCGGTCTTCCCCTTCCTGCAGCGTCTCGGCCGGATCGAGGAGCGGGAGATGTTCAGCACCTTCAACCTGGGGGTCGGGCTGGTGGTCGCCGTCCCCGCCGAACGGGGGGACGAGGCGCTGGAAGTGGTGGCCGGCGCCGGAGAGCGGGCATGGGTCATCGGCCGGGTGGAAGAGGGGCCGGCCGGGGTGGAGCTGCGATGAACGGCTGCCCGCGGCTCGGCGTGCTGGTCTCCGGTCGCGGAAGCAACCTGGAGGCGATCCTGCGCAGCCACCAGCAGGGCGAACTCGGCGCGGAGCCCGCGTTGGTCCTGTGCGATCAGCCGGGCGCTGGCGCCTTGACGGTGGCGGCGCGCTTCGGCGTGCCCGCGGCGGTGCTGGCGCGTCCGTCGTATCCGAGCAGGGAGGCGTTCGAGGAGGCCATGGTGTCCCTGCTGCGCGAGACCGGCGTGGAGCTGGTGGCGCTCGCCGGCTTCATGCGTCTCTTGGGTCCCGTCTTCCTCTCCGCCTTTCCGGGGCGGGTGCTCAACATCCACCCGTCGCTTTTGCCGAGCTTCCCCGGCCTGCACGCCCAGCGCCAGGCGCTGGAGTATGGGGCGAAGGTGGCCGGCTGCACCGTGCACCTGGTGGACGAGGAGATGGACCACGGCCCGATCGTGCTCCAGGCGGCGGTGCCCGTGTTGGACGGCGACACCGAGGAGAGCCTGGCGGCGCGGATCCTGGCGGAGGAACACCGGCTCTACCCGCAGGCGATCCGGGCGGTGGCCGAAGGGCGGCTGGAGATCAGGGGGCGGCGGGCGTTCGTCCGGCCGCAAATGGCCTAAAGAGCAGGGGGAATCAGTCGTGGCGGAGTGCGGCGCGACCGCGAGGGAGCAAAGTTATCGCCCGGTGCGGCGGGCAGTGATCAGCGTGTACGACAAGCGGGGGCTTGTGGAGTTCGCCGGAGGCCTCTCGGCGAGGGGCGTGGAACTCTTCTCCACCGGGGGGACCCTGGCGGCCCTGCGCGGGGCAGGCCTGAACGTTACGCCTGTGGACCAGGTGACCGGCTTTCCCGAGATGTTGGACGGGCGGGTCAAGACCCTGCACCCGAAGATTCACGGCGGCATCCTGGCCGATCGCAGCCGCCCGGAACACCTGGCCCAGCTCGAAGCGAGCGGCATCGCGCCCATCGACCTGGTGGTGGTGAACCTTTACCCGTTCGAGGAGACTGCCGCCAGGCCGGGCGTCTCCCCCGAAGAGGTCATCGAACAGATCGACATCGGCGGCCCGAGCATGATCAGGGGCGCGGCGAAGAACCACAGCAGCGTCGCGGTGGTGACGAGTCCTGAACAGTATGAGGAGGTGCTCGCGGCGGTGCAGGCGACCGGCGGCACCACCCTGGCCCTGCGCCAGCGCCTGGCGAGCGCTGCCTTCGCCCTGACCGCGCGGTACGACGCCGCCATCGCGCGCTGGTTCAGCCGCGAGGAGGCGTTTCCGGAGCGGCTCGTCCTGCCGTTCCGGAAGGTTGCGGGGTTGCGGTACGGCGAGAACCCCCACCAGCCCGCCGCCTTCTACCAGGACGAACGCCCCTGCGGCCGGAGCCTGGTGCATGCCGTGCAGCTCGGCGGCAAAGAACTGTCGTTCAACAACCTGAACGACGCCGACGCCGCCCTGGCTGCGGTCTGCGCCTTCGCCGGGCCGGCCGCGGTGGCGGTCAAACACACGAACCCCTGCGGCGCGGCGGAAGCCGCCAGCCCCGCCGAGGCGTTCCGGCAGGCCTACGCCTGCGACCCCGTCTCCATCTTCGGCGGGATCGTGGCCTTCAACCGCGAGGTGGACGAAGAGACCGCCCGTGAATTGGCGGCGCTCTTCCTTGAAGTGATCGTCGCCCCCGGATTTACGCCCGGCGCCCTGGCGGTGCTTCAGGCCAAGAAGAATCTCCGGCTGCTCCAGGTGCCGCTGGCGGGGACGGAAGAATGTTTAGACTTCAAGCGGATCGCCGGAGGGCTGCTCGTGCAGGCCACCGACCGCGCCGAGCTGCCGCCGGAGGCGGAACTCAAGGTGGTGACCGGCCGCCGGCCGACCGCTGCGGAGTGGGACAGCCTGCGTTTCGCCTGGAAAGTGGTGCAACACGTCAAGTCCAACGCCATCGTGGTGGCCACCGGCCACCGAACGCTGGGGATCGGCGGCGGCCAGGTCAACCGGATAGACGCGGCGCGCTTCGCCCTGGCGCGGGCGGGAGAAGCGGCCCGGGGGGCGGTCCTCGCCTCCGACGCCTTCTTCCCGATGCCCGACGTGGTGGAGGCGGCGGCCGCCGCCGGGATCGCAGCCATCATCCAGCCGGGCGGCTCCATCCGCGACCAGGAGTCTTTCGCAGCGGCCGAGGCGGCCGGGCTGGCCATGGTGATCGCCGGGGTTCGCCATTTCCGGCACTAGAGGCGGGGGGCAGCACGCATGAGAGTTCTGGTGGTGGGGAGCGGAGGACGGGAGCACGCTTTGGCCTGGAAGATCAAGAGGAGCCCTTCGGTCTCGGAGGTGCTGATCGCGCCCGGCAACGCCGGCACCGCCAAAGCCGGCCGGAACTGCCTGCTTCCGCCTGACCCAGCCGCGGCCATCCCGGCCGTGCGCGACCTGGTCCGCCGGGAAGGAGTGGACCTGGTGGTCGTGGGTCCCGAGGCGTACCTGGTCGCCGGGCTCGCCGATGCCCTGCGGGCCGACGGCGTGCCGGTCTTCGGCCCCGGCCGGGACGCCGCGGAGATCGAGGGAAGCAAGAGCTTCGCCAAGCGCCTCATGGCCGAGGCAGGCATACCGACCGCCAGATACAAGGTCTTCACGGAGACCGCTCCGGCCTGCGAGTATCTCCGGACGCTCGAACCGCCGGTCGTGGTCAAAGCCGATGGCCTGGCGGCGGGCAAGGGCGTCGTCGTGGCGCAGAGCCTCGCCGAGGGCGAGGAGGCCGTCGGGCGTGCCCTCGACGGCAACGCTTTCGGCACTGCGGGCCGGCGGGTGGTCATCGAAGACTTCCTGCACGGCGTGGAGGCCTCGCTCCTGGCGCTGACCGACGGGGAGCACGCGCTGCTTCTCCCCGCGGCCCAGGACTACAAGCGGGCGGCCGACGGCGACCAAGGGCCCAACACCGGCGGGATGGGCGCGGTGGCGCCCACGCCGCGCCTCACGCCCGAGCTCCGGGAAGAGGCGCGGGAGAGGATCATCCTCCCGGCGCTGCGGGCGCTGGCCCGGGCGGGCCGGCCGTTCCGCGGGGTGCTCTACGCCGGGCTGATGCTCGGCCCCGCCGGTCTTCAGGTCGTCGAGTTCAATTGCCGGTTCGGGGATCCCGAAACGCAGGTCATCCTGCCCATCCTCACAGGAGACCTCCTGCCTTACCTGAAAGGGGCCGCCGAGCCGGGCGGGCTGGCCGGCCTGCCGGAGCCGGAGGCGGCGGGGGCGGCGGTGACGGTCGTGCTGGCGTCGGCGGGTTATCCGGGGAGTTTCCCCCAAGGCGTTCCCGTGGAACGGGCCTCTGAGGCGGCGTCCTGGCCGGGGGTGCTGGTCTTCCACGCCGCCACCCGGGAGGTCGACGGTCATCTGGTCTCCGCCGGCGGGCGGGTGCTGAACGTGACGGGGACCGGTCGCACCGTGGCCGAGGCGCGAGCCTCCGCCTACGCGGGAGTGGCGGAGATCCGCTTCCCCGGAGGGGTTTACCGCACCGACATCGGGCGCGACGCGGAGGCCATGGCCTGAGGTTTTCTCCTGCCTATTGCAGGAAAGCCCGCGGGGGACGAGAATTATGAGCGCAAGCCTGGAGGCAGGGGGCGGGCGGCTGGGGCCGGCGGGGGCAACCCCGCGGCGAACTCGTTCGTTTCTTGCGGCGGCTCATGGCCCGGTGGCGCGCGCCACCGGGTCTCCTATTTCCGGCGGGCCGGGGGCGGCTCGGCGTCCGCCGCGGCCAAAGGGGCGCTGCGCAAGCGTTCGACCAGGGCCGGATCGGGCGTTACGAAGACTGTGCGGTGGTGGTCGTAGAGCACCTGTCCGGGTCCGCCGCCGGGTGTCTTGCGCACGTGGCGCCGGAGGGTGTAGTCCACCGGCACCTGGGTGCTCGCCCGCCCTTCACTGTGGTAGGCGGCGAGCTGGGCGGCTTCGAGGATGGAGGAGGCCGGCGCGGGAGCCTCGTTCGGCAGGCGCACGATGACGTGGGCGCCGGGCAGGTCCTTGACGTGGAGCCAGACGTCCCAGGGAGCCCCGCTGTGCAGGGTCAGCCGGTCGTTCTCGCGGCTCGTGCGGCCGACCAGGATCTCCAGCCCGTCCGAAGACCAGTAGCGCCGGGGGGCGAAGCTCCGCCCAGCCGGGGCTGGCGGCGCCTTGCGGGGGCGCCCGGCCGGGCCTTTGTCAGGACGCTTTGCCGGAGCCGGTCTGCCGCTCGCAGGCAGCTCCTCGCTCAGTTCGGCCAACTCCCGCAGGGTTGCGGCGTCGAGAACCTCCAGCCGGAGCAGGCGGAGTTCGGCCAGGGCGGCGGCGGTCTCGGCGAGCCGGGAGGCCGCTTCCTTCAGCCCCCGCTTGGCCTTGCGATAGCGGGCGAAGTAGTGCTGGGCGTTCTCCTGAGGCGAGAGGCGGGGGTCCAACTGGACCTCGAGCGCCCCGGGTTCGCCGTAAGCTTCCCCGGTGAACGAGGTGGCGCCGCGGGGGATGCGCGCCAAGTTCGCCAGCAGGACATCGCCGCAGCGCCGGAGGTCTTCGGCGCCCTCCGCCCGGGAGAGGTCCTGGACCTGCGCCGCGTGGCGCCGGGACACCCGGGCGATCTCCCCGTCCAGGCGGTGCAACAGCGCCTGCCGGGTCCGCTCCAGGCGCTCCCGACCGACTCTCTCCCCGAAGACCAGCGTGATCGCCCCGCTGAGCGAGACCGCCGGTTCAGCGACGGAGCCGGTGGGCGCCGGAGCGGCGAAGGCCCAGAAATCGCGGGGCCGGCCCGCCTCGCGGTAGAGGGTGGGCGAGAAGCGCCCTTCGGCGACGGCCGCCCCGAAGTCGGCCAGCGCCCGGTGCAGGCTGGCGAGGTCGCCCTGGGTCAGACTGCCGCACAGCGCCTCGGGGTCGAGGTTGCAGCGTCGCAGCAGGAAACGGGCCGCCCACGGGCCAAGGCCGCCGAGGTTCCGTTGCAGTGCGGCACGCGCCGGCGCCTCCGGCGCGGCCAGACCGAGGGCCCGGGTCAGATAGGCGAGGGTGGCCTCGGTGGGCGGAGGGGCGACGGGGCGGGGCGGGACGTACGCTGCGCCGATCACCAGCCGGGCGCTGGGCCCCTCGCCGGCGGCCGGAGGGCGCAGAGCGCCGAGGAGCAGCCCGCGCCCGTCGACCAGCAGCACGTTGGCCTGGGTCCCGAGCAGTTCGTAGACCAGCGCGTAGCGGCGGCGCGGGAATTCGTCGGACGGGCCAACGAGGGCGAAAGCAAGTTGGCGCTCCCAAGGGGCCTGGGTGACCGCTTCGATCCTGCAGCCCAGCAGGTGTTTCCGCAGGAGCAGCACGAAGGGCGGCGCCGCGACGGGCGGGTTTGGCTCGGGGCGGCCTTTGCCCCGGGCTCCCTCCGCAGGCGCTAGGTGCACCCGGCTTAAGGGTCCCTCCACCGAGAGGACGAGGGCGAAGTCCTGATTTCCCACCCGCACGCCGAAGACGAGTTCGGCTGGAGTGACCGCGCCGATCCGGTCGCAGCGCGCGCCGGAGAGAGCAGTGGACATTTCGTTGGCGAGAGCGGCGAAGACCGCGGCGTCGAAGGGCATGGCAGGCACCTCAGGGCCAGTATACCATCGGCCCTCGACCCGGACAATGCCGCGTTTTCCCGCCCCAGCGCCGTCCCGCAGAGGAGGAGCCGGGTGTGCCAGCGAGAAGTAAGCCGGGGGAGGGACGCCAGTGGAACGTGTGGCAGTAATGCTGGTGGCGCTGTTCCTGTTGGTTGGGGCCACAGTTGCCCGGGTGGCGGCTGCGGAGCCGTCCGGCGGGGAGGCGGTCGGCCGGGGCTTGCTCTACCTGCAGCTCGGGCTGCAGGAGATGGCGCTCAGTCAATTGGAGGCGGCCGCACAGCGGGAAGGGGCGTCCGCCGACACCTTGGTGCTGTACGGCCTTCTGCTGGAGGTCACCGGGCGGACCGGCAAGGCCGCCGAAGTCCTGGCCGCGGCCGAACGGCGGGTGGAGAGCGAAGGCGGGGCGAGCCTCACCGCCGCCGAGGTGAGGACCTTCGCGGCCGGGGCGCTGGCCGCGGGCGGCGCGACGGGCGAAGCCAGCCAGAAGTATGCGTCCGCGGTGGCCGACGAGGCCGGCCTCGGCCTGGCGCACGCCGGGCTGGCGGCGCTGCTCGACGCCCAGGGTCAAGCGACCCAGGCCATTAAAGAATACGAGCGGTATCTCGAGCTGAGTCCCGACGACGGCGCAGCGTGGGCCGCCCTGGGGCGGCTGTACGCGTCCGGCGGGCGCACCGCTGAAGCCATCGAAGCCCTTGAACGGGCGCTCCGGTTGAATCCCGGCCTCTCCGGCGCGGTCGAGTTGATGCACCGCTTGAAGGAACAGGCCGAATAGCGGCGCCCCGGGCGGTCGGTTCATCCGCTGCAACCAGGTCTAGCTGGGAAGATGCGCTGCGCAGGCGCATCTTTTCTTTTCCTCGCGAATAAGGATTGACGCGAAGGCGGGGTGACCTGTGTGGCGGAGAACCAATGGCACTCCCTGTCCGCGGCCGGGGTGGCGGAGGCGCTGGAGACGGACCCGGAGGCGGGCTTGGGTGAGCGGGAGGCGGCCAGGCGGCTGTCGCGATGGGGGCGGAACTCCCTCGAGGTCGAGCGGAAGATCCAACCCTGGCGGCTTTTCCTCAGCCAGTTCTCCGACTTCATGGTGCTGGTGCTGCTCGGCGCCACGGTGGTCTCGGCTCTCCTGGGGGAGACGCTCGACGCCATAACCATCCTGGTCATCGTGCTCATCAACGGGGTGCTCGGGTTCATCCAGGAGTATCGCGCCGAGCGGTGCCTGGAAGCGCTGCGGGAACTCTCCGCCCCGGTCGGGCGGGTCGTGCGCGGCGGGCAGCGGCAGACGGTGCCCGCCGACCAACTGGTGCCCGGAGACGTGGTCCTGCTGGCGACGGGTGACCGGGTGCCGGCCGACCTGCGCCTGACCGAGGCGGTGGCCCTCGAGGTCGACGAAGCCGCTCTGACGGGCGAATCGAGTCCCGTGGCCAAAACCACGGAACCCCTGGCGCAGCGGGACTTGCCGCTCGCCGACCGCCGCAACCTGGCCTTTCTGGGTACGCTGGTCACCCGGGGTCACGGCCGGGGGCTGGTGGTGGCCACCGGCGCGGCGACCCAGATGGGCCGCATCGCGCACCTCATCGCCCGGGCGGACGACCAGACGACGCCCCTGCAGCGCCGCCTCGAGGAGCTCGGGCGCTGGCTGGTCTTCGGGTGCCTGGTGATCTGCGTGGGCGTCTTCGCGATGGGCGTGGCCCAGGGACGGCCGGTGCGGGGCATGTTCCTCACCGCCGTGAGCCTGGCCGTGGCGGCCATCCCCGAAGGGCTGCCGGCGATCGTGACGGTGGCGTTGGCCCTCGGAGTGCAGCGGATGAGCCGGCGCGGCGCCATCATCCGGCGCCTGCCGGCCGTGGAGACGCTGGGCTGCACCACGGTCATCTGCGCCGACAAGACCGGGACCCTGACCCGCAACGAGATGACGCTTCGGCAGCTCTGGGCGGGCGGGCGGCTCTACGAGGCGGAGGGCCTCGGCTACGCCCCGGAGGGCGGCTTCACCGAGGGCGGCCGGCCCGTGAGCGCCGGAGGCCTGCGCCTGCTCCGGCAAGCGCTCGAAGTGGGCCTGCTCTGCAACACGGCGACCTTGGTGCCGCCCGCCCGGAAACGCCGGGGGGGCGCCGGTTGGCGCGTCGAAGGCGACCCGACCGAGGGCGCCCTCCTGGTGGCGGCGGCCAAGGCCGGGCTGACCCGGTCCGCCTACGAAAAGCGGCTGCGGCTGGCCGGCGAAGTTCCTTTCTCCGCCGAACGCCGCCGGATGACGATGGTCTGGGATCAGCCCGGAGGCGTGCGCCACATCTACCTCAAGGGCGCCCTCGACGTCGTGCTGGAGCGGTGCCGGGAGGTGGCCCTCGAAGAGGGCGACGCGCCTCTGACGGCGGCGCGCCGGGCGGAACTCCTGGCGGTGGGCGAGCGGATGGCGGGCGACGGCCTGCGCGTGCTCGGGCTGGCCGTGCGCCAGGACCGGCCCGGCGGCCCCGCGGCACCGGCGGCCGGCCCCGAAGAGGGCTGGGAGAGAGACCTCGTGTTCGCCGGCATCGTCGGGCTGCACGACCCGCCCCGCCCCGAAGCGGCTCAGGCGATCCGCATCGCCCGCCGGGCTGGAGTCCGTACGCTCATGATCACCGGCGACCACGCGCTGACCGCAGCCTCGGTCGCCGCCGAGCTGGGGCTGAGCGCTCCGGGAGCCCCGGTGGTCACCGGCGGCGAGCTGGAGCGCCTGAGCGATGCGGCGCTGCAGAAAACGGTGCAGCGGGTCTTGGTCTACGCACGGGTCTCACCCGAACACAAGCTGCGGTTGGTGAAGGCGCTCCAGGCCAATGCCGAGGTCGTGGCTATGACGGGGGACGGCGTGAACGACGCGCCCGCCATCAGCCAGGCGGCCATCGGCATCTCAATGGGCCTCGCCGGCACCGACGTGGCCAAAGAGGCCTCCGACATGGTGCTCTCCGACGACAACTACGCCACCATCGTCGGCGCGGTCGAGGAGGGGCGGCGGATCTACGAGAACATCCGCAAGTTCATCCGCTACCTGCTGACGGGAAACGTGGGCGAAGTCCTGGCGATGGCCATGGCGGTCGCGCTGAACCTGCCTCTTCCCCTGATCGCGATCCAGATCCTCTGGATGAACCTGGTCACCGACGGCCTGCCCGCGCTGGCGCTCGGGGTGGACCAGGTGGGGGCCGACGTGATGGCGAGCCCGCCCCGCCGGGCCGGGGAAGGCATCTTCAGCGGCGGGATGTTCGGGCGGATCCTGACCACGGGCACGCTCATCGGCGTCACCACGGTTGGCGTCTTCCTCTTCGGTCTCTCGTCCGGGTACCCGGTGGCCAGGGCGCGCACCATCGCCTTCACCACCCTCGTCCTGGCACAACTTTTGTACGTCTTCCGCTGCCGCGACAACCCCCGCGGCTTCGAACTCCAGCTTTTCGGCAACCCGGCGCTCCTGGCCGCCACGGGGCTCAGCCTCGCCATGCAGCTGGCGGTCATCTACCTGCCGCCGCTCGCCCGCGTCTTCGGCACGGCGCCCCTGGCGGCGCCCGATTGGTTCGTGATCCTGGTCGCGGCCGGTTACGCCAGCATCGTGGGGGACCTCCGCCCGCACCGCGCCCTGCGACGGGCCGCCGCGAGGACTGCCGGCTGAGTCCCAAATTGGAAAATATCGGCGTGACGAGGAGGAGTTTTCTGAGGTTGGTTGAATAAGAGCCGTTGAGCAGGCGGATTCTTACGCGGTGGTGTCACTGAAGGAGCGCGTTCGATGGTCAGGAGCATGACGGGTTTTGGCCGCGGCGAGGCTGTGCGTGGAAGCTACCACGTCACGGTCGAGGTGCGCACCGTCAATCACCGCTTTCTCGACACGTCTGTCCGCCTGCCGAAGAGCCTCGCCGGGTTCGAAGAGAAGCTGCGGAGCCTGGTGCAGGGGCGTCTCGGGCGGGGCCGCGTCGAGGTCCAGGTGGCGCTGGAGGAGTCGGGCGAAGGCCACCAAACGGTCAAGGTCGACGTGGCGCTGGCTCGGCGCTACCATGCCGCTCTCTCCCGGCTCCAACAGGAACTGGGGCTGGTTGACCAGCCGACGCTCGCCGCTTTGGTGGACATGCCTGGAGTGCTCGTCACCGAGGAGACCATCGACGTCGAGGCGCTGTCCGCCGCACTGGAAGAGGCGGCCGATGGTGCCCTGGCCGAGGTGCAGCGGATGCGGGAGGCGGAAGGGCGGCGCTTGGCGGCCGACCTGAGCGAGCGGGTGGGCTTGATCGAAGAGGCACTGCGCGCGATCGAAACGCGGGCGCCCGAGGTCAGCCAGGAATTCCGCCAGCGCCTGGAGGCGCGCATCCGGGAGGCGCTGGGCGAGGTGCCGGTCGATGAGGCCCGCCTTTTGCAGGAGGTCGCCATCGTGGCCGACCGGGGTTTTATCGCCGAGGAGATCGTGCGGCTCCGGAGCCATCTGGTGGAGACCCGGGCCACGCTGGCGGAAGAGGCGGCGGTCGGCCGCAAGCTCGATTTCCTTCTCCAGGAGATGAACCGTGAGATCAACACCATCGGGTCGAAGGCCAACGACGTGGCCATCGCCCGGCAGGTGATTTCCGTGAAGGCGGAACTCGAGAAGATTCGTGAGCAAGTGCAGAACCTGGAATAGTCCAGGTGGGGAGAAGGAGGTGAACACGAATGGCACTACCGAAGTTGACCCCGGAGGAAAAGAAGAAGGCCTTGCGCAAGGCGCAGGACATGCGGAGCAAGCGGGCCGAGATTCGCCGCCGTCTTAAGGAAGGCGGGATCACCCTGGCCGAAGTGCTCCGCCGGGACAACGACGAGGTGATCGCCCGCATGCGTGTGGCGTATCTCCTGGAATCGCTCCCGAAGGTGGGCAGGGTCACGACCCGCAAGATCATGGAGGAGATCGGCATCGACGAGAGCCGGCGCGTCCAGGGTCTGGGGCAGCGTCAGCGCGGTGCGTTGCTCGCCAAGCTCGGGTAGTGACGGGAGGACACCAATGGACATCAGACTAATCAACATTGGTTTCGGCAACATCGTGGCGGCCAACCGCATCGTAGCGATTGTCAGCCCAGAGTCCGCACCAATCAAGCGGATCATCCAGGAGGCACGCGATCGGGGGATGCTGATCGACGCGACGTATGGACGGCGGACCCGGGCGGTGGTCATCACCGACTCCGATCACGTCGTCCTCTCGGCGGTGCAGCCGGAAACGGTGGCACATCGGCTGATCTCGAAAGACACAGGCGTCGACGTGTCCGACTAGGGAAGGCAGATATGCATCAGAGTGATGGGGGGAGGCACGGTTTGCTCCTGGTGGTCTCCGGACCGTCGGGCGTGGGAAAGAACACGGTGCTGAACGCGCTGATCGCCGCGAACCCCCAGATCAGGTATTCAATTTCAGCCACGACCCGCCCACCCCGGTCAGGGGAGGCTCATGGGCAGCACTACTTCTTCCTCTCCGAGGAGGAGTTCGCCAGCCGTGTCGCCGCCCAGGACTTCCTGGAGTGGGCGGACTTTTGCGGCCATCGTTACGGCACGCCCCGGTCCTTCGTGGAGGAGTGCCTGGCTGCCGGGCGCCACGTGGTGCTCGACATCGACGTCCAGGGGGCGCTCAAGGTCCGGCAGGCGATGCCCGAAGCGGTGCTGGTATTTATGATGCCGCCATCCTGGGAGGAGCTGGAGGCGCGCATCCGCGCCCGCGGCACGGACACCGAAGAGAAGATCCGGCGACGGCTCGAGACGGCGCACCGGGAGATCCTCGCCGTGCCGAGCTACGACTACGTGA
The DNA here is from genome assembly GCA_050260095.1 of Chitinophagales bacterium. Taxonomy (GTDB): domain Bacteria; phylum Bacillota; class UBA5301; order DYFA01; family DYFA01; genus JBLNBQ01. Next base: position 39,873 of record JBLNBQ010000142.1, read on the forward strand.
TCTGGAACGAGGACGTGGCCTGTTCCGCGCAGGAACTGCAGGCGATCCTCACGGCGGAGCGGTGCCGGGCGAAACGGCTCGCCCGCCACGAGTTGGACCGGTTCTTCGCAGGAAATCCCGATACTCTGCATAATTTTTGACAGGATAAGCATCATTCACTCAGTCGCAAAGGGGTCGACGAACACATGATGGAGCCTTCGCTGGACCTTTTGATGAAGAAGGTCGGCAGCAAGTACGCGTTGGTGGTCACGGCAGCCAAACGGGCCCGGCAGATCATGGGCGGCGAGGGCAGCCTCGTGCCGTCTGCGAGCGAAAAAGCCGTGTCGGTGGCGCTCGAGGAGATCGCCAACGACCAGGTCCGGTGCGAGCAGTCGCGTTCAGGCATCAAGTAGGTCCCGCGGGCGATGTGGGAGGGAAGGAAAGTCCTGGTCGGCGTCACCGGAAGCATCGCCGCCTATAAGGCGTGCGAACTGGTGAGCCGGTTGGTTCAGGCCGGGGCCGAGGTCAACGTCATGATGACCGAGGCGGCCACCAAGCTGGTGGGGCCGGCTACGCTGCGGGAACTCTCGCGGCACCCAGTCTGCACCGATCTTTTCACGGCTGACCTGCACGTGCGGCCCGTCGCCCACGTGGGCCTGGCCGAATGGGCCGACCTGGTGATCGTCGCGCCGGTCACCGCCAATGTGCTGGGCAAAGTGGCCTCCGGCATCGCGGACGATTTCCTCACCACCACCCTCATGGCAACGGCGGCGCCGGTGGTCTTCGCCCCGGCGATGAACTTCCGCATGTGGCAGAATCCGGTGGTCCAGCAGAACGTGGCGCGCCTCAAGGCGCTCGGCTGCCGCTTCGTGCACCCGGAAGCAGGCTGGCTGGCCTGCGGCGAACGCGGGGAGGGCCGGCTGGCGCCGGTGGAACGCATCCTTGCGGAAGCGGCGCAGGTTTTCGCCGCGGCCGACCTTGCCGGGCGCCGGGTGCTCATCACTGCCGGGCCGACGCGCGAGGCGCTCGACCCCGTCCGGTTCATCTCCAACCGCTCCAGCGGGCGCATGGGCTGGGCGTTGGCCGAGACGGCGCGCCGGCGGGGAGCCGAGGTCGAGTTGGTCGCCGGTCCGGTGGCCCTGCCGGACCCTCCCGGCGTACAGGTGACGCGGGTTGAGTCGGCGGTCGAGCTGCGCGAGGCGACGTTGGCCAGGGCCGGCGGGGCCGACGCGATCGTGTTGGCCGCCGCCGTGGCCGATTACCGCCCGGCCGAGGCAGCCGCCCAGAAGCTGAAGCGCACCGGCGAAGACCTTGTGGTGCGCCTGGTGCCCAACCCCGACGTCGCCGCCGAAGTGGCCATGCGCCGGCGGGCCGGGCAGGTGTTGGTCGGGTTCGCCGCAGAGACGGAGAGCCTCGTGACCAACGCCAAGGCTAAACTGGAGCGCAAGGGACTAGACCTCATCGTGGCGAATTTGGTTGGCGTCCCGGGCAGCGGTTTCGATTCCGAGACGAACAGCGTGGTCATCTTGGATGAGACCGGTGTGGTGGCCGAGGTGGAGGCGCGCCCCAAGACAGAGGTGGCCGAACGGATATGGGACGCGGTGGCGAAGCGATGGAGGGCTGCATCGCTGAAGTAGCGCTGGACATGCCGGGCCGGGAGCTTGACCGGCCCTTCGACTATTGCGTACCGGCCCGGCTGGCCGGCCTGCTGCGGGTCGGTAGCCGGGTTCGGGTCCCTTTTGGCCCTCGCAACGTGGAGGGATGGGTGGTCGGGCTCAAGGCCGTCTCGGAGGTGTCCGGCAGCCGGCTCCGCGAGGTCGCCGACCTCGCCGGAGAGGATCGCTGGCTCACCGCCCAGCAGCTAGCGGTCGCCCAGTGGGTTGCCGGGCATTATCTCGCCCCGCTCAGGGAGGCGCTGGCCCTCTTCGCTCCGCCTGGCGCGGGCGGGGAGTCGCTGGTGGCCTATGCGCCGGCCGAAGACGTCCTTCCCGCGGAGACGCAGTTCCGGGCGGAGGGGACGCGTCGCCTCTGGGCCTTCCTACAGCAGCGAAGGGGCGCGGTCTCCCGGGCCGAGATCAGGCGGCAGTTCGGGGCGGCGGGTCTTCAAGCCTTGACCGGGCTGGTAGCCCGGGGCTTGGTCGTCCCGGCCGAGGTCCGGCGGGCCGGGACGGGCCCCCGGCTGGTGCGTGCGTTCAAGCTGGTGGAGGGCGGTCAGGCAGAGGCACCGGCGGCACGCCGGCTGACTGCCGGGCAGGAGCGAGTCTTGGCGGTCCTCGCCGGGCATCCGGCCGGGTTGACCCTGGCCGAGCTGGCGGCCGCAGGAGCCGGAGAGAGCGCCGTGCGCAGCCTGGTGCGGCGGGGGCTCGTGGGCGCCGAGTCGCGGGCGGTGCGCCGGGCGCCCGCCCCGGAGGCGCCGGTCTGGTCGGTGAGCGGGCCGGGCCCCGCGTTGACGGCCGAGCAGCAAGCCGCCTTGGCCGTGGTGCGGCGGGAGGCGCAGCGGGCGTGGTCCGGCCAGGGCGAAGCCCGCCCCGTGCTGGTACACGGCGTGACCGGCAGCGGCAAGACCGAAATCTACCTTCGGGCGGTGGCCGAGGCCCTCGCAGTGGGGCGGGGCGCCATCGTCCTGGTGCCCGAGATTTCGCTCACCCCCCAGATGGGCGAACGGTTCCGCAGCCGGTTCGGCGAGGCAGTCGCCCTCCTCCATAGCCGCCTGGGCGCCGGTGAGCGGTTCGACGAGTGGCGGCGGGTGCACAGCGGCGAGGCGCGGGTGGCGCTGGGGGCCCGGTCGGCCGTGTTCGCGCCGGTTCACCGGCTCGGGTTGCTCGTGGTCGACGAGGAGCACGAGAGCAGCTACAAACAGGAAGAGAGCCCACGCTACCACGCCCGGGAGGTGGCGCTCAGCAGAGCCCGGGCCGAGGGCGCAGGGGTCATCCTGGGAAGCGCCACCCCCGCGGTCGAGAGCTACGCGCGGGCGCTCTCCGGCGAATTCGAACTGGTCTCGCTCACCGGGCGTCCCCTGGGGCGGCCGCTGCCCGAGGTGCAGATCGTCGACATGCGAGCCGAACTGGCCGAGGGACACCGCGAGATGTTCAGCCGCACGCTGCGGGCCGAACTCGAAGCGCGCCTCAGCGCCGGCGAGCAGGCCCTGCTCTTCCTGAACCGGCGGGGTTTCAGCCGCGTGGCGCTCTGCCGGGCGTGCGGTCTCGTGGTGCGCTGCCCGCTGTGCCGGGTGGCGCTCACCTACCACGCGGCGGAGAACCGCCTGCGGTGCCATTATTGCGACCATTCCGCGCCCCTGCCGTCATCCTGCCCGAGTTGCGGGAGCCGGTACATCCGCCATTTCGGGGTGGGCACGGAGCGGGTGGAGGAGGAGGTCCGGCGGCTCTTCCCGCACGCCCCCGTAGCCCGGCTGGACGTCGACACGACGCGCCGCAAAGGCGCGCACGGCCGCATCCTCTCCGCCTTCGCCCGGGGGGAGTACCAGGTCCTGGTGGGGACGCAGATGATCGGGAAGGGGCTTGACCTGGCGGGCGTCACCCTGGTCGGGGTGATCGCCGCCGACACCGCGCTGGGGCTTCCCGACTTCCGCGCGGCGGAGCGGACCTTCGCCATGCTGGAACAGGTGGCTGGCCGGGCGGGCAGAGGCGCCACCCCCGGAAGGGTCGTGGTGCAGACCTACAACCCGGAACACTATGCGGTGGAGTGCGCCCGCCGGCATGACAGCGCCGGTTTTTACCGGCAGGAGCTGGCCTTCCGCCGCTCCGCAGGGTATCCGCCCTTCGGGGAATTATTGCTGGTGACGGTGGCGAGCCCGGCGCGCGAGGCGGCCGAGCGGGCCGCCGGCGAAGTGGCCGCCGCCTTGCGGGGGGTAGTGGGGGAGCGCGCCGCGCTGCTCGGCCCTAGCCCCGCCCCGTTGGCCCACCTGCGGGGGCTCGAGCGGGTGCAGGTTCTCCTCAAAGGGGAATTGGGCGATGACGTGGGGGAGACTCTTCGTTCGGTGACGGAACGCGTGCGCCAGCGGGACGAGCAGTTGCGCCTGACCTGGGACGTCGATCCGCAGTCCATGTTGTAGTCGGGGAGGAAAAGGCTAGATGGCCCTGTTGCCCATCGTACAGGAGGGAGCGCCGGTCCTGCGCCAGCGCGCCCTGCCGGTGAAAAGGATCACGAAGCGGCTGGAGAGGTTGGTCGATGACATGTTCGAGACCATGCGGGAGGCCGACGGCGTCGGATTGGCCGCCCCGCAGGTGGGGGTCAGCGAGCGCCTGATCGTGATCGACGTGGGGGAAGGGGAAGTGGCGCTCTTCAACCCGGTGATCGTCGAGGCCCGGGGGCACGACACCGACCTGGAGGGGTGCCTCAGCATCCCGGGGAAAGTCGGCTACGTCACCAGGGCGGAAGAGGTGGTGGCGCAGGGCCTGAACCGGCACGGGCGGCCCACTGAGGTGCGCGCCGCCGGGCTTTTGGCCCGCGCGCTCCAGCACGAGATCGACCACCTCGACGGGATACTCTTCATCGACCGGGCAACCGAGGTCCACGAGAAGAAAGCGTAGGCGGAACAGCGTGAGAGTGGTGTTCTTCGGCACTCCCGAGTTCGCCGTGCCCAGCCTCGAAGCGCTGGCCGCGGCCGGACACGAACTGCCGCTGGTCGTCAGCCAGCCTGACCGGCCGGCCGGTCGCGGCTTGCGGCTCGCCCCTCCGCCGGTCAAGGTGACCGCGGAAGCGCTCGGGCTCCCCGTCGCACAACCGGCCCGGGTCTCCGAGCCGGAGTTCGTCGCCCGGCTCGCAGCCCTCGCACCCGACCTCTGCGTCGTGGTGGCCTTCGGGCAGAAGATCTCCGAGGAACTCCTGCAGCTGGTGCCGGGAGGGTGGGTCAACGTGCACGGCTCGCTGCTGCCGCGCTGGCGAGGCGCGGCCCCCATCGCCCGGGCCATCCTCGCCGGCGACCAGGTGACCGGCGTGACCACCATGTACCTGGGCACCGGCTGGGACACCGGCGACATGATCCTCAAACGAGAGACGCCCATCGGTGAGGACGAGACGGCGGGAGAACTGGCCGACCGGTTGGGCCGTTTGGGGGCCGGCCTGCTCGTCGAGACGCTGGCGCTGATCGCCCAGGGGAAGGCCCCGCGGGAACCGCAGGACGACGCCCTCGCCACGCTGGCGGCGCGGCTGAGACCCGAGGAAGGGGAACTGGACTGGGCCCGCCCGGCGTTGGAACTCCATAACCGGGTACGCGCCTTCACCCCCAGTCCGGGGGCGTTCACCTTCTTTAGGGGCAAGCGGCTCAAGGTGCTCAGGACGGGGGCGCCGGTCCCCTCCTTCGCTCCCGACGCCCTGCCCGGCACGCTGGTGGCCGCCCGCGGCGCGCTATACGGGCAGGCGGGGGAGGGTATGCTCCCATTGATCGCGGTCCAGGCGGAAGGTGGCCGCCCCTTGAGCGGGGCGGAGTTCGCCCGGGGGGCGCGCCTTGGGGTAGGAGAGCGCTGCGGCAGGGAGGGGTAAGGGTGCCCGTCAAGAAGCGGGTCTTCCTGGGTCTGGTCTCAGCCACCGTGCTGGTGGCGCTGGCCCTTGCCGGCACGGTCTGGGTCCTGAGCCGGTCGGGGCTGTGGGGCCGCGCCGTGCTGCTCTTCACCTCCTGGCTCGGGTTCATGCTGGCGGTGTTGTCCGCGGCGGGCCTGCTGGGGATCGTGCTCACCGTCTGGCGCGGCCGCCCGGTCGGGCTGGCCCCGTTCATCCGGCTGGTGCTGGAATTCTTCTACCCGCTCTCGCTGCGGCTGGGCCCGCTGGTCGGCATCGGCAAGGAGCAGGTGCAAACCTCGTTCGTCGCGGTGAACAACGCCCTGGCGAAGGCGGGGGCGGGCCAGGTGCGCCCCGGGGACGTGCTGCTCTTGGTGCCGCATTGCCTGCAGCGCACCGACTGCGCGCACCGCATCACGGTCGACGCCGGGAACTGTCGGCGCTGCGGGCGTTGCCAGGTCGGCGAGGTCGTTGCCCTGGCGCGGCGTCACGGGATAAGGCTCGCGGTCGCCACCGGAGGCGGGATGGCCCGGAAGTTGATCCACGATCTTCGCCCGGAGGCCGTCATCGCGGTGGCCTGCGAGCGCGACCTCATCAGCGGTCTTCTCGAGACGTATCCTCTGCCGGTCTACGGCATAGTGAATGAGCGGCCGCACGGATACTGCGTCAACACCGGGGTCTCCCTCGAACGGATCGAGGCGGCCCTGGAGCTGTTCCTGTCGGCAAGCCGCAATACGCAATAGGGGAGGCGAACAACCGTGTACCCGTTCTTCTTCGGATACGACCCCACTTGGTTCCTCCTGATCCCCGGCCTGATCGTCGCCTTCTGGGCGCAGGCCAAGGTCAGCGGGACCTTCGCCCGTTACTCGCGGGTGCGCGCCCGCCGCGGCCTCACCGGGGCCCAGGTGGCCCGGGCGCTCCTGGACGATGCCGGCCTCACCGACGTCACCGTCGAGGCCATCCCCGGCAACCTGAGCGATCATTACGACCCGCGCAGGCGGGCGGTCCGGCTCTCCGAGGCCGTCTACGGCGAACAGAGCCTGGCGGCCTTGGGGGTGGCCGCGCACGAGACGGGGCATGCCCTGCAGCACGCGGCGCACTACGCGCCGTTGGGGTTGCGCAACAGCCTCTTTCCGGTGGCCAACCTCGGTTCCACCCTGGCCTTCCCGCTCTTCTTCCTCGGCTTCCTCTTCCGGGGTGGCTTTCTGATGGACCTGGGCATCGCCCTCTTCACCGGGGCGCTGGTCTTTCAGGTCATCACCGTGCCGGTGGAACTGAACGCTTCCCGGCGGGCGGTGGCGCTGCTCGAGGGAGGCGGCTACCTGGAACCTGAGGAGACCGAAGGGGCGTGGAAGGTCTTGTCGGCAGCCGCCTGGACGTACGTGGCTGCGGCGCTGGTTGCCCTGCTCCAGCTCGTGCGCTTGCTGGCGCTGCGGAGCAGCCGTGACGACTGACGCGGGTCCGGTCCGGCGCCAGGCCCGTGAGGTGGCCCTGCAGGTTCTCTGCGCGGTCGAAGAGCGCGGCGCCTATGCCAATCTGGCCCTCTCCCAAGGGCTCGAGCGCGCCGGCCTTTCGCCCTCCGACCGGAGTTTCGCCACCGAACTGGTCTACGGCACCGTGCGGCGCCGCCTGACGCTCGATTGGGTGCTCGAGCAGTTCCTCACCCGGCCGTTCGACGCGCTGGCCCCTTGGCTCCAAAGCCTCCTGCGCCTCTCCGCCTATCAACTGCTCTACCTGGAACACGTGCCGCCCGAGGCGGTCTGCAACGAGGCGGTCGAGTTGGCCAAACGGCGGGGGCACCGGGGCATCGCCGGCCTGGTGAACGCCGTCCTCCGCTCTTTGCTGCGCGGCCGCAGCGAAATCACGTGGCCCGACCCGCAGACCGACCCGGTCGAGTATCTCTCCGTCCGCGAGTCGCACCCCGCCTGGCTGGTGAGACGCTGGCTGCAGCGGCTGGGGTACGCCGAAACCGCCCAGTTGCTCGCCGCCGACAATGCCACCCCCCCGCTGACGCTTCGGGCCAACCGCTGCCGGATGGGCCGGGACGAACTGCTCGCCCGGCTCGCCGGCCGGGGGCTTGCCGCTGAGCCCTGCCGGTGGGCGCCGGAAGGGGTCACGCTGCGCTCGCGCACCGGGTCAGTCGAGCGCCTGCCGGAGATCACCGAGGGCCTGGCGCAGGTGCAGGATGAAGCGTCGATGCTGGTGGCGAGGCTGGCCGCCCCCGAACCGGGGCACCGGGTGCTCGACTGCGCCAGCGCGCCGGGGGGCAAGGCCACGCACCTTGCGGAGTTGATGGGCGACTCCGGCCACGTCTGCGCCTTCGATGTCCACCCGGGCAAACTGCGCCTGGTCGAGGAGAACGCCGCCCGGCTCGGGCTGCGCTCGGTGCAGACCGCGGTGGTCGACGCGCTGGCGGTCGGCAGCCTCCCGGAGTTCGCGGAGGCCTTCGACCGCTGCCTGTTGGACGCGCCCTGCACCGGTTTGGGCGTTCTCCGCCGGAAGGCCGACAGCCGCTGGCGTAAGGCGGAGGGAGACATACCGGCCCTCGCCCGGCAGCAGGGGGCCATGCTGGCGTCGGCGGCCCGCACGGTGAAGCGGGGCGGCCGGTTGGTGTACTCCACTTGTTCGACGGAGCGGGAAGAGGGCGAGGACGTGATTGAGCGCTTCCTCGAAGGCGAAGGCCACGCTTTCCGGCTCTTGGACGCGGGGGAGATTCTCACGGCTCAGGGCATCCCCGCCCGGACGGAAGACTCTCTCACGGCTGGCAGGTATCTGAGGCTCTGGCCGCAGCGGCACGGCACCGACGGCTTCTTCGCCGCCGCACTCGTGCGCCTGTAGCGGGCGGCGGAGGTCACAGCGGAAGGTCTGGGAAAACTTTCCTCGTGGCGAAAGGATTCCCCACGGTTATGCAGAAAGCTCTCCCTTGATGTATGTCTCACCCGGGGGGAGGAGGAGGAGTCGGTGATCAGAGTCCTCATCGCGGATAACAACGTCGAGCTTTGCACCATCTTGAACCGGTTCTTCGAGAAGCTCGAGGACATTCAAGTGGTCGGCACGGCCTACGACGGTGAGCAGGCTCTCCGGTTGATCCAGGAGCAGAACCCCGACGTGGTTATCCTCGATATCACCATGCCGGTTCTCGATGGTTTGGCGGTGCTGGAGCGTTTGCCATCCCTCGGTCTGCCGAAGCGGCCCAAGATCATCATTTTGACCGCGTTTGGCCGGGAAGACCTGATTCTGAAGCTGACGCAACTTGGTGCGGACTATTACGTGGTCAAGCCGTTCGACATGGACGTGCTGGTCACCCGCATCCGTCAGTTCGCCGAAGACACCGCCCCGCTCATCAAAGAGGGCGGCGGAGAGTTCCCGCCGGCGGCCGCCCCGGGCGGCAAGCGCGACCTGCTGACCCTGGTCACGGAGATCATCCATCTGATGGGGATTCCCGCCCACTTCAAAGGGTACAACTACATCCGGGATGCCGTCATGATGGTGCTGGAGGAGGATTCGACGCTGGGGGGCAACCTCACGAAGGTGCTCTACCCGCGCATCGCTCAGAAGTACGGCACGACCACCGGCGGGGTGGAGGCGGCCATCCGCAACGCCATCCTCACGGCCTGGGAGCACGGAAACCGGGCGTACATCTCCGGCATCGTCGGCAAGTCCGCGATCTCGACGAAGGGCAAGTTCCCGTCGAACTCGCTTCTGATCGCCAAGATCGCCGACCAGCTCCGGGTGAAGCTGCGGGCCGGTTGAGCCCCAAAGACGCAGGGCAGAAAAAAACCGGGCCGGGGTTTGACCCTGGCCCGGTTGCTCTATGTGAAGGCTTCTGCTATCTTAAATGGTCGGGGCGACACGATTTGAACGTGCGACCTTTCGGTCCCGAACCGAACGCTCTACCAAACTGAGCTACGCCCCGCAGCGACATCTGTAATTCTAACGTATGGCGTCCGGACTGTCAACCACGGAGAAAAGTTCTGGTTCCCTGGAATGAGCGCCAAGGAGGGAGCAGTCTGAACGAGCACGGTGCGGTGGTGGCGCAGGGGCACGCCGGGAGGGCAGCGGAGTGAGTCAGTGGACAGTGCTTGGGCTGACGCGGGAGGAACTGGCCGGCGCGTTGGCGGAACTGGGGGAGCCGCCCTACCGGGCCGGGCAGGTGATGGAGTGGGCTTACCGCCGGGGCGCCCGCGACTTTTCGGCAATGACGAACTTGCCGAAGCGCCTGCGGGAAGGGCTCACGGCGGTGGCCAGGGTCGGCCGGCTCACGCCCGTGACCGTGCAGCGGTCCCGGGAGGATGGGACGGCGAAAGTCCTTCTTCGCCTGGACGACGGGGAGACCGTGGAGGCGGTCCTCCTGCCCCACGACTACGGGGTGAGCGCCTGCGTGTCGAGCCAGGTCGGGTGTGCGATGGGATGCGCCTTTTGCGCCTCGACGCGCAACGGGCTTAAGCGCAACCTCACGGCCGGCGAGATGGTGGCCGAGGTGCTGGAAGTGCAGGCGCTTGCCGGACCGGAGACCCGGGTGAGCCACGTGGTGATCATGGGCACCGGCGAGCCGCTCCTCAACCTGGACGAGGTGCTGCGCTTCCTTCATCTGCTCCACGCGGAGGAAGGGCTGGGCATCAGCTATCGCAACCTGACGCTTTCGACATGCGGCCTGGTGCCCGAGATGCGTCGCCTCGCCAGCGAGGGCCTGCCGCTCACGCTCGCTGTCTCCTTGCATGCACCCAACGATGAACTCCGCTCCCGGCTGATGCCGGTGAACCGCAGGTACCCCCTGGCGGAGCTGCTGCCCGCCTGCGCCGAGTACGGACGAGTGACCGGCCGCCGGGTGACCTTCGAGTACGCGCTCATCGCCGGAGTCAACGACCGGCCGCACCAGGCCCGGGAGTTGGCGGGGCGCCTTAAGGGGATGCTCTGCCACGTGAACCTCATCCCGCTCAACGCCGTGCCCGAAACCGGCCTTGAGAGGAGTTCGCCGGAGAGGGTCGAAGAATTCAGAAGCATTCTGGCAGAGGCGGGGATTTCGGTGACGGTGCGCCGGGAGATGGGCGCCGACATCGAAGCGGCCTGCGGTCAGCTGCGCCGGAGGGTGCTGGAGGGCGGTGAGCAGACGTGAAACTGGCCGGCCGCCTGGAGGATTGGCTGCAGGAGCGGATCGAGGGTCTCTTCCGCCGGCGGCCGGGGGCCGTGCAGCCGCTGGAGATCGGGCGCCGGTTGGCGCGCCTCATGGAGTTGGAGAAGCGCGTGAGCGTCAGCGAGGTGTATGCGCCCAACGCCTTCACGGTGAAGCTGGCCCCGGCTGACCACGCCCGGCTCACCAGCCTGGAGGGGCACCTCTCCGACGAACTGGCGCGGCATCTCGCGGAGGTGGCCCGCCGGCAGGGTTACGCGCTGGTCGGGCCGCTCAGCATCGCCTGGCAGGAGGAGCCCGGCCTCGCCGAGGGAACCTTCGCCGCGGAGGCGAAGTTCGGCGAGGCGGGCGTGGCTTCTGTCCTGCCCGCAGAGCCGCCGGGCGAGGATACTCTGACCTTCCGCCGCACGGAAGGAAAAGCAGGTCCGGGGGCGGCGGGCGAGGCCGCGGTGCCGGCGCGTCCTGAGGGTCCAGCCGTGGTCGTCGTACGCGGTCCCGATCTCGGCAAGAGCCTGCGCCTGCAGCCCGGCGAGAACCGGGTCGGGCGGGGCGAGGAGAATGCGCTGGTGCTCAGCGACGCGAATGCGTCGCGCCGCCATGCGGAGTTCGTCTTCGAGGGAGGCCGCACTCGGCTGCGCGATCTCAAGAGCCGCAACGGCACCTTCCACAACGGGGTTCGGGTGAATGAAGCGGAAGTAAAGGACGGGGATGAGGTCCAGATCGGGCTCAACACCCTCCGCTTCCGGGTGAGATAGCGTGCTGGAGCTTATCTTGTGGGCCGGGCGGGCGCTGGTGCTGGTGGGCACCTTCGTGTTTCTCTGGCGAGTCGTCGGCCAGTTGCGCCTGGGGGTTGCCGGCGTCGCGGCCGCGGAGACAGGCGCTGCGTTCCGGGAGGGGGCCCGGGAGGGGCGCTTGGTCCTGGTGCAGGACAACTGCGTCGACGGGCTGGTGATACCCGCGGAAGACCGCCGGCTTAGGCTGGGGGACGTCCTCGCGCTGGGGGAGGAGACCACGCTCGGGCGCGACGAGGCCAACGACGTGGTGGTCGGCGACCGTTTCACCTCTGGACGTCATGCGCGGATTTTCCGGCGCGAGGAAGCCTACTGGGTGGAAGACCTCGGGAGCAAGAACGGTACCCTCCTCAACGGACACCGCCTTACCCGGCCTCAGCGTCTGGTGAGCGGCGACCGAGTAACGGTTGGAAGCTGCAGTTTTCGTTTCATGGGGTGACGGGGATGAGAGTGGGGGCGAAGTCTGATCCTGGCCTGGTGCGGCCCACCAACGAAGACCGTTACGGCGTGCTGCCGGGCTTGCTCGTGGTCGCCGACGGGATGGGCGGCGTCCAGGCCGGAGAGGTCGCCAGCCAGATGGTGGTCGACCGGCTGATGACCTATCCCTTCGAGGCGCCGGGGCCGGAGGAGCTGAAGGCCGCGGTGGCAGAGGCCAACCTGGCCATCTTCCGGGCGGCCGGAGAGCGTCCCGAGTGGCACGGGATGGGGACCACGGTGACGGCGGCGCTCCTGCGGGAAGACCGGTGCTTCATCGCGCAGGTCGGCGATAGCCGGGCTTATCTCATCCGGGATGGCGAGATCAGGCGCCTGACCAACGACCATTCCCTGGTTGGCGAGCTCCTGCGCAACGGCTCGATCTCTCCCCAGGAAGCCATGCTCCACCCCCAGCGCAACCTCTTGACCCGGGCGCTCGGCACTTCGGCGGAAGTCTTGGTCGACCTGGTCGAGGTGGGCCTGATGTTCGACGACATCCTCGTGCTCTGCACCGACGGCCTCACGGGGCTCGTCCCCGACGAGGAACTGATGGCGGAGGTTCTCCGGCACGCCGATCCCCAGGCGGCCGCCGAAGGGCTGGTCGGGCTGGCGAACGCGCGCGGCGGCACCGACAACATCACGGTGATCGTCGCGCACCTGCTGCCACCGGCTCTCGGCCTGTCCCCGGGCGCTGAGGCGAGCGCGGAAGACCTGGAGAGCCTGCTCGCCTTGGAGGGCGTGAGCGTACGGTGAGTCGCGCCACAGAGCGCCGCCTGTTGGTGAGCGCCTTGGGCCTGGTGGCCGGTGCGGCTCTCCTGCTGGCGGTTCACCGGCCCGGTTCCCGCGGCGCGCTGCTCCTCTTCGTTGCGGCATACGCGGCGTGCTTGTTCGCGGCCCATCTGTCGCTCCTCCGCCTGGCTCCGTCGGCCGACGAGTTCCTGCTGCCGCTGACCGGTCTGGTCGGCGGCTTCGGTTTGCTCACCCTGTGGCGCCTTCAACCGGGCACCGCCTGGCTCCAGCTCGCCTGGGACGGGCTGGGACTCGCGGTGGCGCTCGCCGGGGGCGCTGTCTTCCGGTCGTACCGGCGGCTGGCCGCCTACCGCTATGTTGCGGGGGTGGGCGGACTCCTCTTGGTCGCGGTCACGCTGCTCTTCGGCCGAACCGTCGGCGGCGCCCGGGCCTGGCTCGCCTTCGGGCCGCTGCACTTCGAGCCCTCGGAAGTCACCAAGGTGCTGCTCGTGCTCTTTCTCGCCGGGTACCTCGACGAAACGAAAGAGCTGCTCGCCGTGCCCGGCACCCCTTCCCGGTGGGGCATCAGGTGGCCTAACATGCGGTACCTCGGGCCCGTGCTCCTGTTCTGGGGCGTAGCGATGCTCTTGCTGGTCGGGCAGAACGACCTGGGCGCCGCCCTGCTCTTCTTCGGCATTTTCCTCTCGCAGCTCTACGTGGCGACCGGGCGCCGCGCGTACGTCGGCGTCGCTCTTCTTCTGGCAGCGGCGGGCGGCTTGGCCGCCTACCGGATCATCCCGCACGTCCGCCTGCGGGTCGCCCTCTGGCTGAACCCGTGGAGCGACCTTCACGGACGGGGCTACCAAACCGTGGCCTCGCTCTTCTCTCTGGCCGCGGGGGGGATCTGGGGCACCGGCATCGGGGGCGGCCGGCCCGACCTGATCCCGGCGGTCACCACCGACTACGCCGTCGTTGCCTGGGCCGAGGAGTGGGGTTTCCTGGGGACGGCCGCCCTGATCCTGCTCTTTCTCACGCTCGTCGCCCGCGCGGTGCAGATCGCCCTGGCGGCCCCCGACGACTACGGACTGCTTTTGGGCACCGGGCTGGCGACCATCCTGGCGATCCAAGGCGCCACCATCCTGGGCGGGCTGCTCAGGCTCTTCCCGCTCACCGGCATCACCATGCCTTTCTTCAGCTACGGCGGGACCGCCGCCCTGACCGACTTCATGATCCTCGGACTCCTGGGCCTGATCTCGGCGGAGAGGGGGCGAGCCGTTGAGCCGGCGGATGGCGCGGGCGGTCCATAACCTGTTTTTGATCTTCACCGCTTTCTGCGTGCTCGCCGTGGGCTCCGCCGCCTACTGGCAGATCTGGCGCGGGCCTTCGCTGCGCGCCGACGCCCGCAACCCGCGGCTGCGCTATGAGGCCCCGGCCCGGCGAGGAGGAATCCTGTCGGCGGACGGCGAAGTGCTGGTCCAAAGCGTGCGGGCGTCCGACGGGCGCTGGGTCAGGGTGTATACGGCCTATCCGGGCCTCGCCCAGACCCTCGGCTACGTCTCTCCGCGCTACGGCGTCTCCGGGCTCGAGGCCGCCTACGATGGGCACCTCCGAGGCGTCGAGCCGGTGACCCGGGCGATGGCGCTGGTGGCTAGCCTCCGGGGGGGTGGGGGTGGCAGCCCGTACGTGCGCACGACCATCCGCAGTTCCGTGCAGGCCGTGGCCGAGCGTTGGATGGCGGGGCGTCGCGGCGCGCTGGTAGCCGTCGACCCTCGCACCGGGGCGATCCTGGCGCTCGTGAGCCTGCCGGGCTTCGCTCCGGGTGAGGTCGAGCCCGCGTGGGACCGGCTGGTGGCCCGGGCCGACAGTCCCCTCTTGAACAGAGCGCTGAGCGGGCTGTACCCGCCCGGCTCGGTCTTCAAGCCCGTGGTCGCTTTGGCCGCGCTTGAGGCCGCCAAGACCCATCCCGCCGAAGTCTTTCGCTGCACCGGCCGGCGCCAGGTCGACGGGCAGGTGATCACCGACCTGAACGGAGCGGTTCACGGGCGGATTTCCCTGCCTGAAGCGATGCGCGTTTCATGCAACTATGTCTTTTCCGGTTTGGCGATGCGCCTGAGCCCGGGGGCGCTCGCCGGGGCGACCCGGCGTTACGGCGTGTTGGCGCCGGCCGCGGTGGGTTTGCCGTCGGCCGCCGGGCGCTTTCCGGCCGCGGGCGACCTGCGGCAGAGGGACCTCGCTGAACTCGGCATCGGCCAAGGAAGCCTGTTGGTCACCCCGCTGGGCTTGGCGCGGTTTGCGGCGACGCTGGCCCGGGGCGGGGTGCGGGTGGAACCGCGGCTGGTGGAACGGTTGGGCGTGTCCGGGGGCCTCGAATGGGCGCCGGGCTGGCGAGCGTGGCGGGCCGCGCCGCGCGTGGTGGCCGCCGAGGCCGCGGCCGAGGTCGGGGAGATGCTCGCCGGAGTCGTGCGCAGCGGCACCGGTTGGCGCGCCGCGCTTCCGGGTGCGGGCGTCGCCGGCAAGACGGGTTCCGCCGAGAACCCCCATGGTCCGCCGCACGCCTGGTTCATCGGCTACGCTCCGGCGGAACGGCCGCAAGTGGCCGTGGCGGTGGTGATCGAAAACGGAGGCCTGGGTGGAGAGGTGGCGGCGCCGGTGGCCCGGGAAGTCATCGCGGCGGCGCTGAAGCATTGAGGTGGTGCGTGTGGGCGAGAGGTCGCTGACCAGCCGTTACCAATTGATTGAGAAGATCGGCGAGGGCGGCATGGCTCTGGTGTACCGGGGCCTGGATACGCTGCTTCACCGCGAAGTTGCGATCAAGGTGCTGCGGGAGCAGTACGCCTCCGACGAGCAGTTCGTCGAGCGTTTCCGTCGCGAGGCGCAGGCGGCCGCGAGCCTGTCCCATCCCAATGTGGTCAACATCTACGATGTCGGTGAGGTCGACGGCACGCACTTCATCGTCATGGAATACGTGCACGGCCGCAGCCTGCGGCGCGTGATCCAAGAAGAAGGGCAACTCTCGCCCGCCCGCGCTGCCCGCTATGCGCTGCAGATCTGTGAGGCCCTGCAGGCCGCGCACGACCATGGCCTGGTCCACCGCGACATCAAACCCCACAACATCCTTATCACCCCCGACGACCGGGTGAAGGTGACCGACTTCGGCATCGCCCGGGCGGCTTCGAGTTCGACGCTCACGCAGACCGGGATCATCATCGGGTCGGTGCACTACTTCTCGCCCGAACAGGCGAAAGGGGTCAACACCGGGCCGCAGTCCGATCTTTACTCCCTGGGCATCGTCCTCTACGAGATGCTCACCGGCGAAGTCCCCTTTTCGGGCGAATCGCCCATCGCGGTAGCGCTTAAGCAGATCGAGGAACCGGCGCCTTTGGTGACCGACAAGCGGCCCGACTGCCCCGCGGCCCTCGGGCGCATCGTTGAGAAGGCACTCGTCAAGGATACAGGGACACGCTATCGCGACGCGGCGCAGATGGCCGCCGACCTGCGGCGGTTCCTTTGGACGGTCGAGCCGGAGCGCCCCGAAGAGGCCGACGCGTACGCGACCCGCATGCTCAGCGCTGGTGAGTGGCAGAGCGGCGCGGTCGGCCGCGGCCGGGAGGCGCGCCACCGCCGCCGCGGCGGCCCGTGGCTGTGGGTGGCGCTGGTCGCCGTGGCCTTGGCCGCCGGGGCAGGGGCGGTTCCGTTCCTCCGGGGCTGGTTCGTGGTCCCGGAGGTGCCGGTGCCCGATCTCACCGGAAAGCCGGTGGAGGAGGCGCGGCGGATGCTGGCCGACCGGCGGCTCACCCTGGAGATCGCCGGGCGCGCCTTTCACGAGCAGATACCGGTCGACCACGTGATCTCCCAGGATCCGCTGCCCAGCCGCACCGTCAAGGTCAACCGGAGCGTGCGCGTCACGGTCAGCAAGGGCCCGGAGTTGGTGGTCGTGCCCGATCTGACCGGACAGGACTTGCGGGAGGCCGAGGTAACGCTCTCCCAGGTCGGGTTGCGGATCGGAGAGCGAACCGACGGCTTTTCGACGGAGATCCAGCCCGGCTTCATCATGGGTCAGGACCCGCCGCCTTTCGGGCGCCTGGAGAAGGGGCTTCCGGTTAACCTCGTCATCAGCCGGGGTCCGTCCCCGACCACTGCCACGCTCATGCCGAATCTCATGGGCATGAGTTATGACGAAGCCACGGCCTTGCTCTCGTCCCTGGGCTTGACCGTCGGCCGGGTGATCCAGGAGGTGCGGCCGGCCAACGCTTTCCGGCCCGGGACAGTGCTTGACCAGAACCCCGCGCCCGAGACGCCGGTGACGTCGGGCACGGCGGTGGACCTGGTGGTCAGCCGGGCTCCCGGGCAGGAGACGGCGCTCCCGGGCGCCGCTCGGGTGAAGCGCGCCACCGTCACCGTGACCGTGCCGCCCGGCCCGCCGGAGCAGGTCGTCAGCATCACGGTAATCGACGCGCAGGGGTCGCGCGAGGTCTACCGGCAGACCCATGCCCCGGCAGACCGGGTTGTCCGCCAGGTGCAGGGCGTAGGCGACCGGCTCAAGGTCAGAGTGTACCTGGATGGGGTTCTGGCCAAGGAAGAAACGATGGAGTAGGGGATGAGCAGCCAGTTGGAGGAGGGCGTGGTCGTCCGGGGTTACGGCGGCTTCTATTACGTTCTCCCGGCTTCGCTTGCGGGCGAGCCTGTCCCTTGCCGGGTGAGAGGCAAGCTGAAGCGCACCGCCGGCCGCCTGCTGGTCGGAGAGCGGGTGAGCTACGAACCGCCTGAGGCACCCGGGCAGGAGGGCGTGATCGAAGCCCACCTGCCGCGCCGGAGCGAACTGGAGCGGCCCCCGATCGCGAACGTCGACCAGCTGGTGGCCGTCATGTCGGCAGCTAAGCCTCCGCCCGATCTGCTGCAGGTTGACCGGCTGCTCTGCTGGGCGGGGTCGCGGGGGCTCAGCGCAGCGGTCTGCCTGAACAAGGCGGATCTGCTCGGCGAGGCGGAGGCGGACGCGCTGCTGCGCTGCTACCGCGAGGCCGGCCGCCCGGCGCTGGCCGTGTCGGCCCGCACCGGGCTGCACCTAGGCGAACTCGCCGCCCTGCTCAAGGGGCGCATCTCCGTCTTGGCCGGACGGTCCGGGAGCGGGAAGACCTCGCTGACCAACCGTCTGGTGCCCGGGCGCCACGGGCGCACCGGCGAGGTGAGCCGGAAGCTCGGCCAAGGCCGGCAGACCACCCGCCATGTCGAGTTGATCGTCCTGCCGGAGGGAGGCCTTCTGGCCGACACCCCGGGTTTTTCGAGCGTCGAGGAACTGCCGCTCACCCCGGAGGAGGTGGCCGCCCAATACCCGGAGTGGGACGACCTCGCGGCCGGTTGCCGCTTCCGCGGCTGCCTGCATGATCAGGAACCCGGGTGTGCGGTGAAGGCGGCCGTGGCCGAAGGAGCTCTCTCGGCCGACCGGCACCGCCGCTATCTCATGCTGTTGAAGGAGGCGCGGGAACGGCGCCTCTGGTGAGGGGGACTTGCGTCGTGAACAAAGGCGCCCTGCCCTGGGTCGCTCCGTCGATCCTCTCGGCCAACTTCGCCCGCCTGGCCGAGGAGGTGCATCGCTTGGACGGGGCCGACCTCTTGCACGTGGACGTGATGGACGGGCATTTCGTCCCGAACCTCACCATCGGGCCGGGGGTCGTGGCCGCCCTGCACGCCGAGACCAGCCTGCCACTGGACGTCCACCTCATGATCAGCAACCCCGACCTCTACCTGGACGAGTTCGCCAAGGCGGGCGCCACCTACCTCACCGTGCACGCCGAAGCCTGCCCCCACCTCTATCGGACGGTCCAGACCATCAAGTCGCTGGGAGTCAAGGCCGGCGTCGCCGTGAACCCCGCCACGCCCCTCGCCGCCGTCGAGCACGTGCTGGACCAAGTCGACCTCGTACTGATCATGACCGTCGAACCGGGCTTCGGCGGCCAGCGGTTCATCCCGGGGATGCTACCGAAACTGCGCCGGCTCACCGAATGGTGCGCCGCGCTCCCCTCGCCGCCGCTGCGCGAGGTCGACGGTGGAGTCAGCCCCGCCACCGCGCCAGGGCTTCTGGCGGCCGGAGCGCAAATCCTGGTGGCGGGGTCGGCGGTCTTTGGGGCTCCGGACCGGACGGCGGCGATTGCGGCGCTGCGGGCAACCTGATGGCTCCCTCCAGGGCGTCATAGGTGAAGACGCGCCGGCGGTCCCCAAGGCCGTCGGCCACCAGCACCGAGTGGTGAACGACCGGCACGTGAAGGAGCGCTGCGGCGAACGGCCGCACCAGCGCCCGGGGACGGAACCGGTCTTTCTGTTCGCGCAGCCTTCGGGCGCGGTGCGTTTCGACCTGCGCCACGGCTTCGGGGTCGTCGCGCGCCTCCCGCCGCAGTTCGTCGTAGAACTCGCCAAGGCGGGCCGCCTCTTCTTCGTAGCGCCGGAGCGACTCCGCGGCCCAGGCGGCATCCTCCCGGCTCAGCTCTTCCACCACGCCCGCCAGCAGGGCGAGGTAAGCCTTGCGGTACGCCATCCGCCGGCGGCGTTCCGGACCCTGCGGGGAGCCCACCGCCGCCGCGAGCGCCGGCCGGTAGTCGGGCCGCACGGCGCCGGTCACGAGGTTCATCCCGGGCACGTGGATGGACTCCCGGCGCTCCACGCCCACCCGGGCGGCCACGAACCCAACCAGAAGGTGGGTCTCCCATTCCTGGCGGTCCGCCACCACGTACGCCTCCGGAAAGTTGCGGCCGCCCCCTTCCTGGGAGAGAAGACGCCTCAGGGCGCCCTCCGCCGCGCCCCGGGGGACGGGGGGTAGGTAGCCCTGGCTGAGCCGGCCCTTGCGACGAATCCAGGAAAGGAACCGCTCCAACCGGAAGGAGCCGGGAGCGACCAGGTCGGCCTCGGGGTGGACCGCAACCGTCTCCGGCGAAAAGGCGAGGAGTAGGGTGGCCGGCTGAGCCCACCGGCCCTCCAGTTCGCTCATGGCCTCCTGGGAAAGGTCGGCCAACAGGCACCCGTCGCGCCACCCGCACGGGACCCCCGCCGCGCCGAAGAGGTTCTCCACGAGCGCCCGGACGCGTTCGCCCTGGCCTTCGCCGGTCATAGCACGTCCCACCACGCCCGCGACTGGTGCCGCGCCGCTTCGGCCTGCTCGGCCAGGCGGCTGCCGAGGGCCGAGAGACGGGTTTCTTCGTCCTCGTCCGACTCCGCGCTGAGCACCGCCTCGAGCACCTGCCGTTCCAGGCCGGCCGGGCCCTCCTCTCCGCCCAGGAGTTCCGCCAGATCCCCGATGACCTCGGAGAACATCGCGAGCTTCTCGTACAGGAGCCGCATGAGGCGCTCCTCGATGGTGCCCTCGGTGGCCAGGTGAAAGACGTGGACGTCGTGGCGCTGCCCCAGCCGGTGAACGCGACCGATGCGCTGTTCGAGCCGCATCGGGTTCCAGGGCAGGTCGAAGTTGATGACCTGATGGCAGAACTGGAAGTTGAGACCCTCGCCGCCCGCCTCGGTGGCGATGAGCACGTCGGCCGACCGCTGGAAGAGCGTCCGGACGTAGTCCTTGCGGCTGGCGCTCATCCCGCCGTCGAAGCCCAACACCCTGCGGCCGGCGGCGGCGGCCCGTTGGGCGATGTAAGCGGCGCTCCCCCGGTACTCGGTGAAGATGAGGAACTTGTCGGGGATCGTGCGCAGGAGCTGTTCGACCTGGTCGCCTTTGGCGTTGGAAGGCACCGCCAGCGCCAGTTGGAGGAGCTGCTCGTAGATGCCGGCCAACTCCGGGTCGCTCGCAGCGCGTCGCATCTTGTCCAGGGTCAGGATGACGGCGAACGAACTCGAACAGGCCTCCCGCTGGAGGGTGACCAAAGGCAGGAGGCAGGTCGCCGGGCGCCCCGCCTCCCGGGAGCGCCGGGCCGCCTGCCGCAGATGGGCGGTGATCGCCCGGTAAAGAGCCTCTTCCGGGGGGCTGAGCTTGACCTTGAGCGGATGGATGACGCGCCGCGTGAACTTGACGGTCTCGTCGCCCCGCCGGTTGCGGACCATCACCTGGCGCAGGAGCGCCCGCAACTCTTCGGGGTTCTTGGCCTGCCGCGGGCCTTCGGCGTACCGCTTCCGGAATTCCCGGTACGTGCCTAGCTGTCCCGGCCGGAGCAGGGTGATCAAGTTGTAAAGCTCTCGCAGGTCGTTCTGCACCGGCGTGGCGGTGAGCATCAGCAGGTACTTGGAGTGCAGGCTGCTGACCAACTGCCAGTTCTGGCTCTTGCTGTTCTTCAGCTTGTGGGCCTCGTCGACGATGACCAGATCCCAGGGGTGCGCCAGCACCAGCGCCCGGTGGCGGGCCGCTTTCGCGAGGTCGAGCGAAGAGACGACCACCTCGCAGTTCTCCCAGTCCCATTCCCGTCGGGCCACCCAGGCGGGGAGATCGAACTTCTCCCGCAGTTCGGCCGCCCACTGGCGGCAGAGGGGAGCGGGGGCCAGGATCAGCACCCGGCGGGCGAGCCGGCGCAGCAGGTACTCCTTCGCGATGAGGCCGGCCTCGATGGTCTTCCCCAAGCCCACTTCGTCGGCGAGGATCGCCCGGCCGCAGAGTTCGCCGACGACTCGCCGGGCCGTGTCGAGTTGGTGCCGGTAGGGGATGACGCCGACCTCCCGCCACCGCTCGGCGAGGTGGGCCGGGGCGAGCAGGTCGCCGGTGGTGGAGAGGAGGCTGAGCTGCTCGGCTTCGAGGGCGAGCATGAACCAGATCCACGGCGAGAACTGCCGCGCGCGCAACAGGCGCATCAGTTCCGCCGGCCCGTCCCGGTACACCAAGACCGGGAACGGGAGAGCCGGCGCCGTGGGCGCCCCGCCCGTCCCGGCGGGGCCTGCGGAGGCCGGCTCCCAGAGCGCGTAGGCGTCCGCCCGGTCCGCCGAGAAGGGGACCGGCTGCCGCAACGCCGCGCCCTTGAGCAAGGGTTCGGTGATGACGATCTCCACTGGCCTACCCCCGCCCGGATAGGTTAACCGCTGGTAGCGACCCTTACGCCTTCCCCAACCGGCAAGTATCCAGGATACATGGGGGTTCCGGCGTTGGCACGGCAGGAATCATTCCCCCCCCGACAGAATAGACTGCACAACTTTCTCCCAGCTACCTCACATGCCGACCGTGCAGCCGACCAGCAGCTATGAGACGGGGTGAGACCGTGGCGACAGACCGGGAGCCGATCATCCGCTTCAGCGGCGTCCACAAGTATTACGGGAAGCACCACGTCCTCAAGGGCGTGACGGAGGAGATCTTCGCCGGGGAGACCGTGGTGGTCATCGGCCCCAGCGGATCCGGGAAGAGCACCATGCTGCGCTGCATCAACCGGCTCGAAGAGATCCAGCAGGGACAACTCCTGGTGGACGGGTTCGACCTGGCCCACCCGCAGACCGACCTCACCCGCCTGCGTGCCGAGATCGGCATGGTCTTTCAGCACTTCCACCTCTACCCGCACATGACGGTCCTCGACAACATCACCCTCGCCCCCCGGAAGGTACGCAAGATGCCGCGGCCGGAGGCCGAGGCCCTGGGAATGGACCTCCTGCGCCGGGTCGGACTCCCCGACAAGTCGCAAGCGTACCCTGCGCAGCTTTCCGGGGGGCAGCAACAGCGGGTGGCCATCGCGCGCGGGCTGGCGATGAAACCGAAGATCATGCTCTTCGACGAGCCCACCTCGGCGCTGGACCCGGAGATGATCGGCGAGGTGCTCGATGTCATGAAAGGGCTGGCGCACCAGGGCATGACCCTCGTGGTGGTGACCCACGAGATGGGCTTCGCCCGCGAGGTGGCCGACCGGGTGCTGTTCATGGACGACGGGCTGGTCATCGAGCGGGGAACCCCGGAACATTTCTTCCAGAACCCGCAAGAGGCCCGTACGAAGGCGTTCCTCGAAAAGATCCTGTAGCGCCCGCAGGGCGGTAGGGGATAGAACGAAGGCTGAGGAGGGAGTACGAAGTGAGGAGATTTCCCTGGTTGACGATGTTCCTGGTCCTCCTGTGCGTGGTGGGGTTGGTGACCGGCGCGGCCGCGGCCGAATCGACGTTCGACGTGGTGAAGAAGCGGGGAGTTCTGATCGCCGGGGTCAAGTTCGACGCGCCGCCCTTCGGCTTCGTCGATGAGGCGGGCAGGAACGTGGGGTTCGACATCGACATCGTCAGGTACATCGCCGAGAAGCTCGGAGTGAAGCTCGAACTGAAGCAGGTGACCTCCAAGACCCGCATCCCGATGCTGCAAGACGGGCAGATCGACCTCGCGATCTGCACCATGACCCACCAGCGGGCCCGGGACGAGGCGATCGACTTCTCGATCACCTATTTCATGGACGGCCAGAAGCTGCTGGTGAAGCGCGGCTCAGGCATCAAGTCCACCAAGGACCTGGCCGGCAAGGCGGTGGCGACCGCCCAAGGCTCCACCTCGGAGATCAACATCAAGCGGGCCCAGCCGGCCGCCCGCATCGTAACCTTCCAGGAGTACCCGCAGGCCTTCCTGGCGCTTCAGCAAGGCAAGGTGCAAGCGGTGACCACCGACTCGACTATCCTGCTCGGCCTGAAGGCCGGCCATCCCGACTACGAGATCGTGGGCAAGGCGTTCTCCAGCGAGCCGTACGCCATCGGCGTGCGGGAGAACGACTCCAAGTGGCGGGACGCGATCAACTTCGCCCTGATGGACATGTGGAAAGACGGCGAGTACAAGAAGGTCTACGAGAAGTGGTTCGGCGAGGGTTCCAAGTACGAACTGCCGACCGACTACGAGCTGGAAGTCTGGCCGTAAACCCACAAGGTGCGGCGCAACCCGGCGGGCGGGCCCCTGCGGCCCGCCCGTCGCAAAAACAGGTGGTGAACAGCGGCCGTGAGGTACGAGTTCGACTGGAGCATCATTCCGAAGTACGCCCCGCTGTTTTGGAAGGGCACCCTGGTCACCCTTGAACTCAGCGTGATCTCGATCGTCCTCGCCACGCTCCTCGGCACGCTGCTGGGGCTCGGGCGGCTCGCCCGGCGGGCGCCGGTCCGGTGGTTCAGTTCCGCTTGCGTGGAATTCTTCCTCAACACGCCGCTCGTCGTTCAGCTCTTCTTCTGGTACTTCGGTCTTCCCATGATCCTGCCGGAGCCGGTCAAAGCGTGGCTGTGGGGACACAACTTCGAGTTCCTCGCCGGTGTGCTGGGGCTGACGGTCTACACCAGCACCTTCATCGCCGAGACCGTCCGGGCGGGGATCCAGTCCATCGACCGGGGACAAACGGAGGCTGCCCAGGCTCACGGGCTGAGCCGGGGCCAGACGATGCGCTACGTCATCCTGCCCCAGGCCTTCCAGGTCATCCTTCCGCCCTTGGGCAGCCAGTTTCTGAACCTGACCAAGAACTCCTCGCTGGCGATGACCATCGCGGTGGAGGAGCTGACCTTCCAGTCGCAGGCGGTTGAAGCCCAGACGTTCCGAGGGTTTGAGGCGACCACCGCCGCCACGGCGATCTATCTTGTCATCACCTTGAGTCTCTCCTTCCTCATCCACCGGGTGGAGCGGAGGGCCAACCGCCACCTAGTCACCGCGAAGGTCGCACGGCGAAAGGTCGAGGAACTGCTCGAGGTCGAAGGGGGGGTCATGGCGTGACCGGACCGGCCTGGCTTTCGGTGCTTGTGAAGAACCTGCCCTACCTGTGGGGCGGCCTGCAACTCACGCTTGGCCTCTCCGTGGTCTCCATCGTCCTCTCGTTCATCTTCGGCACCTTCCTAGGGATGGCCCGGCTCGCCCGGACGGCCGCAGTCCGGTGGCCCGCCACCGTCTACATCGAGCTGGTGCGGGCGACGCCCCTCATCATGGTCATCTTCTGGATCTTCTTCCTGCTGCCCATCGTGACCGGGCGCCCGATCCCGCCGGTCCAGAGCGCGCTCGTGGCGTTTGTCCTCTTCACCAGCGCGTACGTGGCGGAGATCGTGCGGGCGGGGATCCAATCCGTCCCGAAGGGGCAAACCGAGGCGGCCCTCGCGTCGGGTCTCTCCGGCTGGCAGGTGATGCAGGAGGTTGTCCTGCCCCAGGCGCTCACCAAGATGATCCCGCCCCTGGTCGGGCAGTTCATCTCCCTCTTTAAAGATACCTCGCTCGCCTATATCATAGGGGTGTTGGAGTTGACGCGGCGGGCGACGATCGTGAACAACCGCGAGTTTCAGTCGTTCGCCATCTTCGGGTTCGTGGCCGTGGTCTACTTCGTGTTCTGCTACGCCCTGTCCCGCAGCGCCCGCCTGCTCGAGGCCCGGCTGGCGGCAGGCCGGAGGTGAGCGGGACACCGCGCAGGAGGCATAACGCTTGAGCTTCACCGGGGTTCTCTTCGACGTCGACGGCACGCTGCTCGACACGGTCGAACTCATCATCCAGAGCTACCAGCACACCTTCCGCACGCACCTGGGGAGAGAGGTTCCCGAAGAGCGGATTCTGGCCGGGATCGGCTACCCTCTGGTGGACCACCTCAGTCTTTACGCCGCCGACCCCGGCGAGGTCGCGACGATGGTCGAGACCTACCGGGCCTTCAACATGACCAACCACGACCGCTTGACCAAAGTTTTCCCGGGCGTCCAGGAGACGGTCAGAAGTCTCGCGGAGCAGGGGCTTAAGCTCGGCGTCGTCTCCTCCAAGATCCGCCGCCCGGTTCTGCGAGGGCTGCAACTCTTCGACCTATCCCGCTATTTCCAGACTGCGGTTTGCCTCGAGGACACGGAGCGCCACAAGCCCGACCCGGCGCCGGTGCTGCTCGCCCTGGAACAACTTGGGGTGGCCGCCGAAGACGCGCTGATGGTGGGCGACAGCCCCGCCGACCTCGAGGCGGGGCGCCGGGCGGGAACCGCCACCGCCGCGGTGGGGTGGAGCACGTTCAGCCGCGCCCAGTTGGCTTATGCCAACCCCGACTATGTCCTCGAGCGGATGGAGGACCTGCTCGCCCTGTGTCGAAAAGGTGGGGGCGACGGAGCGTGAGCGGCCTTGACTGAGGGAGCCGGTTCAGGCCTTCTTCTGGTGTACACCGGGCCGGGCAAAGGCAAGACCACCGCCGCCCTCGGGCTGGCGCTGCGGATGCTCGGCCACGGTGGGCGAGTGGCGCTGGTTCAGTTCCTGAAGGGACAGGCGGAAACAGGCGAACTCGCGGCGCTGGGCCGCTTTCCCGGCTTCCTGGCCGAGCAGGCGGGGCGCCGGGCGTTCGTCAACCTGGCCCGCCCGGCCGCCGAAGACGTGGCGCTGGCGGAGGGCGGCCTGCGCCGGGCGGCCGAGCTGCTCGCCTCGGGCGAGTACCGCCTGGTGATCCTCGACGAGGTCAACGTGGCCGCCGGATACGGCCTGCTGCAGTCGTCCGAGGTGCTGAAGGCGGTGCAGGCCAGGGCGCCGGGCGTACACGTGGTTCTCACGGGACGGCAGGCGCCCCCGGAATTCCTGGCAGCCGCCGACCTGGTCACGGTGATGCAGGAAATCAAACACCCGTTCCAGGCGGGGCTTCCCGCCCAGGAAGGGATAGAGTATTAGCGCGGGAAGAAGATGCCCGCCTCGCGCAGCTGGTGAAGGTGAGGGGAACAAAGTAGACGGAATGGTGCAGGAGCGAGCCGCAGTGGCCGTGGCCAGCCTGGGCTGCTCGAAGAACCTGGTCGACACGGAGGTGATCCTCGGCCGGCTGGGCGCCGCCGGGTACCCGCTGGCGGCCGAGGCTTCTGAAGCAGACGTCATCATCGTGAACACGTGCGGCTTCATCCAGGCCGCCAAGGAAGAGAGCATAGACGCGGTGCTGTCGCTCGCCCGCTGGAAGGGTGAGGGACGGTGCCGCGCCCTCGTTCTCGCCGGCTGCCTGGCGCAGCGTTACGGCGCCGAGCTGCTCGCCGAACTGCCCGAGGTCGACGCGGTCGTCGGCAGCGGCGCATACGACCACCTGCCGGAGATCATCGAACGCGTGCTGGGTGGAGAACGGGTGGTGGAAGTCGAAGCACCCGGTTACCTCCCGGAAGAGGCGCCGCGCCTGGTTACCACCGGGCCAGGCACGGCCTATCTCAAGGTAGCGGAGGGCTGCGACCACCGGTGCGCTTTCTGCGCCATCCCGCTGATGCGGGGGGAGTACCGCAGCCGGGCGCTGGAGAGCATCGTCGCCGAGGCGGAGCAACTCGTCGCTCAAGGGCGGCAGGAATTGGTGCTCATCGCGCAGGACACGACGGCCTACGGCCGCGACCGCTACGGCAGGGGCCGCCTGCCCGAGTTGCTGCGGCGGCTCGACCAGCTGGAGGGGCTGGTCTGGCTCAGGTTCCTCTACGGTCACCCCGAGCACGTGACCGACGAGCTCTTCGAGGCGATGGCGGGCAGCCGCCGGGTCGTCCCTTACCTTGACCTTCCCTTGCAGCATGTTAATGGCAGCGTGCTCCGGCGCATGCATCGCGCAGGAGACGCGGCCCACTACGCGGAATTGCTTACGCGCGCCCGGCGGATGATCCCGGGCCTGGTCATCCGGAGCACCTTCATCGTGGGGTTCCCGGGTGAGACGGAAGCGCAGTTCGAGGAGTTGGTGGCCTTCCTGCAGGAGCAGCGGCTCGACCACGTGGGGGCCTTCACCTATTCGCCGGAGGAGGGCACGCCCGCCGCCCGCCTGAGCGGAAAGGTGCCGGCCGAGGTCGCCGCGGCGAGGCTCAAGCGGCTAATCTCGGTCCAACAGGAAATCTCGCGTGAACTCAACGCCACCCGGGTTGGCGGGCGGGAACTCGTCCTCGTGGAGCGAGGCGGCCGGGGCCGGGCCTTCGGGCGGTCGGCCCGTGAGGCGCCCGAGGTTGACGGGCAGGTGGTCCTGGCCGGAACGGCCGCCGTGGGGCAGTTCGTGTGGGCAAGGATCGAGCGCGCCGGAGCCTACGACGTTTCCGGCAAGGTGGAGGGGGTGCTCCCGTGACCCTGGCGACCGCGCTGACACTTGGACGGATCTTCCTCGTCCCCGTCTTCATGACCATCATCTTCCTCAAAGTGCCGTACGGCGGCTTCCTGGGCGCGGTGGTCTTCGCCGTCGCGGCGGCCACCGACGGGCTCGACGGTTACCTGGCCCGCCGGCGCAACGAGGTGACGCGGCTAGGCACGCTCCTCGACCCGCTCGCCGACAAGCTGCTCATTTCCGCTGCGCTCGTCTCGCTGGTGCAACTCGGCCGGATCGGCGCCTGGGAGGCGGTGCTCATCATCGGCCGGGAATTCGCGGTGACCGGACTGCGCCTTGTGGCCGCGGCCGAAGGGGTGGTCATCCCGGCCAACAAGTGGGGCAAGATCAAGACGGTGGTCCAGATCGTGGCGGTCGTAGCGACGCTGCTCGGCCTGCCGCTGGGGCGCGAGTCGATGTGGGTGGCGGCGGCCGTCACGGTGGTCTCAGGGGTGAGTTACTTCATGTCTGTCCCCCCGGAACTCCTCGGCCTCACGGCCGGGGGAGGAACGGCCCGGGTCTCCCGGCCGGTCCGTCGATCCGGGAGCGTCAGCGGGTAAGTCGCCGGCAACCGTTTCTGGAAGATGCGCTGTGCGGGCGGTCCGAAAGGGCCGTCCGCTTCGTTTTGCGCCGCCGGCCGCCGTGGGTGGCATCCCCACCAGGGGTGTGCTATAATTGCATTCTGTAAACTCGGAGGGAGGGTGTGTGAAATGCAGATCAAAGGCCTTAAAGTGGAGGTAATCTTCCTGGCCTTCCTTCTTACGATCGCCTTGGTCTTCGGCGGACAGTGGCTGCTCGGCCGTTACCAGGTCGAGAGACCTCTTCTGGCTTCGGCGCGGAAGGTCGACGGCGTTAAGGATGCCCGGCTGGAGCCGGTGGACGGACGAATGAACCTCGTCGTGACCATGGGACCGGCGCGGGATTTCCGGGCGAGCCACGACCGCCTGCTCGAGCTGCTCGATCTGGCATACGGACGGGACGCCGGAAAGGTCGTCGTGCACGATAACCGGACGGCCAAGCTCACCGGCGCCTTGTACGAGATGAACTTCGCGCTGCAGGAAGGCTTGGCCACCGGACGCTTCACGGAGATGCGGGCCGCGGTGGTGAAGGAGGCCCACGCCGATGGCCTCGCCACACCGTACCTCTGGGTCGATGCCGACCGCATCTACCTGGGCCTGAAAGACAAGAACCACGTCCTTTACGACGTGGTGGAGCGCAAGCCGGCGAACACCACGGCGGTGGCGCAGGAAGGGAGTGACCAGCATGCGTAAGCGGACCACGACCCCCTGGGTCGAACTGGCGGTCGGAGCCGGAGCCGCGACGCTGATCTTCCTCATCAAGCAGGGGATCGACGTCACCCCGCTCTTCCTGTTGAGCGGCGGCTTCCTGCTCCTGCGGATGGTGACGGACGGCAAGGGACTGCCCGGCAACCTCTCGGCCTCCCGGCACTACCAGGTGGTGGAGAACAAGGGCCAGAGCGCGGTGGGCGGCGGCATCAGCTTCGACGACATCGGCGGCCAGGAGGTGGCCAAGCGGGAGTTCGTCGAGGCGCTCAACTTCATCCGCGACAGCGAGCTGGTGAACGAGCTGGGAATCCGCCCGCTCAAGGGCATCCTGCTCTCCGGACCTCCCGGGACGGGCAAGACGCTGCTGGCGAAGGCAGCCGCCAACTACACGGACTCCGCGTTCGTGGCGTCGTCGGGCTCGGAGTTCGTTGAGATGTATGCCGGGGTCGGCGCGCAGCGGGTGCGGCAGCTCTTCGCCCGGGCACGGTCGCTGGCGACCGCTCAGGGGAAGAAGAACGCCATCGTCTTCATCGACGAGATCGACGTGCTCGGCGGGCGGCGCGGCCAGCCGGCGAGCCACCACGAGTACGACCAGACCCTGAACCAGCTCCTGGTGGAGATGGACGGGCTCTCGGCGAAAGATGCCGTGCGCGTCCTGGTGGTCGCGGCGACCAACCGGGCGGACATCCTCGATCCGGCCCTGCTGCGTCCCGGCCGCTTCGACCGTCTCGTGAAGGTGGACCTTCCCGACCGCGAGGGGCGCCTGCACATCCTGCGGCTGCACGCGCGCAACAAGCCGCTGGCGGCAGGAGTCGACCTGGCGGCGGTGGCCCGGGAGACCTTCGGGTTCTCCGGCGCCCACCTCGAAAGCGTCATGAACGAAGCCGCCATCCTGGCCTGGCGAGACCATCGCAAGGAGATCCAGGAGCGCGACTTGCACGAGGCCATCGAGAAGGTCATGATGGGCGAGAAGCTCGCCCGGCGCCCCGGCAGCAAGGAGCAGCGGCGGATCGCCTACCACGAGGCGGGCCACGCCGTCGTGAGCGAGGTGCTCAGGCCGGGGTCGGTGAGCGCCGTGACGGTCACTTCCCGGGGTGGGGCGCTGGGCTACATGCGGCAGTCGCCCCAGGACGACCAGTACCTCTACACCAAGGAGGAACTGCTCGACCAGATCGCCGTGGCCGTCGCGGGGGCCGCGGCCGAGGAGACCTTCTTCGGCGGCCGGTCCACCGGTTCGACCGGCGACTTCCAGCAGGCCGTCAAACTGGCCAAGCAGGTGGTGATCGCCGGGATGTCGCACCTGGGCGTGGTTAGCGAGGAGACTCTGCCCGACCGCCTGCTGCATGAGGCGCAGAGCAACCTCATCCACGAGCAGGTGGAGCGGGCTCGGAGAATCATCGAGGAACACCGCGCCGGGCTGGAGCGGGTCGTCGCTCACCTGAGCGAGGAGGAACGCATCGACGGCGACGCCTTCCGCGAGGCGCTGGCCCTCCCGGTCGCCGCGGCCTGAGCAGGCGCGGGGGAGGGATGCCGCCTTGCGCCGAGAAGTCTACCCGGCGGGTGAGCGCGATGAAGGCAGAGATTCTGACGACCGGTTCCGAACTGATGCTGGGGGAGATCACCGATACGAACGAGGTGTTCCTCTCCCGGCGCCTTGCTGAGCTTGGGGTGCAGGTGACCCGGCGGACCTCGGTGGGGGACGAGCCGGGCCTGCTGCGCCGGGCCGTGGCCCAGGCGCTGCACGACCACGACCTTGTGGTGGTGAGCGGCGGGCTCGGTCCGACCCAGGACGACCTGACAATCGAAGCGATCGCTGACGTCTTGGGCCTGCCCCTCGTGGAGGACGCCCTGGCCCGCGGTTGGCTGGAGGCCTGGCTGGCCTCCCGGGGCCGCCCCGTGAGCGAGCAAGCGCTGCGCATGGTCCGGATGCCCGCGGGGGCGGTCCCCCTGCAGAATCGCTACGGCACCGCTCCCGGCGTGTGGTGGAGCGGAGACCGGGGCGGCGCCCGCAAGGTCGTGGTCGCGCTGCCCGGGGTTCCCCGGGAACTGATCGGCCTCTTCACCGAAGAGGTGGCCCCCCGCCTGGCCGGCCTGGGGCTGGGAGTGATCCGTTCCGAGACGCTCCACCTGGCCGGCGTCCCGGAAAGCGAGGTCGACGCACGGCTGGGTGAGCTGTGGCAGAGCCCCAACCCGACGCTGGGCGTCTGTGTCGGCCATGGGGTTCTAGACGTTCGCTTCACGGCACGCGCGGCGAGCGGCGCCGAAGCCGACGCACTGCTGGCCTCCTTCGGCCGGAAGGTCCGGGCGGCCCTCGGAGACCTGGTCTTCGGTTCCGAAGGCGTCTCCCTGGCGGCCGCCACCGGCAGCCTGCTCCGGCGCTCCGGCAAGCGCCTGGCGGTGGCTGAGTCGTGCACCGGCGGTCTGATCGGCGACCAGCTCACGGACGTGCCCGGTGCTTCGGAGTACCTCGACCGGGTGCTGGTCGTCTATTCCAACCGGGCCAAGGTCGAACTGCTCGGCGTGCCCGAGGCCACTCTGGCCGAGTTCGGCGCGGTGAGCGCCGAGACGGCCCGGGCGATGGCCGAAGGCGTGCGCAATCGCAGCGCCGTCGATTTCGGGCTGGCGGTGACCGGCATCGCCGGGCCCGGGGGCGGCACGGAGCGCAAGCCGGTCGGCCTGGTGTACGTCGCTTTGGCCTCGCCGGAAGGCGTCACCGTCCGCGAACTGCGCCTCGGCACCGACCGGCGGGCCAACAAAGCCCGGTCGGCCGCCGCCGCCTTGACCCTCCTCTGGGAGGCCTTGGGCGGGGGAGAGGTTCGTCCCGCAGATTTGGCGGCAGGGGAGTGAAGCTGTGTGAGCAACGCCAGCGCAGCGGCGCTGGGCCGGTGGAGTTGGGTCAGGCCGGCGGGGCGCGCCTCCCGCACGGTGCTGCCTCTCCTCGTCGTGCTTGCCGCAGCGCTGGCGGCGGCGCTCTATCTCTCCGCGGCCGTCGGGCAGGTCGGCCCGTTCAAAGTGCAGCTCTCGGCGGCGTTCGCCCCGCATGGGGGCACGACGTTCTCCTTGCCGCCCTTCGGCGAGGTCTCCGCTGACACGCACCGTCTTCCGCTCGCCCTGCGCGTCACCCTCCTCGGGGTGAACCTGTCCGACCTCCAGCGGTGGGTGGGGAAGAATGCGTCGGCCGAAGCTGCCCTGGCCAGCGCCGAGGGTTCCCTTCGCCCGCTGGTCGTCCGCTTCATCGCCCAGGCGCTCCTTTTGGCGGCGGCTCTGGGCGGCATCGCCGTCGCCACCTGCCGCCGGAAGGCCGGGGAGATCGCGCTGGGCGCGCTGGCCGGCGCCCTCCTCATGGCGGGGGTCACTGGAGGGGTGGCCCTCCAGTACGACCAGTCGGCTTTCGCCCGCCCGCGCTACCAGGGCGCCCTGGAAGCCGCGCCTTGGGTCGTCGGCCTGCTCCAGCAGAACTGGCGGCAGTTCGGCGGCGTGGGCACTCAGGTTGAGACGCTGACCAAAAACCTGAGCGGCCTCTCCGACCGCCTCACGCTGCTCTCCACCGTCGCCCAGCCTGCGCAGGACCTGCGGCTGCTACACGTCTCCGACCTGCATAACAACCCGCTCGGCCTCCGCTTCGTGGCGGAGGCGGTCAAAGCCTTCAAGGTGGACGCGGTGGTGGACACCGGCGACCTCACCGACTTCGGCACGCCGCTCGAGGGCGAACTCTTTCGCGACATCGCCGGCCTGGGCGTGCCCTACTACTTCACCCCCGGCAACCATGACACGCCGTATCTCCTCCGGCAGCTCCAGCGCTACCGCAACATCCACGTCCTTGACGGCGAGACGGCCGTCTTCCGCGGCCTCACCATCCTGGGCGCAGCCGACCCGTCGTCGCGGCGAACCTCCCCGGAGGTGGCCTCCGCCGGCGAGCTGGCCGGGGTTGACCAGGCTCTGCTGGCCAAGGTGGAGTCGTCCGGCCGCCGGGTCGACGTGGTGGCGGTACACAACCGGCTGATGGCCAGGTCGCTGGCCGGCAAGGTCGGGGTCATCCTGCACGGGCACGACCACCGGCTTTCGGTCGCCCAGGAGGCAGGCACGACGGTGATCGACGCGGGGACCACCGGGGCCGCCGGCCTGCGCGGGTTGCAGACGCAGGCCCGTGAGGACCCCTACTCCATGGCGCTCCTCTACTTCTCCCGAACCGGCGATGGATACCGTCTCCAAGCCGTGGACACGCTGGAGGTCAGAGGAAAGGACGCCGGTTTCACGCTCAACCGTATTTTAGTTGGCACGGAGGAAAAGTCCACCGCCCCGGCGAACGCTCACTAGGGCCAGGAGGCCAGCCGAGAGTGCCGGTAGGTGATTTGGATCGGCATGGATGAGGTGCGGGTATTCATCGCCGTGGACGTGCCCGGCGCTCTCCAGGGCAAGCTGGGCGCCGTGGTGGACGGCCTGCGCCATCTGCCTGGCGACGTGCGCTGGGTCAGCGCTCCTCATCTCCACTTCACCCTGCGTTTCCTCGGTGAGATACCGCTTGAGCGCGTCGCCCCGGTGGGCGAGGCCGTGCAGGAGGTAGCCAGCCGTCACTCCGAGTTCGCCCTCACGGTGGCGGGCCTCGGTCTCTTTCCGGAACGGGGAGCGCCCCGCGTGGTCTGGCTGGGAATCCGGGAGGGACGTGCTGAACTTTCGGCGCTCCACTCCGACCTCGAGATGGCGCTCGAACGCCTCGGCTTCGCCAAGGAGGAGCGCCCGTTTGCGCCCCATCTGACGTTGGGTCGCCTTCGCGGCGCACCCCCCGGGCCGTGGCGCGAGGCGGCGCTCGCCTTCGGTGACGAGCCCCTGCTCTCCTTCAGAGTGAAGGAGGTTCGGGTGATGCGGAGCGAGTTGACCCGGCGTGGGCCGATCTACTCCGTCCTGTCGGCCTCACCCCTGAAGATTGGGCAAGAAGGAGCGTGACAGCCCGCAAGGGCAAGGTATGGCCGAAAAGGAGAACGAAAAAGGAAAAGCCCTCGAACTGGCGATTCTCCAGATCGAGAAGCAGTTCGGCA
Source organism: Chitinophagales bacterium (assembly GCA_050260095.1). Taxonomy (GTDB): domain Bacteria; phylum Bacillota; class UBA5301; order DYFA01; family DYFA01; genus JBLNBQ01. Next base: position 73,740 of record JBLNBQ010000142.1, read on the forward strand.
AGGGTTCCATCATGCGGCTGGGCGAGGAGAGCGCCCGCCTGAACGTCGACGTCATCCCGACTGGGGCGATCTCGCTCGATTGGGCGCTGGGAGTCGGTGGGGTGCCGCGCGGCCGGGTGATCGAGATCTACGGCCCCGAGTCTTCGGGCAAGACCACCGTGGCGCTGCACATCGTGGCCGAGGCCCAGAAGACCGGCGGCATCGCCGCCTTCATCGACGCCGAGCACGCCTTTCCCACCGAATACGCGCGTAACCTCGGCGTCAACCTCGACGACCTCCTTGTCTCGCAACCCGACACGGGGGAGCAGGCCCTGGAGATCGCCGAAGCTCTGGTGCGCAGCGGCGCCATCGACGTCGTGGTGGTCGACTCGGTCGCTGCGCTGGTGCCCCGGGCCGAACTCGAGGGCGAGATGGGCGACGCGCACGTGGGCCTGCAGGCCCGGCTCATGTCGCAGGCCCTGCGCAAGCTCTGCGGTGCGATCGCCAAGTCGAAGACCTGCGCCATCTTCATCAACCAGCTGCGGGAGAAGGTTGGCGTGATGTTCGGCAACCCCGAGACGACGCCGGGCGGCCGGGCCCTCAAGTTCTACGCCTCCGTCCGGATGGACGTGCGCAAGATCGAGACGCTCAAGAGCGGCAACGACATCATCGGGAGCCGCACCCGGGTCAAGGTGGTCAAGAACAAAGTCGCTCCGCCTTTCCGGGAAGCGGAGTTCGACATCATGTACGGGACGGGCATCTCGCGGGAAGGTTCGGTCCTGGACCTCTCCACCGACCTGGGCCTGCTCACCAAGGTCGGCACCTGGTTCTCCTACGGCGATCTCCGGCTCGGACAAGGCCGGGAGAACGCCAAGGAGTTCCTCCGCCAGAACCCGGCCACCTTCGAGGAACTCAGAGGAAAGATCATGGAGCGTCTCCGCGCGACGAAGGCTGCGGCGGAAAAGCCGGGCAGCGAGGCCTGATGGCGCCGCTCAGCAGCCACCAAGCGT
>JBLNBQ010000143.1:0-29787 GCA_050260095.1 Chitinophagales bacterium
CGGCGCCGGCCTGGCCGGCCAGTTCGACGTGGTGGCGAGCAACCCGCCCTACATCCCGAGCAGGATCTGCGACGAACTGGAGCCCGACATCAAGTTCGAGCCGCGGGGCGCGCTCGACGGCGGCCCCGACGGGCTGCGCTTCTACCGGGAGTGGCTACCCCAGTTGGGGGCGCTCCTCAAACCCGGGGGCCTCTTGGCCCTGGAGATCGGCCACGACCAGGGGTCGGCCGTGCGCGACCTCGTGCACGCCACCGGCGCCTTCACGGAGGTCGCCGTGCTCCCTGACTACGCCGGGAAGGACCGGGTGGTCCGGGCCATCAGGGCTTGTGGGCCATGAAAACCCGCCTGCTGCGCCTCTTGCCCGTGCAACCCGACCCGGCGCTGCTCGCCGACGCTGGCGCGGTGTTGGCCGGGGGCGGGCTGGTCGCCTTCCCGACGGAGACGGTGTATGGCCTGGGGGCCAACGCCCTCGACCCGGCGGCCGTCGGACGCATCTTCGCCGCCAAGGGGCGGCCCTCCGACAATCCCCTGATCGTTCACATCGCGGGGCTGGAAAGCCTGCCCCATCTCGTCCGGGACGTGCCGGCGCTCGCCCGCGCGCTCATGGACGCTTTCTGGCCGGGCCCGCTCACGGTGGTGCTGCCCCGGACGGAGCGGGTGCCCAATCAGGTCACGGCCGGACTCGACACGGTGGCGGTGCGCATGCCGGCCCACCCGGTCGCCTTGGGGCTCATCGCCGCGGCCGGCGTGCCGGTGGCGGCCCCGAGCGCCAACCGGTCGGGGCGCCCCAGCCCCACGACGGCCGCCCATGTCTGGGACGACCTCGCGGGCCGGGTGGACGTGATCCTCGACGGCGGCCCGGCGGGGGTGGGCGTCGAGTCGACGGTGGTCGACCTGACCGGCCCCCGGCCGGTGGTGCTCCGCCCGGGCGGCCTGCCCTTGGAGGAACTCCGCCGCGTCGCCGGGGAGGTGGAGATCGATCCCGCCGTGCTGCGCAAAGCGGAGGCCGGGAAGGTCGCCCCGCGCTCTCCCGGCCTCAAGTACACCCACTACGCTCCGGCGGCCCCGCTCACGCTGGTCGCCCCACCGGTGGGCCCCGCTTCCCACGCCGGTCACGCCCGGGAGCGGCTTGCCCAAGCCACCTGGCAGGTGGTGGCCGGGAAACTGACCCGGTCGCCTGGGGAAGCGGTCGGACTGCTCACCAGCCACGAGAGCCTCGCCAGCCATGAGGCGGCGGCGGCTGCCGCCGGCGTCCCGTTCCTGGTGGGGGACCTGCTTGCGCCTGCGCCGGCCGCGCCCCGGCCCGCGCCGGCCGTGTTCGCCCTCGACCTGGGTCCCGCCCAGGAACCCACCCAGGCGGCCGCAGCCCTGTTCGCGGCGCTCCGCTGGTTCGATGCGGCGGGAGTGCAGGCCATCGTGGCCGAGGGCTTCCCGGAGACGGGGCTCGGCTACGCCGTGATGAACCGCCTCCGGAAAGCCGCCAGCGAGGTGCGCCAGCTCTAGCGGAGCACCGCCTCGGTCGCCTTGTCGAAGAGGTGCACCTTGTTCATGTCGAACGCCACCGGATGCTTCACGCCGTCGTTCGCCGTGGTGTGCGCCTCCACTCGAGCCACGAAGCTGTGGTCTCCGGCGCGGCAGTACAGGTAGGACTCGTTCCCCATCGGCTCGACCACTTCGATGAGGGCCGTCACCGTGGCCCGCGGGTCGCTCGGCGTCAAAGCCGCATCGTCGACGTCCTCGGGGCGGATCCCCATGACCACTTCCTTGCCGACGTAGCTGGCGAGGCTCGCCAGGCTCTTCGCCTTCGCCGCCGGGAGCGGCAGCCGGAACGCGCCCGCGTCGAGGAGCACCTCTTCACCCTCCACCACCACGGTGACCGGCAGGAAGTTCATGGCCGGACTGCCGATGAAGCCCGCCACGAACATGCTCACCGGGTTGGCGTAGATCTCCAGCGGCGCCCCGACCTGCTGGATCACGCCGTCCTTCATCACTACGATCCGGTCGCCCATGGTCATCGCTTCCGTCTGGTCGTGCGTCACGTAGATGATGGTGGACTGCAGCTGGTTGTGGAGTTTGCTCAGTTCCGAACGCATCTGGACCCGCAGCTTGGCGTCGAGGTTCGAGAGCGGTTCGTCGAAGAGGAAAACCTTCGGGTTGCGGACGATCGCCCGTCCGACGGCCACTCGCTGCCGCTGGCCGCCCGAGAGTTGCTTGGGCTTGCGATGCAGCAGATCTTCGATGTCGAGCTGCCGGGCGGCGGCGCGCACCCGCCGGTCGATCTCCGCCTTGGGGGTCTTGCGGAGCTTCAAGGCGAAGGCCATGTTTTCGTAGACGTTCATGTGCGGGTAGAGCGCATAGTTCTGGAAGACCATGGCGATGTCGCGGTCCTTGGGCGCCACATCGTTGACCAGGCGGTCGTCGATGTAGATCTCCCCCTCGCTGATCTCCTCCAGTCCGGCGATCATCCTCAGGGTGGTCGACTTGCCGCACCCCGAAGGACCGACCAGGACCACGAACTCCTTGTCCTTGATCTCCAGCGTGACGCCCTTGACCACCGTGGCGTTGCCGAACCGTTTGCTGACGTTCACCAGTCGCACGCTTGGCATGTTCCCGTCACTCGCTTTCTCTTCGTTTCAGATCCACATCAGGGAGCCGCAAGACTCCCGCACGACCAGCTTGGCGGGGAGAAGTTCACCCGCCGGCGCTGGGGGGCGGTCGGGGGTGGCCAGAAGCTCGAGCAAAAGCTGCGCCGCCCGCCTTCCGAGCTGGGCGAGCGGTTCACGCACCGTCGTGAGCGGCGGTTCGCCGTACGCGGCGAACGGTTCGTCGCCGAAGCCGACGACGGCCAGATCCTGCGGGATGGCCAGCCCCTTGTTGCGGGCGGCCCGGATCGCCCCCAGCGCCATCGTGTCGCTGTGGCAGACCACCGCGCCGGGGCGGGCCCCCAGGGCCAGCAGCTGGTCCATCGCCTGGTACCCGCCTTGGAAGGTCGGCTCGGCCGTGAGGAGCAGGTCGGGCTCGACCGGGAGCTGGTGCGCGGCGAGCGCCTCGAGGAAACCCTGGCGCCGCTCGGCCGCCCCGGTGACCGGCCGCCCACCGGAGAGGAGGGCCAACTGGGTGTGACCGAGCCGCAGCAGGTGCAGGGCCACTTCCCGGCCGGCCCGGCGGTGATCGGTGTCGACCCAGGGGACGGGGTGGGGCGACTGCCCGAGGCTCACGGCCGGGAAGCCCAAACGCACCGCCTCGGCGAGGCACTCCTCATCGCGGCCGGCGAAGCAGAGGAGTCCTTCGGCGCCCTTCTCGCGGAAGACTGCCACCGAACGGCCGGCGGCGGGGGAGAGCAGGAGCGTGTACGGCGAGGACCAGACGGCCTCGCTGATGCCGGCCAGCGCCTGGGTCACGGAGTGTTCGTCGCCGCCGCTGGAAGCCGCAGGCAACAGCACCCCGATGGTCCGGGTGGCCTTGCCGGCGAGCCCCCGCGCCAGGCCGCTCGGATGGTAGCCGAGCCGCTCGATCGCCTCCTGTACCCGGCGGCGCGTCTCAGCCGTTATAGCGGCGCTGTCGTTGAGGACATAGGAGACCGTCGCCGTGGAGACCCCGGCGAGGCGGGCCACTTCTCGGATGGTGGGACGGCGGGATCGGGTGGGCAAGCGGCGCACTCCTCGTTTAACCGGTTAAACACCAGGAGAAATACGCCGTCGCGGTGCGGAAACCTCCTGAACGACGCGCAATTCAGCGATCGGGGAAGAAGGTGTCCCGAAGGGCCAGATCGAGCAGGAGCGCCACGGGGTAGAGCATGAAGGTGGCGGCGGCGACGACGCCCGAGTCGTTGACTACGAAGGCGGTGACGGTGCCGGCCAGGGCCGCCCACATGCCCTTGGTGAACCAGGGATTTTCGGCGATTAGGCGGCGCAGCAGGCCCACCGGCCGGTAGAAGAGCACGCCGAGCCCCACGATGAAGGCCAGGAGGACGTCGGCCCAAGGTGTGTAGCGCATCAGGCGGAGGTTCATGGCCAGTTTCCGGGAGATCACGTCAAGCAGGACGGACGGCCCGTTCGCCGCCACCTGCCGGGCCAGGACGCCGATGTGCGAGGTGGCGCCGCTCGGCCGCAGGATGTCGAGGGCCAAGACGGCGGCGACGCCGGCCAGCCCCAGCCCGAACAGGGTCCACAGGTGACGGGCGCGCACGGGCTCGCCGCGGAAGGAGAACCAAGCCGCCACCAGGGTGACCGCCCCGACGATCAGCCCGCCGAAGTCCGCGCCGTAGCGGTCGAGCCCGGCGAGGAGCGTCACGATGCCCAGCGGGAGCAGGGTCACCGGCATCCACCACCGCCGGAGGGCCGGCCACCTTTCCAGAAGGGCCGCACAGCCCATGACGGTCGCGCCGAAGACCGCTCCCTCGTACTCGTTGCCCAGCCCGTAGTAGCGGGCGCCGCTCATCGGGTCGAAGCCCAGGATCGAGCTGCGGGCGAGGCGGGCGCCCAGCGCCAGGTCGGCCATGACCAGGGCCACACTTGCCAGGTACACCAGCGGAAAGGCGCCGTGAAGGTGGCGGCTTAGGAGCCGGGCCACCAGCACCAAGAGCGCGGTGAGCACGATCAGGAGCGCCAGGTCGGCGACGAGTTCGCCCGTCTGAACCAGCGGCTGGAGGAGCAGAGCCGCGGGAACCGCCGTGAGCCAGAGCAAGGAAGCCCGCAGGGCGGACGCTGCGCCCTTCGGCAGGCGGGGGGCGAGGAAGAGCGCGCCGATGCTCGCCAGGATGAAGATGATCTGGAGGACCACGTACCCTTTGAGCACGGGCGGCCGCTCGGAATAGGTGATGACGGCTTTGCGGACGAAGCTGCCCAGGGCGGGGAGGGGCGCGGTGAAGGGGATGCTGGCCACCGGCCGGCCGGCCATGGACGGCAGCGGCGCCGCCTTCAGCCAGCCGAGGAGCGACGCGGTGACGTCCGCCTCCGTGACGAGACCGGGCCGGCGGGTACTCGGGGAAGTGAGCAGCCCGGGCTTCAGGGCAGGACCAAAGGCGGCCACAAAGGTCAGGAAGTTGCTGCCGGCCACCGCCGTCCGGCTGGGCGAGGGCGCGGTGACGAGGACTAGGGTCCGGTCCCAGTCGACCGCTTGCGCCAGGTCGGCCAGGAACGCGTCGAAGCGCTGCAGGGAGAGCCGGCGCATCCGGACCGTCTGGTCGGCGGTCAGCCACGCTGCCGACCGGTTGAGCCGGGCGGTGTCGCCGGTCTCCACCACGACGAGGTCGTTCCGGGCGTACAAGGCGCGAAACTCCTCGAGCAGCCTCGCATAGTTCGTCCGGCGCCCGGTGGGGAAGCGAGGGTCGGCCAGCAGCAGTTCGGGCGCGACGGAACCCGCCGGAACGATCCCCCGCTCGTCCATGGCGACGGTGCCGGCCAGGCGGCTGGGACCGTCGGCGCCATCGGCCGAGCCAAGCAGGGCCACGCTGTGCCCGGACTCCCGGAGCGCCTGGCCCAGCCCCCCGGGGACGATGGGGTGGTCGGCATCGCCGTTCAGCTCGAGCAGTTCGGGCAAGCCCAGCGCCACCAGGCTTCCGGGCGGCGGAGTCACCCCGGTGTTGCGGGCGAAGACCGTCCCAGACGGCTCGTCCTGGTAAAGTTCGTCGGCGGAAAGGACCAGCCCCGACGCCGGACCCCCGAGGGCGCGGGTGCCGGCGCCCAGGCTTACGTAACCGCTCTCCGGGAGGTATTGGCCCACGGCGCGGACGTTGGCGGCCGCGATGGCGCCCCGCTGGACCAAAAGGCGCCGGAAGTTGGGCAGGTTCGCGCTCGCCAGGTCTTCGACGTTGACGCCGTCGAGCAGCACGAGCACCGCCCGCCGGGGCGCGGCGGCCGGGGCGGCCGGGGCGCCGGCGAGGCCCGGGCACCCGGTGGCGAAGATGGCGAGCAAAAGGGCCGCGATGAGCGCAGGCGAGGGAGCCCAGGGGGTGCGGCGTGGCATGGTCGGGTTACTCCTTTGTGGCTGCCGGGCGGCGCCGGAGTTGATCGTAGACCGCGAGGGTCTCGTCGAGCATGGTCTCGGAGGTGAAGCGGCGGCCGTCGGCCCGGGCGGCGTCGGCCAGGCGGGCCGCCAGCCCCCGGTCGGTCAGGAGACGGCGGAGGGCGGCCGCCAGGGCGAGCGGGTCTTCTACCGGCACGAGCAGCGCAGTCTCTCCGTCGCGGACGATCTCGGGCATCCCGCCGGCCTTGGCGGCCACCAGTGGTCGCCCGGCCGCCAGCGCCTCGAGCAACGCGAGGGAGAGGCCTTCGGCGCGGGAGGGGAGCGCGACGACGCTGGCCAGGCCGAGGAGGACCCCGACGTCGGTCCGGTAGCCGGCGAAGGTCACCAGGCTCTCCAGCCCCAGGCTGCGGGTCAACTCCTTGAGGCTGGCCTCTTCGGGGCCGTCGCCGGCCACGAGCACGCGGAAGGGCGGCAGCCGGTCGCCGGCGCGCTCGGCCTCTTGCAGCGCGGCCGCCGCCTGCAGCAGCAAGTCGACGCCCTTCTCTCTGACCAGCCGGGCCACGCACAGCACGACCTGCGTCTCTTGGTCTAGACCGAACTCCTGCCGCACCGCGGCCAACTCCTCGGCCGAAGGCGACGTGGGCGGCGTGATGCTGTTGTAGACCACGGCGATGCGGGCCGGGGCCACCCGCGCCGAAGCGGCGAGGTCGCGCTGGAGCGCCTTGCTCACCGCGATGTAGCGGGTGGTGAAGGGGGCCAGGAGGCGCTCGCACGCGAGGTACAGCCGCCGCCGCGCCCCGCCTGCCGCCTCGAAGACGAAGTTGTGGACGGTGTAGACCACGGGCGCCCCGGCGAGGGCGGCGCCCAGGCGCCCGGGGAGGCTCGCTTTGAAGCCGTGCACGTGGACCACGTCGAAGGGGCGCCGGCGCAGCAGCGAGGCGAGGCGCACGGCGGCCCGCAGATCTTCGAGCGGCCGGAAAGAGGCCGAGAGGGGCATGTCCCAGATGGGGCAGCCTCGCGCCGCCAACTCCTGCAGGAGCGGTTCGGCAGCCGGCCCGGCGACCTCCACCTCGACCCCCCGGCTGCGGAGCCCTTCAGCCAGGGCCAACAAGTGCTGCCGCATCCCGCCGCGGGCGGGACGGGCCACCATCAGGATGCGCACCCCATCGCTCCCCTTTTGTCTTTTCCGGGGGCTTATATTATACTTAGTCTCATCGGTAACCTTCCGGCCGAGCAACGCTTTCTCCCGCTCCAGGAACTTTTCTCTTGTCGGGTTCGTTCATGGCGATGGGGAGTGGAGTGATGATGATCGGCGTGCTTCAGGCAGATGTGCTTCGTACCAGCCAGGCGGCGGAGGCTCGCCGGGTCTTCACCGAATTGGTCGAGAAGCACCAGAAATACGTCTACAATCTCGCCTACCGGATGAGCGGCAACCCCGAGGAGGCGCGCGACCTGGCCCAGGAGGCCTTCATCCGGGCCTACCGGAGTTTCGACCGGTTCGACCGCGCTACGTCTTTTGAGAAGTGGCTCTATCGCATCGTCGCCAATCTCTACATCGATTCCGTGCGCAGGAAAGGCCGCCGCAAGGAAGAGTCGCTCGACGCGCCCGTCCCGACGGTCAACGGACCGATGGAGCGGGTAGTCCCCGACGACGCCTATGACCCGTCGGTCGTGCTCGAACAGACCCAGCTGACGGGGGAGATCCAGGCTGCCTTGGAGCGCCTCCCGGCCCAGTACCGCATGGCGGTCATCCTCTGCGACCTGCAGGGGTTCTCGTACGAAGAGATCGCCTCGATGCTCCGGTGTTCGATCGGGACGGTCCGGTCGCGCATCCACCGCGGCCGCCGGCTCCTTAGGGAGCAACTCGAAACCCTGCCGGCCTACCGCCGCCTGGGCGGACCGGCTGAGCGAGGCGTGCGGGCATGAACTGCGAACGGGTTCGCAACCTGCTCTCGGCCTACCTCGACCGCGAACTCGGGACCGAGGAGTTCCGGGTGGTCCGGGCGCACCTGGTCACCTGCGCTGAGTGCAGCGCGGAACTCGAGGCTGAACGGGCGCTCAAGGACGCGCTGGCCGGTCTGCCGTCGGCGGAAGTCCCCGATGGTTTCCTGGAGGGCCTCATGGCCCGCCTCGACGGTGAGCCGGCGCCGTCCGCCACCACGCCGGCGAAGGTGATCCCGCTGCGCCGCTACGGTTGGTTGGCCGCCGGCGCGGTGGCCGCGCTGTTCCTGGTCGTCTTCCCGCTGGTCCGCCAGATGGTTCCCACGGTTCAGGTCATCGAAGCGCAGTCGTTTTACCGCCAGCATTCGCTGGTCAACGCCGCACAGCCGTTGGCCGACCGGGCGTTGGAGAGTTACTACTACGCCGTGGCGGGCGACGCTGACCGGCGGTCCACCCCGGTCGCCGACCGGGTCAAGCTGGTAGGACAATTCTCGGAGTAGGACGGCATTAAGATGATTCGTCGGCTGGCCATCCGCATGCATCTGGCCATACTTATGCTGCTCGTCTTGGGGGGCGCGGCGTTGGCCGCCCAGTCGCCGGCGGACGCCGCGCTGCTCAGGTCGCTCTCCGTGGCGCCGCACCAGACCTACGCCGGCACCATGGTGCTTTTTACGTGGTCCAGCGGCTCGGGCGACGCCACGGCGACCACCGTGCACCACCGGGGCAGCGGTGAGTCGCGCCTCGAATACCTGGGGGCCCACCGCATCCCTTATCTGGTGGTCATCGACGACGGCGAACACCGCCTGCAGTACAGGCCCGAGGAACGGATCGCCTCGCTCGAGGATTCCGCCGCCGCCACGCCTCCCGCGCCGGCCAAGAGCCTGGAGCTGCTGCACAAGAACTACGGCGTGGTCTACGGGGGCACCGGCACCGTGGCCGGGCGCGCCGCCGACATCGTGGAACTCGTCCCCCGCCAGTGCGCTCACCTCTCCCAGCGGCTCTGGATCGACCGGCAGACGGGGGTCGTCCTGCGCACCGAGAAGTACCGGCTCGACGGCTCGCTCTCGTCGCTCTCAGTCTACACCGACTTTGACGTCGTGGACGACCTGCCGGACCGGCTGTTCTCCCTGAGGCTGCCCGAGGGCGTCCGCCTCGTCTCCGAGAGCGATTTCGTGGAGCAACCGGCTCCCCCCGGCGACGGCCAGGTGGTCCGGCTGCCCGCCGCTCTGCCGCCCGGCTACGTCTACCTCGGCGCCCAGGTGGTCCGGCCCGACGGCGAGGACGACGACGTCGTTCATCTCCGCTTCACAGATGGCCTGGGGGTCATCTCCCTCTTCGAGCGCCCGGCCCGCCCGTTTACCCGCTACGTGGTCAAGGGCGCGAAGCAGATCAGCTTGAAGCACGGCCCCGGCTGGCTGGTCCAGGAATGCGCCGGCTACGTGCTCAACTGGACGGCGGGCGACACCAACTTCACCCTGGTGGGCGAGGTGCCGGCCGAGACTTTGATCGGCATCGCCAACTCGGTGCCGCCTGGCGCCCCGGCAGGGACCTTCGCCATCATCCGCAGCGCAGTCATCCGGCTCTTCAGCCGGTGATGTTGAACAGTTCGAAAGGAGGATCCAGGTTGTGAAATCCCTAAGGGCGATGCTCCGTAGGTACTTCCCCATGATTATGGTGGCCCTGGTGGCGTCCATGGTTGGAGGCGTCATCGCGGCTCGGATCCTGGTGGACCGTCCAACCAAGGCGGAGGAGCCCACCCCCGCGGCGGCTTCCGTGCCGCTGCCGACCAACCCGAATTCGGTGGCTGATGTGGCGGAGCGGGTCGCGCCCGCCGTGGTCAAGATCGAAACCACCTACAAGTTCAGCGCCCGGAGCCAGATGCAGGGGAACCCGTTCCTGAACGACCCCTTCTTCCGGCAGTTCTTCGGGGACTTCCCTGACACCAACGAGGAGCGTCAGGGCCTCGGGTCGGGCTTCATCTTCGATGCCAAGGAAGGGTACATCCTCACCAACGATCACGTGGTCCGGGGGGCCGACTCCATCCAGGTGAAGATCAAGGACCTCGACCAGCCGGTCAAGGCGAAGGTCATCGGCAGCGACCAGGCGCTCGACCTGGCCGTGCTCAAGGTGGACGCCGGCGGCAAGAAGCTGCCCGAGGTTCAGCTGGGCGACTCGGCTCGCCTCCGGGTGGGCGAGTGGGTCGTGGCGATCGGCGACCCGTACGGCATGGACTGGACGGTGACCGCCGGCGTGGTCAGCGCCAAGGGGCGCCCGCTCACCATCGCCGACGACAACGGCCGGCCGCGGCGCTACCGGGACCTGATCCAGACCGACGCGGCAATCAACCCGGGCAACTCGGGTGGCCCGCTGCTTAACCTGGCCGGGCAGGTCGTGGGCATCAACACCGCGGTCAACGCCGCCGCCCAGGGCATCGGGTTTGCCATCCCGATTAACACTGCCAAGGAGGTCCTGCGCGACCTGATCGACCACGGCAAGGTGGCCCGGAGCTACCTGGGCGTGCAAATCCAGGACCTCGGCCAGGATGCGATCGACGCTCTTGAACTGCAGGGCGCCAAGAAAGGCGTCGGCGTTCTGGTGATGGACGTGGTGCCGGGCAGCCCGGCGGAGAAGGCGGGGCTCCAGCGGTACGACGTGGTCCTGGAGATCAACCGGGACAAGGTCAACTCGGCGGACCAGTTCGTGAACGCGATCCGCAAGCTGAAGATCGGCTCGACCGCCGCCCTGCTGGTGCTGCGCGACGGATCGACGAGGCTCGTGACGGCGAGGATCGGGGAGCAGCCGTAAAGGCGCTTCTTCCCCGGTGCCTGGCTCGCACCAGGGCTCTCCTTGGTCAAGCCGGCGCTCGGGCGAAAGTCGACTCTCTCGAAGGCCGGGCAACTGTCCATCCCTGGACAGATGCCCGGCTTCCGTCCCTCCTGGACGGAAGCCGAGGGTCTGGGCGCCCCTGGCTGTGCCACGAATTCTCCGCCAACGTCACCTCGACGGCGTCCTGTTCACTGACACGGCGATGGGTGTCCGAACAACGAACACCGGTTGGTAAGCGCTGCGGACTCACGACGCCGTGGCGGGAAGGAATGGGTGCCGTAACCTTTCCTTGCTCCTTCTCATCGATCATCAGCCTGCTGATCCACATATTGCCGTCCTCGGGGTCCACCCCGGTACATGACGAACCCCACCATTTGGTCGTCGGTAAGATGCAGAGCGGTTCCCAGTCGGAATAGAACTTGGACTGGGTGATGGCGAAGAGGTTGGGCGCCACAAAACGCTCCTGCTCTTTGGCCGTTCTGAGCTTGATGCACTCAAGCCAGTTGCCCTGGTCGTTTCCCTCAAACTGATTGGCATAATGCCTATAGGTTGGCATTCGCCGGCAAACTGCCTTGACGCCGTATCAACGTATTGATAGGATGATATCAGGATGTTGCAGCGGAGGTGTTCCCGATGCCTACTATTCGTCCTAGTTCCGACCTTCGCAACAAGTTCAACGAGATTTCCGAGTTGGTGCATGAAAAGGGCGAACCGGTCTTCATTACGAAGAACGGGAGAGATGACATGGTCGTGATGTCCATGGCCGCCTACGAACAGCGAGAAGCAAAGTTGGAATTGATGCGCAAGCTTCTCGAGGCCGAAGCGGAGGTTCGGTCCGGCGCGCCATTGGTTGCCCATGAGGCGGTCTGGGAGCAGATCCGGCAGCGCTATCATGTCTAGCAGGATCCTCTACAGCCCGAGCGCAGTTCAAGACCTTGGGGACATCCTCGACTACATATCGCAGGACAATCCCGAGGCGGCGGCCAGGGTGGCAAGCGAAATTCGAGAGGGCATCGGCCTGCTGGCGGAATATCCCCTCATGGGGCGCAGACTCAAGGACAGGGGGTTCGACGAGCACAGGGTACTGGTGTTCGGCAACTATCTGGCCTTCTATGTTGTGGCTGGCGAGGAAGTTCAAATCCGGCGGATTCTCCACGGCGCAAGGCGTTTCGAGCCTTTGCTCGAGGGCCCTCAGCCGTAGCGATCGCCACATGGAGGAGAAGCTCACTTCAACTGCTTCTTCAGAGAGAACTGCCCGTACCCGCCGAGAATGCCTGGCAGCTCGCCAAAGACACGATTTGAAGCCGGGACCGGGGGCCGGCAAGAAGATACTCACCCCCGGGACGATCACGCAGACTCTTTAGTCGGCCCTGAGCGACCGGCGCGTCCCGAACCCGCGACGAGCCCGGAGCATAGTTTGGGCTGAAGTCATAAGGGGAGGGATGTCTGTGTCATCGGGCACGGTTCCGTGTGCCGGCGGCCCGTTGCATACCGTGGAAGCCGGCGAGACCTTGTGGGGGCTGGCCCGGCGGTATCTGGTGAGCGTGGAGGCGTCGCGGCTGGCCGACCCCCAGATCACTGACCCCAACGTGTTGGCCGTCGGCCAGGTGATCTGCATTCCGCCGGGAACGGCCCCGGGGGCCTGCCCGGCGGGAGCCACGACGTATACCGTGAAGGCGGGGGATACCCTCTACGCCATTGCCCAGCGCTACGGCACGACCGTCGCCGAGCTGGAGCGGCTCAATCCCGGCGTGGATCCAATGAGCCTCCAAGTCGCCCGGATTCTCTGCGTGCCCGGGCCAGCGACCCGGCGCTGTCCCGGCGTGAGCTACGTGGTGCAGCCCGGCGACACCTACACGGCGCTGGCCGCCAGGCACGGGGTCACGGTCGAAGCGCTGCGCGCCGCCAACCCGGCCATCAATCCGAACAACATCCCCATCGGCGCGGTGATCTGTATCCCGGTTCAAAGATAGTTGGTCCAGCGCCAGACGCTCGCCAGCCGGCCGCCCGGTGAGCGACCGGCCGGTTTCGCTTTTGCCTCGCCCCCCCCCAGAACCTGCCAGAGCTGGCCCGAGAGGAGAGAACCACCTCTCTCGTCGAATTCTTTCACATTTTCCAAGATAGTCTGTGCCCGTGAGAAACGGGGTCGTAGCAGAATGCCTGTCTTCGCGCTGGTTCGGCTGACTCTTGCGTTCATGGTGTCCGCTGTGTCTGTGGTCCTGATCCTCCGCGGGTGGTCGAGGCTCAGGGCGCCGCATCAGGTGCGAAAGCTCGTGGACAGCCTCTCCGGCGACCCGGCGGCGGCGGAAGGGCTGATCGACCGGGCGCGGGCGTCCGTTCTGTGGCGGGCGCTGCTGGCCTCGCCCGGCCCCCACTGGCACCGGTTCCATGGCCTCCTCCTCGCCAAGGGGCTCCTGCAGAAGGGTGAAACGGCGCTGCGGCACCGCGACCCGGCCAAGCGGGTGGAGGCGATTCAGGTCCTCCGCAGCCTGGGCGTACCCAAGAGCACCAGCCTCTGCCTGGTGGCGCTGCACGACGCCGACCCGGCGGTCCGCCTCGCGGCCATCGGAGTTCTTACCGAGAACCGCGTGCCCAAGTCGGTCGATGCCCTGGTGGAGGCGATCGCCTCGTTTTCGGCCGGCGAGCGGGAGGCGGCCAAGGCGGGCCTGCTGTCTGCCGGAAGCGAACTCACCGCCGCGTTGGAGCTGTCGCTGGCGGGCGCCGCCGAGGAGGCCCGGATGTGGGTGGCCGACTTCCTGGGGGCGTGGCGGCATGAGGGCGCGGCCGGCCTCTTGTTGCGCCTCGCCGCCGACGGGAACCCGGGGGTGAGGGCGCACGCGGCGACGAGTCTCTCCGGATTCCCAGCGGCCGCGGTCGCCCCCACGCTGGTCTCGCTGCTTAGCGACGAAGCCTGGTTCGTCCGCGTCGAAGCCGCAAAGAGCCTGGCGCTGGTCGAGGCGGCCGGAGCGGTCAAACCCCTCGCCGGGATACTGGACGATCCCGAATGGTGGGTGCGGAAGGAGGCCGCCCAGGCGCTCTACGCGCTCGGCGCGGACGGCCGGCACGCGCTGGTGGCCGCCGTGGCGCGCGGCGGTGCGCTGGCCAGGGAGGCCGCCCTGGGCGCCTTGTCGGAGGCCGCCCTGGAGACGGTCATCGAGGCGGCCTGGCAGGCCGGCGCGATGGCGGCGAGTCCGGCGGCCCTCGGCCTGCGCCGCCCCGAAGAGGTTGCCTGACGTGCCGTTCCGGGTTTGGCTCCCGCTCTACGTGGTGTTCTATGTGGTCGCCTTGGTCTACTTCGTCAGCGGCCTGGATGACCTCCTGATGGACGTGCTCTACGTTCTGAAAGGGCGGAAGTCGGCGCGCCGGCTGGATCTGGCCACGCTTGACAGCGTCCCGCCCAAGCGCATCGCCATCATGGTGCCGGCCTGGGACGAGGGAAAGGTCATCGCCGCGATGGTCAGCACCAACCGGGAGTTGCTCATGTACCCGGAAACGCGGTACGACTTCTTCGTGGGGACCTACCCGAACGACGAACCGACCCAGGTGGCGCTGGCGGCCGGAGCCAAGGGGGCCTTCAACGTCCACGTCGTGATCAACAGGTCGCGGGGCCCCACCGGCAAGGCCCAGAACCTCAACGAACTCTACGCGGCGGTCGTCGACTGGGAGACGCGGCACGGCACGCAGTTCGACATCCTGGTGCTCCACGACGCGGAGGACCTGATCCATCCGCTCTCCCTGAAGCTCTACAACTACCTCATCCCGCCGAACGACTACGTCCAGATACCGGTAGTGCCGATGCAGCCTTCCGGGCCGGGACGCTCTTTCTTCGGCTACCTGACCCGCGGCACCTACGCCGATGAGTTCGCCGAGAACCACTTCCGCCACATGCTCACCCGGGAGGGCACCTCCGCTTTCATCCCCTCCGCCGGAGTGGGCACGGCCGTCTCCCGGGAGGCGGCCCGTCTTCTGGCCCAGGAACACGACGGCGCGCCGTTCGCGCTCGGCAGTCTCACCGAGGACTACGAGTTCTCGATGCGGATGACCAAGATGGGCTTGCGCGGCGTCTATTACGTCGAGGGGGTGGCCCGGCTCGACAGCCGGGGGCGTCTCGTCAATGAGTTCGTGGCCACCAAGGAGATGTTCCCCAACTCGTTCGCCCAGGCGGTCAGGCAGAAGACCCGCTGGATCTACGGAATCACCTTTCAAACGCCGGCGCGGGTCTCCTGGCGCGGCGGGACGCTGGCCCAACGCTACTCCGTCATCCGGGATTCCAAAGCCAAGTTCACCAATCTGGTGACCATTCCGGGACTCGTCGTCAACCTGGCGGCGGCCTTCCTGTTCTTCTCCCCGGCGGCGGCGCACGGCCTAGCGAACCTCATCCTCTTCCGACTGCTCTTGCCGGCCAATTTCGCGTTCTCCTTGGTCCGCTTCGCGAGCCGCGGGCTCGCGGTGGCGCAGGTCTACGGTTTCCGGGAAGCGGTCTACGCCGTGCTGCTTCCGCCGCTGGTCCCCCTGCGCTACCTGTGGGGCAACGCGATCAACTTTGCCGCCACCCTCCGCGCCTGGGGGACGCATTTTTTCGGTTCCCCGGCCCAGAAGCGGAAATGGGCCAAGACGCAGCACGACACCTTCGCCCCGGCGGAGGAGATCGCGGCGTACCGGCGCAAGTTGGGCGACATCCTCCTGCAGAAAAGGCTCATCGACGCCGCCAGGCTGCGGAAGCTGCTGGCCCGGCAGAGCCAGGAACGGGTGCCGCTCGGCGAACTTCTCCTGCAGACCCAGACGGTCTCCGAGTCCGACCTGCTCGCCGTCCTGGGCGAACTGACCGGGCGGGGGGTCGTCGACCTCGATGAACGCTGGCTCAACCCGGGCCTGGCGGTGGTCTTGCCGAAGCACCTGGCGACGGCCTACGGCGTGGTGCCGTTGGCCGCCAGCGCGACCACCCTCGTCGTGGCGACGCCCCGCCCGCCCTCTCAGGAGGCCCTCGCCGCACTGGAGAGGGCCTGCGGCCGCCGGGTCCACTGGACTCTGGCCTCCGCCCACTCGATCCTGAAGAGCCTGGCCTCCTTGTACCGCAACGACAGCGACGGGCCGCCCGTGCCAAGGCTGGGCGAGCGGCTCCTGGACGGAAAGGTGATCGGTCCCGAACAGTTGCTCGAGGCCCTGGGCAAGCAGGCCGAACTCGGCCGCCCCCTCGGGGAAGTCCTCGTGGCGCTGGGCTTCGCGACGCCGGAACAGATCGGCCGGTGGCTTGAGGCGCCGCCGCGGAGCACCGCGGTCTGAGGTGGCGGAAGCGACGAACAAAGCCACCGGCCGCCGTACTGGGCGGCCGGTGGCTGCTGTCAGCCAAGCCGGGCACCGGCGCCAATCACGGCGCGGGGGCGGCTATTGGCCCAACGGGGCGCCGGGCTGTTTGAGGGCCTCGGCGAGGGAAATCACGAAGAAGGTGGACACGACCTTGTCCTGCACAAAGCCCTCTTCACGGTAGAGGGCAAGGGCGGTCGCATTGGCCTCCACCACCCGGAGGCGGACTTCGGTGACGCCGTGCGCGAGCAGGGTGGCCAAGGCTCGGCGCAGGCTGGCGCGCCCGAAGCCGCGACCCTGGTGGTCCGGATGGACGCCGAGACCGTCGATCCACCCGGTATCGTCCTCGAGCCTGAGTTCAAACATCGTTACGGGAACGCCGGCCAGGTATCCAACCTGCAGAAGGTCGGGGGCCGCAGCCTCCGTTGCAGCTTCCGCCACCTCGCCGGCGCTGACTTGTCCACCATTGGGGGAGGTCAGGAACGCCGCATTGTGGACGGTCACGAAGTCCGGCAGCGTCTCAGCTGACACCGGTGCGAAAGTCAGGCCCAAGTCGGCTGGAACGGGTTCCGCGGCCGCGCGCCGAAGCTCGAGAACGCGGTAACATTCCCGGAAGCCCGCCTCCAGCACCGCGACGCGCAGGTAGTCCGACTCTTCCCGGAGGCCCAGGCGCACAATCGTCCCGGGTGGCGCTTGGACGGCCAACAGTTTGTAGGCCTGAAGGAGTAGACACGGCAGGATTCCGGCTCGTTCACGCTCCACGAAGACCGAGGTCAGGAAGGCCTCACCCCTGGCCACCACTTCCCGGGTCACCACGCCGACGGTTCCGCACAGTGTACCTTCATCCGACCAGACGGTCAGGAAGGTGCGCCCTCCTTCAAAGCCTGGCGCGGACAAGCTCCTACCCATAGATGCCAGATCCGGGTAGGGTGGCTGCGCGCTCAAACCTCTCATGAACGCCAGTAGTTCGGCGCATTCCCGCTCGGTGAGGGTGCTGAAGGGCTTGGTGATCATGGGTGCTCACCTCCGTGCCTACTCTTCGATGCGAGGTCGACAAGACCTGCGGCTGGCCCCGGCGGCCGGGGCGGACGCCAAGTGCTCCAGTCCGCTCCGGCTGGGGAGGAAAAGCCCGGCGCAGAGCCGTGCTGGAGTTGCTCCGCACGGGGGCGCACCGCCAAGGCCGCAGGGGAGTCTCCGCTCTTCCGCCGGCCAGGGTAGACGGATGGCTTCGTTCATCGGCAAGCGACTCGTGCCGTTTTGGGGATACTAGCCCCGGGGGGATAACCGGTG
This sequence comes from Chitinophagales bacterium, assembly GCA_050260095.1. Classification (GTDB taxonomy): domain Bacteria; phylum Bacillota; class UBA5301; order DYFA01; family DYFA01; genus JBLNBQ01. The sequence continues at coordinate 17,329 of JBLNBQ010000143.1, forward strand.
AGTCGCCCATGAAATGCGCCCGCTGCGGTGGGGAAGTCGTCGACGGTCACTGTCGCTCCTGCAACACGGTCTACTTGACCCGCTGCGCCCGGTGTGGCAACACAGTCGAGTTCGCCGCCGAAGAGGAGGGCGGGGAACTTCACCTCTCTTGTCTGCGTTGCTCCAATGACTCTGAGTTCGAGGTATTCCCCGTCTCTCCGGATTGGTAAGCGCCGGGGCTGACGGCAGGAAACGCCTCGTCGCGGGGAGAAACCGACACAGGGTGATCGTCGATGAAGACCGTGCTCTTCGTCTGCAGCGGCAACACCTGCCGGAGCCCGATGGCCGAGGCGCTCCTCAAACGGCGCCTGGCTGGGGCTTCCTTGCCGGAACCGGTGCAGGTGGCTTCCGCCGGCACCTGCGCGCCGAAAGGCGCGCCGGCCAGCGACGAGGCGCTCACGGTGCTGCTGGAACGCGGCATAGATGGCCGCGCCCACCGGGCCAGCCAGCTGACGCGGGAACTCATCGACGCCGCCGATCTGATCCTGACGATGAAGCCGGAGCACAAAGCGCACGTGCTGAGCCTGCAACCCCAGGCCGTTCCCCGCGTCTTCTCTTTGTGGGAGTTTGCGGCGGGGGAGGATGCACGTGGGGTGTCCGACCCGTTCGGTCAGTCCCTGGAAGTCTACCGTGCCACCCGGGACGAGCTGGAGGAGCTGATCGCCAAGACCGCCGGCCGGCTGCCCGAATTTTTCGGATGGAACAGGGAAGGGGGACAGCACGCATGAAAATCGCGATCGGCTGCGATCACGGCGGATTCCGCCTGAAGGAGGAGGTTCTGCCGTTCCTTAAGGAACTGGGCGTCGACTACCACGACTTCGGCTGCTTCTCGCCCGAGTCGGTCGACTACCCCGACGTCGCCATCCCGCTGGCCAAGGCGGTGGCCGCCGGCGAGTACGAGCGGGGCATCCTGCTCTGCGGCACCGGCATCGGCGTGAGCCTGGCGGCCAACAAGGTGAGGGGCGTCCGGGCGGCGGTCATCCACGACACCTACTCGGCCCGGATGTCGCGGGAGCACAACGACCTCAACGTGCTCACGCTGGGCGGGCGGGTGATCGGCCCCGACCTCGCCTGCGAGGTGATCCGGACCTTCCTGACCACCGAGTTTTCCGGCGACGCCCGGCACCAGCGGCGGGTCGCCAAGATCATGGCCCAGGAGAAAGCGGCCGACTGACGGCCGATGGGGAGGAAAAACAGTGCTCCACGTCATTAACCACCCGCTGATCCAACACAAGCTCACCTTTATCCGCGACATCAACACCAATTCGAAGGATTTCCGGGAACTGGTCGACGAGGTCGCTACGCTGATGGCCTACGAGATCACCCGCGACCTGCCCCTCGAGGAGGTCGAGGTCCAGACGCCGGTGGCCAAAGCCCGCTGCCGCATCCTGACCGGCAAGAAGGTGGCGCTGGTCCCCATCCTCCGGGCCGGCCTCGGCATGACCGACGGCATCCTCAAGCTCATCCCCACGGCCCGCGTCGGCCACATAGGCGTCTACCGCGACCCGAACACGCTCCAGCCGGTGCAGTACTACGGCAAGCTGCCGGAAGACATCAGCGAGCGCGACGCCATCGTGATCGACCCCATGCTGGCGACCGGCGGGTCCTCGGCGGCGGCCATCCAGATCGTCAAGGACAAGGGCGCCAAGAGCGTCAAGCTCATGTGCCTGATCGCCGCGCCGGAGGGCGTGACGTACGTCTCCACGCATCATCCCGACGTCGACATCTACGTCGCTGCGGTGGACGAGCGGCTCAACGACCACGGCTACATCGTGCCCGGCCTCGGCGACGCCGGCGACCGGATCTTCGGCACCAAATAGCCGGCGAGCGCCATGAGCCCGCAAGCGGCCCGTCCCTCCTGGGACCAGTATTTCATGGAAATCGCGGACCTGGTGGCGAGGCGGTCGACCTGCCTGCGCCGCCAGGTCGGCGCGGTCGTGGTCAAGGAGAAGCACATCCTGGCTACCGGCTACAACGGGGCCCCGGCCGGCCTGAAGCACTGTTCCGAGGTCGGGTGCCTGCGGGAACGGCTCTCGGTCCCCTCGGGCGAGCGGCACGAACTCTGCCGGGCCATCCACGCCGAGCAGAATGCCATCGTGCAAGCGGCACAGCACGGCACGGCGCTCAAGGGCGGGACGATCTACGTGACGCACCAGCCCTGCGCGCTCTGCAGCAAGATTCTCATCAACGCCGGCATCACGCGGATCGTCTTCGCCGGCGAGTACCCCGACCCGCTGGCCAGGGAGTTTCTGGAGGAAGCGGGGGTCGAACTGGTGCCCGTCCGGTTTGACAGCCCCCCAGGCCGGCGGTAGAATTGGGTGAGTGGGGGAAGGCAGCATGCTTCGCAGCTTTGGCGCCTTTTTGCTGGCGCTGGTGGCCGTGTACCTGTCTACGCCGTTCATGCGGGCCCTGGCGCTGCGTTACGGCATCGTGGACGAGCCCAACCAACGGAAGGTGCACTCCGTCCCCATCCCGTACCTGGGCGGAGTGGCGATCTACCTCGGTTTCCTGGTTGGCCTGCTGCTCGTGCCGGGCGCTTGGCCGCGCCTTGCCGGGCTGCTCACCGGCGGCACCCTGATCCTGGTGCTCGGGGTGATCGACGATGTCTGGAACCTTCCCGCCAAGGTGAAGTTCGCCGGGCAGGTGGCCGTGGCGACGCTGGCCGTGCTCATGGGTTTGCGCATCCAGGGGCTGACCAACCCGTTCGGCGGCTATCTCCATCTGGGCTGGTGGGGCATCCCGCTCACCGTGCTCTGGCTCGTCTCTTTCACCAACGTGATGAACCTGGTGGATGGCCTCGACGGCCTGGCGGCGGGGGTGGCGGCGATCGCCGCCGGCGCGCTGTCGGTCGTCGCCTTCGAGAAGGGGCAGCTCCTCGTGGCTACGCTGGCCCTGGCGCTCTCCGGTTCGGCCGCCGGTTTTCTGCCGCACAACTTCAATCCCGCCAAGATTTTCATGGGTGACGCCGGGGCGATGTTCCTCGGGTTCGTCCTGGCCGGCATCGCCGTTCAGGGAGCCCTCAAGGGGGCAGCCGCGATCGCCCTCGTGATCCCGGTGGTCGCCTTGGGGGTGCCGGTGCTCGACACCGCCTGTGCGATCATTCGCCGCTTTCAGAACGGGCAGCCGATCAGCGAGGCCGACCGGGGCCACTTCCATCACCGGCTCCTGGCCTTGGGGCTCAGCCCGAAACAGGCTGTGCTCTTCGTCTACCTGCTCAGTTTCGCCCTGGGGTCGGGCGCCATCTTCATGGCCCGGCTCTCGCCGCTCTCCTCGGCCTTCTTCGTGGTGGTCGTGGCGGGGGCGCTCTTGCTCTTGGCCGAGCGGATCGGCGTCATCAAACCGCTGGGGGCGCGCGGCGACCGCGGGCGCACCGCCTGACCCCGGCCACTAAGGAGTGTAGCCTGTGCCCCGCATCATGTCGGTCTTCGGCACCCGGCCCGAGGCGATCAAGATGGCTCCGGTGGTCAAAGCCCTGGCCGCGACGCCAGGCCTTGCGCCGGTGACGGTGGTCACCGCCCAGCACCGGGAGATGCTCGACCAGGTCCTCGACCTTTTCCAAATCCGCCCCGACCACGACCTCGACCTGATGGCGCCGCGCCAGACCCCCGGGGAGGTGGTCGCCCGCGCCCTGCCGCGCCTGGAGACGGTCATCGCCGAGGAGAAGCCCGACTTCCTCCTCGTCCAGGGCGACACCACCACTGCCTTCGCGGCGGCGCTCGCCGCCTTTCACTTGAAGGTCCCGGTCGGCCACATCGAGGCGGGCCTGCGGACGAACGAGAAGTACGAGCCCTTTCCCGAGGAGATGAACCGGCGCCTCATCACCACCCTGGCCGACTGGCACTTCGCTCCAACCGGCACCGCCCGCCGGAACCTCCTGGCGGCCGGGGTGCCCGAACGGAACGTGCTGGTCACCGGCAACACGGTGATCGACGCCCTCCGGGGGACGGTGCGGGAAGATTACCGGTTCAGCACGCCAGAGCTGGCCGCACTCGACTTCACGCGGCAGCGCGTCATCGTCGCCACCGCCCACCGGCGGGAGAACTGGGGCGACCCCATCGAAGCCATCTGCGGCGCCCTGAGCGATCTGGTCGGCGCCTTCCCCGACGTCACAGTCGTCTATCCGGTGCACAAGAATCCGGCCGTGCGGGAGACGGTCTTCCGGCTGCTGGGCGGACGCGACCGGGTCATCCTCACCGAACCGCTGGTCTATGAGGAGCTGGCGAACCTGCTCGCCCGCTGCACGCTGGTCCTCACTGACTCCGGCGGGCTGCAGGAGGAGGCGCCGGCCTTCGGCCGTCCGGTGCTGGTGCTGCGCGACGTGACGGAGCGGCCGGAGGGGGTAGCGGCCGGGGTCTTGAAGCTGGTCGGCACCTACCGTCACGCCATCGTGGTGGCCGCCGCCGAACTCCTCCTCGACGCGGAGGCCTACGGGGAGATGGCCCGGGCGGTCAACCCGTTCGGCGACGGGGAGGCTTCCCGGCGGATCGCCGGCTTCCTCGCCCATCACTTCGGCCTCGTCCCGCAGCCGCCGGAGCCCTTCGAGAGCACCGGTGCTTAGCAAAACTGCTGCCTACGCCCAAACCTTGCGCGCACTCGACGAATGGGAGCCGTATCTGATCGCCCAGTCGGGCTTGCCGGGGCCGCGGGCCAACCTCGAGCTGGCCCAGGCTGTGGCTGAGGAGGACGGCGCTCCCCTGCTGCTCGCTGCTCTCTGGCGGCTCGACTCGGCGTGGACCGAACGCCTCGCTGGCCCAACTCGGAGGGAGTGGCGCTTCGGGGTGCCCCGCATACCATGTGGTGACAATGTCACCTAGGGGGTGGAATGGCACGATGCCTGACAAGATGGCTGAGATGATGCACATGCACAAGACGGTGGCCAACATCCGGAAGGCCATGCAGGGGGAACTGGGGGCCATCAACGAGTATCATGAGTTCGCCATGGCGGCGGAGACCCCGGAGATGCACGACCTTTTCCACCACATCGCCATGGAAGAGAAACGCCACCTGGCGGAGGAGTTCCGGGCGCTTTTGATGCTAGACCCGGAGCAGATGCAGGCGTACCGGGACGTCTTCGGAGGCAAGAAGGACTGACCCCGCAGCAAGCAGGGGTTTCCCGTGACGGTCAGAGGAAGGGCTCGCCGGAGGGCGGGCCTTTTCGCGTCGGCGGGAGGGTTCCGGCGGGGAGAGCCGGAATCCCCATGGGGCACGCTACGCCAGGGGCGGAAGGGAGCCGAGGGTTGTATGCAGCTTTCGAAACGGAAACAGCGCGTGGTCGACGCCATCGCCGCGCAGGGCGCGGGCCTGCGCCAGTTGGGCGAGGAGATCTATCGCCACCCGGAGCTGGGTTTCAAGGAACACCGCACCGCCCGGTTGACCGCCGGGTTCCTCCGGCGGCTCGGGCTGGAGCCGCAGGAAGGGCTCGCCCTGACCGGCGTGAAGGCGGTGGCCCGGGGCGGTCGTCCGGGGCCGACGGTGGGCCTCGTCTGCGAACTCGACGCGGCCATCTGCTACGACCACCCCGAGGCGGATAGGGAGACCGGCGCCGTGCACGCCTGCGGGCACAACCTGCAGGTCACCGCCGCCCTGGGCGCCCTGACGGGGCTTGTGGAGACAGGACTTTTGGGGGGACTCGCCGGGAACGTGGCGTTGCTGGCCGTTCCGGCCGAAGAGGCCATCGACCTGGAGTTCCGCCGGAGCCTCCAGCGCGACGGCGTGCTCGCTTATCTCGGCGGGAAGCAGGAGTTCCTGCGCCTGGGGCTTTTCGATGACGTCGACGTCGCGCTGAACGTCCATGCCGACCTGGCTCCCGGCGGTGAGCGGCGCGTGCGGTTGGTCCAGACCAGCAACGGGTTCGTGGTCAAGGCGGCCCGGTTCCTGGGCCAGGCGGCCCACGCGGGCGCCGCCCCCTGGGAGGGGGTCAACGCGCTCAACGCCTGTCTCATGGGCCTGATGGGCATCCACGCCCAGCGGGAGACCTTCCGCGACCAGGACACCGTCCGGGTGCATCCGATCATCACGGCGGGCGGCGCCGGCGTCAACGTCGTCCCCTCCGACGTCAAGATGGAGACGTACGTGCGCGCCGCGACCGTGGAGGCGATGCGCGACGCCAACGCCAAGGTCAACCGGGCGCTGCGGGCGGGCGCCGATTGCGTGGGGGCGCGGCTGGACCTCTCCGATCTTCCCGGCTACCTGCCCTTCCGCGCCGACCCGGGCCTGGGCCGGCTTTTCGCGCAGAACGCCTCGCTGCTGCTCGGCGAGCGCGCCTGTCCCTCCTCAGACGGCGGCTATCACATGACCGCCTCCTCGGACCTGGGCGACCTCAGCCATTACCGCCCCAGCGTCTGGGCGAGCATCGGCTGCATCGCCGGAGGGCTCCACTCGCCGGACTACCGGGTGGTCGACGCCGAGCTGGCTTACGTGATCCCGGCGCAGATCCTGGCGCTGACCGTCCTGGATCTGCTCTCCGGAGACGGTGAGGGGGCCCGGGAGATCGCCGGCCGCTTCGCGCCGAGTTTCGCGAGGGAGACCTTCGGCGCCTTCTGGGCGGACATCCTCGGGAAAAGCTAGCTACCGGGCCTGGTTCGAAGGTCAGCCAGGCCTTTCCTCGCCAGTCTTTGCCGGCCGTTCAGTCAGAGGACTGGGCGGCCGGTGTTCACTGCCGCGAAAATGGGCTGGTTAGAAGGGATAGTCTGTGGTAATTTGTAAGTAAGCATTCACAAACATCCAGGATGGGCAGAAGGTGGGGGACCACGGTGGGCCGTGGCGCGGATACCAGGGGGCGGCTCATCACTGAGGCCAGAAGCCTCTTCGCCAGCCAGGGTTACGACCGGACGACGATGGCCCAGATCGCCCGCGCCGCCGGGATCACGGAGGGGGCCATCTACCGCCACTTCAGCGACAAGCGGGCGCTGTTCCAGGCGTGCATCGGCCCCGTGCTGGAGGAGGCCTTCAGCCGGAGCCTCGCGCTGGTGGTCGACGCCGCCGACCCGCGCCGCATGGTGCAGGAGATGGTCGAGGTCAGGCTGCAGTTGCTCCGCGAGAACCGGGAGAGCTTCGACATCATCTTCACCCAGGCGATGCACCATCCAGACCTCCTGGCCCAGCTGCACGATTTCGTCCGCGCCCAGATGCAGGCCGTTGGCCCGGTGGTCAGCCGATTGCAGGAACGGGGCTGGCTGAAGCGCCGCCCCAATGTGCTGATCCTCGGGCTCGGACTCACCGTGGGGATGTGGGCGGTGCAGAACTTCCAGCGTGACAACGGCGGCCTGAAGGATTGCTTCGGGGTCCCCTTCAGCCAGGAACAGACGCTGCAGGACCTTGTCGAGTTCGTGCTCTACGGTTTGGCCGGTGAACCGGCGGAGGTGAAAGAGTGATGGAGAAGAAGCGGTTGCGCCTCATCGTGCCGCTGGTGATCGTCCTGGCGGGCAGTGTGGGGCTCGTGACCTGGCTGGTGACGCGGGACAACCGGGCGAACGACGTGCTCACCACCTCGGGGACCATCGAAGCGACGGACGTCCCGGTCGCCGCCGAGGTGGCGGGCAAAGTGGCCGCCGTCCTGGTGGAGGAGGGGCAGCGGGTCAGGGCCGGGGAGCCCCTGGCGAAGCTGGACACGACCGCCCTCAGCATTCAGCTCGAACAGGCGCGGGCCGCCCTCAAGATGGCGCAGGCCCGCCTGGCCGAGGCGCAGGCCGGACCCCGGGCCGCCCAGGTCCGGCAGACCGACGAACTGGCCCGCCAGGCCAGCGCGGCCCTGGAAGGCGCGCAGAAGAATTTCGACACGGTCAAGCAGCTCTATGACCAGGGAGTGGCGCCCAAGACCCAGCTGGACGCGGCCACCACCGCCCTCGACACGGCCCGGGCGCAGGCTAAGGCGGCGCGGGCCCAGGCCGACCTGGTGAAACAGGGCGCCACCGCCGAGCAACTGAAGCAGCTGGAGGCGCAGGTCGAACAGGCCTCGGCGTCCGTCAAGCTCGCCGAGTGGAGCCTGGACCGGGCCACGGTGAAGGCGCCGGTCGACGGGTCGGTCATCCGGCGGCTCGTCGAGCCCGGGGCGCTGATCTCCCCCGGAGCCACCCTGGCCACCCTCTCGAATCCCGAAGATCTGTGGCTGCGCGTGTACGTCCCGGAGAACCAGCTCAGCCTGGTCAAGGTGGGCATGGAGGCGCAGGTGGAGGTCGATTCCTACCCGGGCCGGCGCTTCCGGGCCAAGGTGGTCAGCATCAGCGACCAGGCGGAGTTCACCCCCCGCAACGTCCAGACGAAGCAGGAGCGGGCCACCACGGTCTATGCGGTGAAGCTCCGGCTCGACGAGGGGCTCCGGGGCGAACTGAAGGCGGGCATGCCGGCCGACGTCACCTTCGCGACACCGTCACCCAAGGGGAAGTGAAGCCGGTGGAGCCCGCCATCCGGGTCGAAGGACTGGTCAAGAAGTACGGGGAGACCGTGGCCGTCGACGGGCTGGACCTCACGGTGGCCGAGGGGAGCATCTACGGCCTTCTGGGTCCCGACGGGGCCGGAAAGACCTCCACGCTCCGGTGCCTGGCGGGCGCCCTGCAGTTTCAGGGCGGCCGGGCATGGATCGGCGGGCATGAACTCCCGCGGGAGATCGAACGCGTCCGCCACCTCATCGGCTACATGGCGCAGCGCTTCTCCCTCTACCAGGACCTGACCCTCGAGGAGAACCTCGACTTCTTCGCCGACCTGCACGAGGTCACGCGGGCGCAGCGGGCCGAACGGGTGCCCGGCCTGATGGCCTTCACGCGGCTGGCCGGTCACGAGCGGAAGCTCGCCGGTCAGCTCTCGGGCGGGATGAAGCAGAAGCTGGCCCTCTGCACGGTGCTGCTGCACCGGCCCCGGGTTCTCCTGTTGGACGAGCCCAGCACGGGGGTGGACCCGGTCAGCCGCCGGGAGTTCTGGCAGATCCTCCTCTCCCTGCGCGACGAGGGGGTCGCCATCCTCGTCTCGACGCCGTACATGGACGAAGCCGAGAAGTGCGACCGGCTGGGGATGATCGCCCGGGGCCGCCTGCTCGTGGAGGGGCGCCCGGCCGAGCTGAAGGACCGTTTCCTCTTTCCGGTGCTGGCGGTGACCGCCGAACCGGTCTTCGCCGCCCGTCAGACCCTCGGCCGCCTGCCCGGGGTGAAGACGGCCGTGCTGCACGGCGACTCGGTGCACATCGTGGTCGAACCGGGACTCGCCGCGGGCGAGCGCCTCGAGGAGGCTCTCCGGGCCGCTGGCATCCGGGTCAGCGCCATCCGCCCGATCCCGGCCGGCCTGGAGGACGTCTTCGTTCACGAACTCTACTCCCGCGGTCTGGTGCTCCCGCACTCCGTCGTGCAAGGAGGCGAGGCCGGTGCCTGACGCCGGGCGGAAGCAGGCCGGGGCGGCCATCGAGGTCCGCGGCCTGCGCAAGGAATTCGGCGACTTCGTGGCGGTGGACGGCGTCGACTTCACCGTTCAGGAAGGCGAGATCTTCGGCTTCATCGGCCCCAACGGCTCGGGGAAATCGACGACCATCCGGATGCTGCTGGGGCTGCTCACCCCGACCGCCGGGGGCGGGCGGGTTCTGGGGTACGACCTCGCCACCGAGTCGGAAGCCATCCGGCAGCGGATCGGCTACATGGCGCAGAAGTTCAGCCTCTACGACGAACTCACCGCCGGAGAGAACATCCGCTTCTACGCCGGCATCTACGGGTTGAAGGGGGACTTGGCGAAGGCACGCATCCAGGAGGCGCTCGACCTGGTCGCGCTGGCCGGCATCGAGGGCCTCCGGGCCTCGGCGCTCTCGACGGGCTGGCGGCAGCGGCTGGGCCTCGCCTGCGCCCTGGTCCACCGGCCGCGCCTGCTCTTCCTCGATGAACCGACGGGCGGCGTCGACCCGGTGGCGCGCCGCGACTTCTGGGACCTTCTCTACAGCCTCACGACGGCGGGGGTGACCATCTTCGTGACCACGCACTACATGGACGAGGCCGACCACTGTCACCACCTGTGCCTGATCAACGCCGGGCGCATCGTCGGCTACGGCACGCCCCGCGAGATCAAGCAGCGGTCGGGGGCCCGCGACCTCGAGGAGATCTTCGCCCGCATGGTGGAGACCGGGGGGATGGAGGCATGAACCCGACCCGGATCGCCGCGGTGGTGCGCAAGGAGTTCATCCAGATCTTCCGCGACATCACCACGCTGCGGATCGTCATCCTGATGCCGCTCATCATGATCATGCTCTTCGGCTACGTGGTCAATACCGATGTCAAGTCGGTGCCGACCGCGGTCTCCCTCCAGGACACCGGCGTCCCCGCCCGGGAACTCTTCGATCGCTTCCGCGCCACCAACTACTTCAACGTCGTCCGGTTCGCCGGCTCCGCGGAGGAGGTAGGGCAGCTCATCGCCCGGGGCGACGCGAAGGTCGGCATCGTCATCCCCCGCGACTATTCGGAGAAAGTGAACCGGGGCGAAAAGGCGCAGGTGCAGGTGCTCATCGACGGCTCCGACCCGCTGGTCAGCCGGACGTCGCTGAACACCGCCGAGATGCTGGGGCAAGTCACGGGGAGCCAGATCATGGCCCAGCGGCTGCAGCGGCTGACGGGCGGCGGGGCGAAGGTGGAACCGCCGGTCGAGGTGCGGGCCCGGGTATGGTACAACCCCAACATGGAGAGCGTCAAGTTCAACATGCCGGGCTTGGTGGGGGCCATCCTCCAGAACATCACGATCATCCTGATCGCCGGGGCGCTGGTGCGGGAACGGGAGCGCGGCACGATGGAGCAGCTCATCGTGACCCCCGTCAGCTCGGCCGAGCTGGTCCTGGGGAAGATGGTGCCCTACGTCATGCTGGCGATCTGCAACGTGCTCGTCGTCATGCTCGTCGGCGTCTTCTGGTTTGGGATGCAGATCGTCGGTTCGCTGTGGGTCTTGGGGCTCAACACCCTGATCTTCCTGCTCTCCTCGCTCGGGCTGGGCTTGCTCATCAGCACCATGGCCGAGAACCAGGTGCAGGCGAACCAGCTCAGCCTGCTCTTCGTGATGCCGAGCTTCCTCCTTTCGGGGTACATGTTCCCCCGGGAGAACATGCCGACGGTGCTGCAGTGGGTGGGCTACGCCATCCCGCTCACCTACTTCCTCGACGTCCTGCGCGGGGTCATCCTCAAGGGGTTGGGGCTTGAGGTGCTGTGGCGGCAGGCGGTGACGATGGCCGGGTACGCGGTGTTCATCCTGACGCTCGCCTCGTGGCGGCTCAGGAAACGGCTCGACTAGTGACGGACCGGAGGTTTGGGGAGATGTCTGCAGGAACTGCGGTGACCCGGCCGGCGCGCCGGTGGCCGGCGATAGCCTTGGTGTTGGCGGTGGGGGCGGCGGTTTGCCTGTTTGCCGGCTATCCCGGCGGGCGGGCGGTGGCCGAAGGAGTCTCCCCGGCGGCGGGGAGGGAAGAGGCCGCGCTCTTGTCCCTGGCGGACGCCCTGGCGCTGGCGGAACAGAACAATCCTGGCTACCGGCGGGCGCTCCTCGCCGTGGACCAGGCGCAGTTGGCACTGACCCGCCTGCGGGCGGACCAGACGGTGCGGGCGGGCGCGCTCTCGCTGGAACAGGCGGAGGAGGCGTTGAGCACGGCGCAGACCGCCCGGGAGGCGGCCCGGCGCAGACTCCGCCTCGACGTGCGGCGGGCCTTCTACACCCTGTTCACCGCCGGGCGGCAGCAGAAGGTGGCCCGGGACGGGCTGGCGCAGGCCGAGGAGTACCGGCGGACCATCTTGAGCCGCCGCAAGTCGGGGGCGGGCATCGACCTTGACGTGCTGGCGGCGGAAAGGGCCTACGCTGAGGCCGCCGCGGGGGTGACCCGGGCCGACACCGGCGCCGAGCTGGCCGAGCAGACGCTCCGGGATCTGCTGCGCTGGCCCGCCGGGCGGCCACTGGCCCTCGGCGAGACGGTAAGTGGCGAGAAGCAGACGCTCCCGGGCACGGATGAGGCCATCGCCCGGGCGCTGGCCGCCAGCCCGGAGGTGGCGCAGGCCCGGGCCGGGGTCGCCGCGGCGGAGTTGGCCGTGAAGCTTGCCGAGAACGACTACACCCCGGACCTGGTGCGGCGGGCAGCCGCCCTGAAGCTGGAGGAGGCTCGCCTGGCCTTGGACGACGCGGAGCACGGCGTGGCGTTGCAGGTGCGCAAGGCGCTGGCCGACGTCCGCCTAGCCGAGAGCGCCGCCCAGGTCGCCGCGAAGGCGGAGAGCGCCGCCGCGGAAGCCTACCGGGCGGCGAAGGTCCGCTTCGACGTAGGTCACGCCGTGGCCGATGACCTGCTCACGGCCCAGATCCGGCTCTACCAGGCCCGTCAGGCCGGCCTGCAGGCCAGCCTCGACCGGGACCTGGCCGCTACGGCGGTCCTGGCACTCATCGGAGAATAGGGGGAGCGGCGATGCGCACGGCGACGGACAA
>JBLNBQ010000144.1:0-43306 GCA_050260095.1 Chitinophagales bacterium
GCCGCGAGGCCGGCGATGATGTCGCGGCGCTCGTGCGAGGCGGTGATGTCCAGGAAGACGAGCTCGTCGGCGCCTTCGGCGTCGTAGCGCGCGGCCAGCTCCACGGGGTCGCCGGCGTCGCGCAGGTCGACGAAATTGATGCCCTTGACCACCCGCCCGTCGCGCACGTCGAGGCAGGGGATAACCCGTTTCGCCAGCATGGAACTACCTCCCGTTCAGTGGGCCGCTCACGCGGACTCCGGCTCGCTACCCGGCGACTTCCCGCAGGGCATCCGGCAAGCGGACGGTACCCTCGTAAAGCGCCTTGCCCACGATGGCGCCGATCACGCCGTCGGCCTCGGCTTCCTTGAGGTGGCGCAGGTCGGCCAGCGAGCCCACGCCGCCTGAGGCGATGACCTTAAGTCCCGTGGCGCGGGCCAACTCGCGCGTGGCCGGGAGGTTGGGGCCGGCCAGGGTGCCGTCGCGACTGATGTCGGTGTAGATGACCTCTTCCACGCCGGCCTCCCTCACCTGCAGTCCCACCGCGCCGGCCGGGACACCCGCATCGGTATCCCACCCGGCCGTGGCGATCCGCCCATTTCGGGCGTCGAGCGCCACCATCACCTGCCCGGGGTAGCGGCGGCAAGCCTCCCTGACCAGCGGCGGGTCGGTCACCGCCGCCGTGCCCAGGATCGCCCACCGGGCGCCGGCCTCCAGCACGGCGGCCAGCTTGTCCAGGGTGCGGATGCCCCCGCCGAACTCCACCGGCACGCCCAGCGCGGCGATCGCCCGCAGCGCCTCGAGCGCCCGGCACTCGCCGGTGCGCGCCCCATCGAGGTCGACCAGGTGGAGCCGCGGCGCCCCCTCGTCGCGCCAGCGCCGGGCCACCGCCACCGGGTCGTCGGCGTAGGCCGTCTCCGCGTCGAAGCGCCCTTGGTAGAGCCGGACGCACCGCCCGCCCCGCAGGTCGATCGCCGGGATGATGATCATGGAGAGCACCTCCGCTGTGTTCTGTCCGCCGGGCTTCAGCCGCCGTGGACCATGCGCCCGAAGTTGCCCAGCAACTTCAGGCCGGCGCTGCTGCTCTTCTCGGGGTGGAACTGGACGCCGGCCGCGTTCCCCACCGCTGCTGCGCTCACGAACTCCCCGCCGTAATCGGTCGTGAGCAGGGCCAACGCCGGGTCGGCCGGCATCACGTGGTACGAGTGGATGAAGTAGAAGTAGGAGCCCTCCCGCAGTCCGTCGAGGAGGGGGTGCGGCTTGGCGAAGCGCACGGTGTTCCAGCCGATCTGGGGAACCTTCAGCCCCGCCGGGAAACGGACCACCTTGCCGGGAAAGAGGCCGAGCCCTTTGGGCCGCTCGCCCCCGAACGCCTCCTCACTCTCGGCGAAGAGCAGGTGGAGGCCGAGGCAGAGGCCCAGGAACGGCCGTCCCCCGCCCATCGCCTCCCGGATCGCCTCTTCGACCGCGGCCTTAAGGCCCGTCTCCGCCAGGTTGGCCATCGCGGCGCCGAAGGCCCCCACCCCCGGCAGGATGACCCCTGGCGCCTCCCGCACATCCTCGGGCGATGCGGTGGGCTGCGCCGCAAACCCGGCCCGGGCGCAGGCCTTGGCGACGCTGCGCAGGTTCCCGACGCCGTAATCGACGATCGCCACTGGTCGCGAGCCGGACACGTCCATCATCCTTCTCCTTCGGTCGGTCTTCCCCGCTACAGGCTGCCCTTGGTCGAAGGCACGCCGGTGACCCGGGGATCGGTCAGGGTGGCCGCATCGAGGGCGCGGCCCAGCGCCTTGAAGAGCGCCTCGGCCGTGTGGTGGCTGTTCGCCCCGGTCACCTCGGCATGCAAGGTTAGGCCGGCCCGCGTGGCGAAGGCCCGCAGGAACTCGGCGATGAGGCAGGTATCGAACCCGCCGACCATGGGTTGCGGAAACTCGGCTTTGAGGGCCACGAACGGGCGCCCGGAGAGGTCGAGCGCCACCCGGGCCAGCGCCTCGTCGAGCGGGACCGCCGCCTCGCCGTACCGCCTGAGCCCCGCCTTGTCGCCCAACGCCTGGGCCAACGCCTCGCCCATGACGAGCCCGACGTCTTCCACCGTGTGGTGGCCGTCGACCTGCAGGTCGCCCGCGGCCTTAACGGTCAAATCGAAGAGGCCGTGCCGGGCCACCTGGCTGAGCAGGTGGTCGAAGAAGGGTAGCCCCGTGGCGACGGTGGCTGTGCCGGTCCCGTCCAGTGTCCACTCGACGGCGACCTGGGTCTCCGCCGTGGCGCGGGTGGCCGCTCCGTGTCGCATCCTACTTCCTCCCCTCCAACCTGACCCGCACGGCGTTGGCGTGCGCCTGAAGCCCCTCCACCTCCGCCAGGGCGATGATGGACGGCGCCAGTTCGGCCAGCACGCCGGGGGTCAGCGAAACGTAGCTGGTCTTCCGGACAAAGTCGTCGACCGAAAGGCCCGAGGCGAAGCGGGCCGTGCCATTGGTCGGCAGGATGTGGTTGGTGCCGGCCAGGTAGTCGCCGGTGGGCTCGGGCGCCGAGGCCCCCAGGAAGACCGTGCCGGCACAGTGAACGTTGGCCAGCCACGTCTCGGGATCCGCCACCAGCAGTTCCAGGTGCTCGGGCGCCAGTTCGTCGGCCAGGGCGACCGCCGCGGCCACATCGGGCGTGACCACCGCCGCGCCTTGCCCCGCCAGCGCCTGGGCGGCCTGGGCCGCCCGGGGCAGCTGCGCCAACTGGCGCGCCAGCTCGGCTTCGACCTCCGCCAAGAGTCCCTCCTCCGGGGTCAGGAGCAGCGGGGCCGCCAGGATGTCGTGCTCGGCCTGGGATAAGAGGTCGGCCGCCACGAACCGGGGGTCGGCCGTCGCGTCGGCAACCACGGCGACCTCGCTGGGCCCGGCGAGCAGGTCGATGCCGACCCGCCCGAAGACCAGCTTCTTGGCGAGGGTCACGAAGATGTTGCCCGGGCCGGTGATCTTGTCCACCGCCGGGATGGTCTCCGTGCCATACGCCAGCGCGGCGATGGCCTGCGCCCCGCCAACCCGGTAGACCTCCGTCACTCCGGCTTCTTCCGCCGCCACCAGGATGTGCGGGTTCACGGACCCGTCGCGCTGGGGGGGAGTGACGAGGACGATCCGCGCCACGCCGGCCACCTTCGCCGGGATCGCGTTCATCAGGACCGAAGAGGGCAAGGGTGCGGTGCCCCCGGGCACGTACAGGCCGACCCGCTGGAGCGGGACGATGAGCTGTCCCAGACGGCTGCCGTCGCCCGGTTCAAAGACCCAGCCGTCCCGGCGCTGCCGCCGGTGATAGGCCTCGAGGCGCCCCTTGGCCAACCGGATGGCGGATACGACCTCGGGCGAGACCGCCCGGCGGGCCGCCGCAAACTCCTCCGGCCGCACCCGGAAGTCGTCCGGCGCCAGGTCGACCTGGTCGAAGCGGGCGGTATAGCTTCGCACCGCCGCGTCGCCCTCCCGCGCCACCGCCGCCACGATCTCCGCCACCGCGGCCGCCTGCGGGGTGTCCAAAGCGAGGGGCCGCCGCAGGGTTCGGAGGACCTGCTCCTCTCCCAGCTCGGTCAGGCGCAGCCTGCGCAGCTCGATCCCGGTCATCGCCCGGCCACCTCCCCGCCGTCCGCTTCGGACAGCGCCTCGCGCAAGCGCTCCGAGAGGTCCCGGATGCGCTCGAACTCCACCTTGTAACTGATGCGGTTGGCCACCAGCCTCGCCGTGGCCGTCCCGACCTCGGCGATGACTTCCAGGTCGTTCTCGACCAGCGTCCGGCCGGTCGCCACCAGGTCGAGGATGGCCTCGGCCAGCCCCGCCCCGGGCGCCAGTTCGATGGCCCCGTTGAGTTTCACGATCTCGACCTGGATGCCCTGCCCGGTGAAGTACTCCTCGGCCAGGCGCGGGTACTTGGTGGCGATCCGGGGGGCATACGGCAAAGACCGTAAGTCCTCCAGGGAGGTCCAGCCCGACTGGCGCGGCGCGGCGACCGCGATCCGGCAGAAACCGAAGCCCAGGTCGAGCAGTTCGCAGACCTGCCGCCCCGCCTCCCAGAGCACGTCCTTGCCCACGACGCCCAGGTCGGCCGCGCCGTACTCCACGTAGGTGGGCACGTCCACCGGCTTGACCAAAAGGTAGCGCACGCCGGTCACCGGGTCCTCCACCTGAAGGCGGCGCGACTCGTCGGTCAGCTCCAAGCGTTCGCTGGCCAGGCCGCTCTTCCGGAAGAGGTCGACCAAGGGCCCCAGGAGGCGTCCCTTGGCCACCGCCACACGCAGGTTGTTCATCGCTCCAGTTCCTTTCGGATGGCTTCCGCCAGTGCGCCCGGGCCGCCGTCTCCGCTGAGCAGGCGCACGTCGCCGGTCCCCCGGCGCAGCCGCGTTCCGGCGCCCGGGAGCAGCTCCAGCACCGGCCGGCTCCCCCCCGCCGCTTCCCCCGCAGCCTCCTCAGGACTTCGCCCGCAGACTTCCCACTCGACGGCGAAGCCGCCGCCGGTGAGCAGTTCGGCCAGGTGCAACCCTTCGGCGCGGCGCCCGGGGGCCGCCACCAGAAGGAGCGGCTGCCGCCGGGGCCCTCCGGCAGCCGGCGTCTCGCGGGCCAGCGCCTCCGTCACCCGCTCGAGCCCCAACGCGAACCCGGTCGCCGCCTCGGCTCTGCCGAACTGGGCGTAAAGCCCGTCGTAGCGGCCCCCGGTGCAGAGCGTGTACCCCAGGTGTGGCACGTAGCCTTCGAGCACCATCCCGGTGTAGTACGAAAGATCCTTGACCAGCCCGAGGTCGACGCGCACCCGTCCGGCCACCCCGAAGTCCTCCAAGAGGCCGAGCACGGTTTCGAGGTCGGCCAGGGCGCGCCCCGCTCGCCCGTTCCCCACCTGGGCCGCGATGGCCCGCCCCCGGTCCAAAGCTTCCCGCCCGCCGCGCAGCTCGGTCAGCGCCATGATGGCCCGCCGCCGCGCCGCGTCAGGGCACGCCTGCCGGAGGGTCGCGTCGAGCCCCACCCAGTCCTTGGTCAGGAAGGCCTCGTGGACTATCTCCTGGTCCTGGGGGCCGAGCCCGCTCTCCGACAGCAGGGCGCTGAAGAAGGAGACCTGGCCTAGGTCGATCCGGAAGTCGCTGACTCCGGCCTCTTCCAAGGCCCGCACCGCCACCAGCACGACCTCGGCGTCGGCGGCCGGGCCGGCGGCCCCCACCAGCTCCACGCCGGCCTGGGCGAACTGGCGCCGCCGCCCGCCGCCCGGCTCGGCCCACCGGAAGACGTCGGCCACGTAGGCGAGCCGGAGCGGCCGGGGCTCCCCGCCGAGCCGCTGGGCGACCAGGCGGGCGATGGGCGTGGTCAGGTCCGACCGGAGCGCCAGCACTTCCCCCTCGGGGCTGAAGAACTGGAAAGTCTGCTGGCGCTGGGCGGGCGTCGCCCCTTGCGCCAGCACCGC
Source organism: Chitinophagales bacterium (assembly GCA_050260095.1). GTDB lineage: Bacteria > Bacillota > UBA5301 > DYFA01 > DYFA01 > JBLNBQ01. The sequence continues at coordinate 5,404 of JBLNBQ010000144.1, forward strand.
GGCCCGTTCGAAGACGGGCGTCACCACCTCCCGGTAGCCGAACCGGGCGAAAGCCGCCCGGACCCGCGCCTCCACCGACCGCCGGAGGCTCACCTCCGCCGGCAGGAGGTCCCGGGTGCCCCGAGGTGTTCCGAAGACCGCTTCGCTGCTCACCGTCACCTTGCTTCGCTCCTCACCCGCAGACGCGACAAGACGGCCTTGTAGCCATCGGCTCCGTATTCGAGCGCCCGCTTGACCCGGCTGACCGTGGCCGTGCTGGCGCCCGTCCGCGCCACGATCTCCTGGTACGTCGCGCCCTCAGACAGGAGCCGGGCCACTTCCAGCCGTTGACTGAGTTCCTTCAGTTCCGCCACCGTGCAGAGATCCTCGAAGAAGCGGTAACACTCGTCGCTGTTCCTGAGGGAGAGGATCGCGTCGAAGAGCTGGTCGGTCTCCGGGCGCCGCAGCTTGTCGTTGACCACGTCCGCTCCCTCCTCCCAGCCGTGACAGGCCTGACCAGGCACGGCAGGCGTTTCCTTTAGCATGTTAAAATGATAACACGCTAAACGACGGCGCACAAGGGGAACGTGTGCGCAGGGGCGGCGCCCGAAACCGCCCCACAGGCGCAGCGGAGGAAGGCTGAAATGACCCGGATGTGGAAGAATACTTCCATCCTCCGCTTCACTTCAAAGGCCGGAAAGGATGGTTCCCATGCTGACGCGCGTTGTGTTGGTGCTGCTGGCCGCCCTGCTGCCTGCCCTCTTGCTTGCGGGGGGCGCCCTGGCCTCCGCCGCGCTGCCCAAGCGGAGCGAACTCCCGGAGGAGGACAAGTGGCGGCTCGAAGACATCTACCCCGCCGACGAACTGTGGGAGAAGGACTTCGCCAAAGCTAAGGAGCTGATCGCCGAGGTGGCGGGCTTCAAAGGCAGGCTGGGCGAGGGGGGCGACACCCTCCTGGCGTGCCTGCAGGCGAGCGAACGGCTGGGGCGCACCCTCGACAACGTATACCTCTACGCGCGGATGCGCCTCGACGAAGACGCCAAGAACCCAACTTACCAGGAGTTCGCCAGCCGGGCCGAGAGCCTGGCCGCCGAGGCCGGCAGCAGCGTCTCCTTCCTCAGCCCGGAAATCCTCTCCCTCCCGGAGGACCGGCTCACCCGGTTCGTCGCCGAAACCCCCGGGCTGGCCCAGTACCAGTTCATGTTGGAGCAGTTGAACCGGCAGCGCCCGCACACCCTCGATACAGAAAAGGAAGAACTCCTGGCCGAGGCCGCCGAGGTGGCGAACGGCCCCTCCAACATCTTCGACGCGCTGCGCTCGGCGGATCTTAAGTTCCCCGCCGTGAAGGACGCGGAGGGACAGGAGCACGCCGTCTCGGAAGGCCGCTACGGCGCCCTGCTGGAGAGTCGCGACCGGAAGTTCCGGCAGGAGGTCTACGAGTCGCTCTTCGGGACGTACCGCAAGTTCGAGCACACCCTGGCCGCCGCGTACTCGACCTCCGTGAAGAAGGATCTCTTCTACGCCCGGGTCCGCCACTATCCTTCGGCCCTGGCGGCGGCCCTCTTCCCCGACGACGTTCCGGTTGAGGTCTACGACAATCTGATCGCGACGGTGGAACGTCACCTGGGGCCGCTCCAGCGGTACGTCGCGCTCCGCAAGAAGGTGCTGGGCCTGGACAAGGTCCACCCGTGGGACATGTTCGTGCCGCTGGTGGCGGAGGTCGACCTCGAGGTCGGCTACCCCGAGGCCCGCAGGATGGTCCTGGACGGGCTGGCCCCGCTCGGGCCGGGCTACCGGCAGGAACTCGAAACGGCCTTCTCGTCGCGGTGGATCGACGTCTATGAGAACGAGGGGAAGCGTTCGGGCGGGTACTCCTGGGGTGGCTACGATACGCACCCCTACATCCTGCTGAACTACGACGGGACGATCGGCGACGTGCTGACGGTCGCCCACGAACTCGGGCACGCCATCCACCGCTACGAGTCGAACCGCCACCAGCCCTACACCTACGCCGACTACTCCATCTTCGTGGCGGAGGTGGCGTCGACGACCAACGAGGCGCTCATGATGGAGTACCTCCTGGCCAAGACCACCGACCGAGAGCAGCGTCTCTTCCTGCTCGGAAAGTACCTGGAGAACATCAGGGGAGCCATCTACACGCAGACGATGTTCGCCGAGTTCGAAAAGCGCGCCCACGAGCTGGCCGAAGCAGGCCAGGCCCTGAGCAGCCGCACTCTCTCCAAACTGTGGGCCGACCTGAACCGGAAGTACTTCGGCCCCGATTTCGTGGTGGACGACGTGGCGACGATCGGGTGGGGGCGCATCCCCCACTTCTACCGCAGCTTCTACGTGTACAAGTACGTGACCGGGCTGTCGGCCGGCACGGCCCTCGCCCAGCAGATACTGAAAGACGGGCAGCCGGCGGTGGAGCGCTACTTCGCCTTCCTCCGGGCCGGAGGGAGCGACTACCCCTTGAGCGTGCTCAAGGCCGCTGGCGTCGACCTCACCTCGCCGAAGCCGCTGGAGGACACCATCGGGGTCTTCGAGCGCCTGCTCGCCGAGATGGAGGAACTGCTGAAGTAGGAGGCGGGAGTGCGACCGTGCGCCGGTTCCTCGGAATGCTGCTGGTGGTCTTGGCGACGGTCGCGGCCGGCGCGAGCGTGGCGGCCGACCCGGCGGCCGGCGATCACCCGTGGCGGGGGGGCGCTGCTGGTGACCCTGCTCGCGCCGGTGGGCTTTGGGGCTGCGCTCGTCGCGGGGACCGCCTGGGCCCCGCTCTCGGCCGTGGCGATCGTCTCCGTGCTGCTCCTCGCGCATGAACTGCTCACGGTCTGGCGGTACGGGCTCCGCCCCGACCCGGGCGTGATCGGAGTCGCCTTCTTCTTTCTGGCCTCGGCCGCCGCCGGCGCGCTGGCAGCCCGCCCTCGTCTGGCGCGGGCCGGGCGGCGCAAGCGGCCGCAGGCCTGACGCTCAGCCCGCGAGCTTGGGCGAGCGCCCGACCCGCTGCACTGCGTCCAGCCCGCAGGCGAAGCGCGCCGAGGCCTGCTCCATGTAGGCCCTCGCCGCGGCCAGATGGCCGTGAAGGTCTTCGGGACTGAGGCCGGGGCGGTCAGCCGCCTGCTTGAGGAAGGTCAGAAGGTAGGTGACGGCGCCGCTCCAACTCGTGATGCCCGCGGCCAGATCGTCCACGGCCCCCGCCAGCGCGGCGCGCGCCTCGGCGCCCAACCTGGCCGGGGGCGTGAGCCGCCGGGCGCGCCGCGCCGCCAGGGCGAGCCGCCACCGGATCGCCCAGAGGCGGAGAAACGCGTGGAACATGGGAAGGCGGTCGTACAGGCCTTCCAGCGTCCGCCCGAACTCGCCCTGAAGAGAACGGAGCGACTTCCAGCGGCGCAGGTAATCCCGCTTCCACCGCTCCAGGTCCCGGTCTTCCGCCGGCTGCCCCGCCATGCCGCACCCTCCCTCAACCAGCCCAGACTTCCACTTAATGGGAATCACTTGCGCCCCTATAATACTTTGCGTGCGCCAACGTGTCAACCGTCAGTAAGCTGACCTTCCCTGGAGCCCACCCGGAGAGCCAGAAAGGGGCAGGCCGCCAAAGCGGCCTGCCCCCCTGTGCGCCGGTTCGACGGCGTTACTTCACCTGGCCTGGAAGAAGAAATTGGCGGCGAAGCCGATCGCCACGATCCACATGAGGGGATGGATCTCCCGGAACTTGCCGCGCATGGCCTTGATCACGACGTAGCTGATGAACCCGAGCCCGATGCCGTAGGAGATGTTGTAGGTAAGCGGGATGCCCAGGAGGACCAGGAACGCCGGGATGGCCTCGTCGTACTGGGTGAAGTCGATGTCCTTGATCACCGTCATCATGAGAAAGCCGACGATGATGAGCGCCGGGGCGGTGGCCGCCGCCGGGATGATGCCCGCGATCGGCGCCAGGAAAACGGAGAGCAGGAAGAGGATACCGGTGACGACCGAGGTGAGGCCGGTCCGCCCGCCCTCGCCGACGCCGGCCGCCGATTCGACGTACGTGGTCACCGAGGAGGCGCCGAACAGGCCGCCGATCATAGCCGCCAGGGAGTCCACCAGGAGGACGTTCTTGAGGCGCGGGAGACGGCCCTGCTTGTCCACGAACCCGGCCTCGCTGCCGATGGCGATCACGGTGCCCATGGTATCGAAGAAGTCAGTGATCAGCAGCGCGAACACGGTGGTCCACAGGCCGACGTTGAGCCCGGCCCGCCAATCAAGCTGGAACATGGTGGAGGTGTCGAGCTTGGCGCTGACCCAAGCCCCGGCCGGCAGCTTCGTCACGCCGGCGAGCAGGGCGATCACGGTGGTCGCCAGGATGCCGAGCAGGATCCCGCCCTTGACCTTGCGGGCCACGAGGAAGGCGGTGATCAGCACGCCGACCGCGGCCACCAGCACCTCAGGCTTGTGGAAGCTGCCGAGCTGCACCAAGGTGGCCGGACTCGCCACGACGAACTTGGCGTCCTGGAAGCCGATGAAAGCGATGAAGAGGCCGATGCCGACGCCGATCGCCCGCTTCAGGGTGATGGGGATCGCGTTCATGACCGCTTCCCGGAAGTTGGTGAGCACGAGGAGCGTGATGATCAGGCCCTCGGCGAAGATCAGGCCCATCGCGGCCTGCCAGGTGAGGCCCATGCCTTTGACCAGGCCAAATGCCACGAACGCGTTCAGGCCCATGCCCGAAGCCAACGCGAACGGGTAGTTGGCGACCACGCCCATGAGAATGGTGACGAGGCCGGCCGCCAGCGCGGTCGCCACCATGGCGCCCGCGGCCGGAACGCCCGCCGCCGAAAGGATGCTTGGGTTCACGAAGATGATGTAGGCCATGGTCATGAAAGTGGTGATGCCTGCCACGACTTCTGTCCGGACATCCGTGCCGTTCTCCTTGAGCTTGAACCAGTGCTCGAGCATGTTCATCCTCCTCATATTTGTTCCCTCACAACCCACCCGCCCGGCTAACGTCCCGGGCTGACGCCTCCCGCCAGTTGCCCCCCTTTCACTCCCACTCAATGGTCGCCGGCGGTTTCGACGTGACGTCGTAGACCACCCGGTTGACGCCTTTGACCTCGTTGAGGATCCGGTTGCTCATGGCGGCCAGCACCTCGAAGGGCATGCGGAACCAGTCGGCCGTCATGCCGTCCTCGCTGGTGACGGCCCGCAAGGCGCAAACGTAGGCGTAGGTCCGCTCGTCGCCCATCACGCCGACCGCCCGCGTGCCGGTCAAAACCGCGAAGGACTGCCAGATCTGCCGGTACAGCCCGGCCTTCCGGATCTCGTCGAGGAAGATGTGGTCGACCTCGCGCAGGATGGCGAGCTTCTCCCTTGTGACCTCGCCCATGATGCGGATCGCCAGGCCCGGGCCGGGGAACGGCTGACGCCAGACGATCTCCTCCGGCAGCCCCAGTTCGACCCCGAGCGCCCGGACCTCGTCCTTGAAAAGCCACCGCAACGGTTCGACCAGCCTAAGGCGCATCTCTTTCGGCAGCCCGCCCACGTTGTGGTGCGTCTTGATGACAGCTGTCGTCTTGCCGCCGCTCTCCACCACATCGGGATAGAGGGTGCCTTGAACGAGAAAGTCGATCTCCCCCAGCTTGCCGGCCTCCTCTTCGAAGACGGCGATGAACTCCCGCCCGATGATCTTCCGCTTCTGCTCGGGATCGGTCACCCCGGCGAGCTTGTCCAGGAAGCGGGCGGACGCGTCGACATGGATCAGGTTGATGTGGAAGTGGTTCCGGAACGTCTCGACCACCTGCTCCGCCTCGCCCTTGCGCAGGAGGCCGTGGTCGACGAAGATGCAGGTCAACTGGTCGCCGATGGCCTTGTGCACGAGGGCCGCCGCGACGGAGGAATCCACGCCGCCGGAAAGGCCGCAGACCGCCCGGCCCTGGCCCACCTGGGCCCGGATCTCCCGGGTCGCCTGGTCGACGAAGGAACCCATCGTCCAGTCGCCGGCGCAGCCGGCCACGTGGCGCAGGAAGTTGTGGAGGACCTCCTTGCCCAGCGGGGTATGGATCACCTCTGGGTGGAACTGGACCGCGTAGAACTTGCGGGCGGGATCGCCCATCGCCGCCACCGGCGAATTGGCGCTTCTGGCCAGGACCGCAAAGCCCGGCGGCGCCGCCACCACCCGGTCGCCGTGCGACATCCAGGCGATGAAGGGACGGCCCTTCTCCTCGAGCCCGCGGAAGAGGTCTTCATGCCCAAGCAGTTCGAGTTCGGTGCGGCCGTACTCCCGGCTGTCGGCCCCCTCCACCTTGCCGCCGAGGACGTGCGCCATGAGCTGCATGCCGTAGCAGATGCCGAGGATGGGCAGGCCGAGCGCGAAGAGAGCCGGGTCGGGGTGCGGGGCGCCCTCGCCGTAAACCGAGCAGGGACCGCCGGAAAAGATGAGGGCTTTCGGCTTGCGGGCCTGCACTTCCTGTGCAGGCAGGTCATAGGGGACAATCTCGCAGTAGACGTTGCACTCCCGGACGCGCCGGGCGATCAGCTGGGCGTACTGGGCGCCGAAATCCAGGACCAGAACAGTCTCCGCCATGGCTCCTCCTTGAAAGCGTCCGATTCTCCTAGATGCATTCCGGCTTCAGCACGCCGATGAACGGGAGGTTGCGGTATTTTTCGGCGTAGTCGAGCCCGTAGCCGACGACGAACTTGTCTTCGATCGAAAAGCCCCGGTAGTGGAGGGGCACCTCGATCTGGCGGCGGCTCGGTTTGTCGAGCAGCGCGCAGACCTTGATGCTGGCGGGCCGCCGGGAGGCGAGGTTCTCCAGCATGTAGTGGAGGGTGAGACCAGTATCCATGATGTCCTCGACCACAAGCAGGTGGCGCCCTTCGATGCTCTCGTCGAGGTCTTTCTGGATGCGCACGATCCCGGACGACTTGGTGGCCGCCCCGTAGCTCGAGACTGCCATGAAGTCGATGGAGACCGGGATGGTGATCGAGCGCAAGAGGTCGGAGAGGAAGATGACCGCTCCCTTCAGCACGCCCACCAGGAGCAAGTCCTGACCGGCATAGTCACGTGAGATGGTCTCCCCCAACTCCCTGATCTTGGCGGCGATCTGGTCGCTGGTGATCAGGATTTCGCTCAGGTCGTCCGCCAGCTTATGGTCGCTCCCCATCGCGGGTCTCCTTTCGGCACTCAGGCCTAAATGAATTCAAAATACGACACGGTGGCTCGGTTTTCCTACCTCGGTGTCAGATCACGCGTTCGCCGCTCTGCCGCGTATCATACCCACCCATCGCCGTCGCCGCGGCGCGGAACTGCGGCGACCTGACCACTTCGAGCAGCCGGGCGATCCGCTCGGTCGCGAGCTCGGCCTCGGGGATGACCAGATCGTAGCGCTCCTCCGCCACCGGGACGAAGTCGAGGCCGAGCGCCCGGGCGGCCGAGTAGACGCCGAGGCCCGTGTCGGCCGTGCCGGCCTGAACGGCGGCGGCCACCCCGGTATGGGTGTACTCCTCCCGGTCATACCCCCGGATGGAAGCCGGGTCGATGCCCCGGCGCCTGAGTTCCAGGTCGAGGAGGACCCGGGTGCCGGCGCCGCGCTGGCGGTTGAGGAAGGAGACCTCCGGCCGGGTCAGGTCGGCGAAGTCGCGGATCTGCTTCGGGTTGCCCGGCGGCACCAGGAAGCCCTGCTGCCGGTGGACCAGGGTGATGACGGCGGCCTTGCCGGGAAGGTGCTGGGCCACGAAGGGCAGGTTGTACTCGCCCGTCGCCTCGTCGAGCAGGTGCGCGCCGGCCAGGTGGGCCTCCCCGCGCGCCAGGGCCAACAGGCCGCCCAAGCTGCCCAGGGGCGAGACGGAGAGCCCCATCCCGGGGTAGGCGCTGCCGAGAAGGCTTCCCAGAAGGTCGAGCAGCGGGTCGTGGCTGCCGGCCAGAAGGGCCGTCTGGCGGATGGAGGCCAGGTCGCGCCGGAGCTCCACCTCCACCGCGGCGCCGGCCGGGAAGCCCTGCGAGAGCCGGGGAACCCGCAGGACCCCGTCGGCCCGCACCAGCGTCGTGATGAGGCCCGCCCCCCGGGCGATCGGGCTGCAGATGAGCTCGCCGTTCACCTCGCCCAGGCGGACGCGGACCAGTTCCTCCACGCCGGGCGGCGAGGTGACGCGCCGGGTGAGTTTGGCGGTGGCCAGCGGGCGGCGCAGCGGCGCCCGCCCGAGGAGGCCCGCGAGCAGAGGCTCGAGGAACAGTTCGGCCACCAGCACGGCGGTCACCGGATAGCCGGGCACGCCCAGCACCGGGCGGCCGTTCACTTCGGCGAGGATGGCGGGGCGACCGGGCTTCAGGGCCACGCCGTGGACGATGACCCGCCCCAGTTCCTCCAGCAGGTGGACGGTGTAGTCGCGGCTGCCGGCCGACGACCCGGCGTTGACCACCAGAACGTCGGCCTCGGCGAGGGCGGCGGTCATGGCGAGGCGCAGCCGCTGCGGATCGTCGGGCGCGGGCGGAAGGCGCACCGGGTCGCCTCCCCACTCGCGCACGAGGCCGGCGAGCACCCGGGAGTTGTACTCCACGATCCGGCCCGGCCCCAAAGGCCGTTCGGGCTCCGCCACCACGTCCACCAGCTCGGTGCCGGTCGGCAGGATGGCGACCCGGGGCCGCTTCCGCACGGGCAGCGTCACCGCGCCACCGGCGATGAGGGCGCCGAGATCCACCGGCCGGACCACGTGGCCTTCGGGAAGGATCACCTCGCTGACCACCAGGTCCTCCCCGACCGGGCGCACGTTCTCCCACGGGGTCACGGCCGCCCGGAGTTCGAACCCCTCCGGCACCTCGCGGACGTGTTCGATCATAACCACCGCATCGCACCCGGCGGGCAGCGCTTCGCCGGTGTTGACGAGCACGGCCTGGCCGGCCGGCAGCACCACCGGGGTGGCTTCGCCGGCGCCGGCCGTCTCGGCGGCCCGCACCGCGATCCCGTCCATCGCCGCCGCAGGATAATGCGGCGACGACCGCCGGGCCAAGACCGGTTCGGCGGTGACCCGGCCCAGCGCTTCGTCGATGCCTATCTCCTCAGCCGGCAAGCAGAGCCCGCCGGGCCTCGCTTCCGCCAGGGCGTTCAGCCACGCGGCGAAGGCCTCCGCATGGGGAGTCTCAGTGAGGTAAACGCGTCGTTCCACGTCGCGCCTCCTAGCCCACTTCCACCTCGACCGGAGCGCCGGCGGCGAGGCCGGTCGCGGCGAGGGGGATGATCACGTAGCCGTCACTGGCCACGAACGGCGAGAGAAACCCGGACGGTCCGAGCACCGGCTCGGCCCAGAGTTCGCCTTGGCGCTCGACGAGCTTGACCCTGACGTACTCCTCCCGGCCCGACGCCGAGGCGAGGTTGACCGCCAGGCGGGCGGCCACCCTGCGCCGCAGACCCGCCTCCGCCTCGCCGGCCAGGTGGGCCAAGACCGGGCGAACCACGGCCAAAAACACCACCGCCGCCGCGGCCGGATGCCCGGGCAGGCCGAAGACCGGCCGGTGACCCGCCGCCCCGATGACCGCCGGCTTGCCCGGTTTCAGTGCGAGCCCGTGGGAGAGCACCCCGGGCGGGCCAAGGTCGGCCATGACCGCCAGGGCATGGTCGCGGGCGCCCACCGAACTCCCGCCGGAGAGCAGGAGCACGTCGGCCTGGGCCAAGAGCTCGCGCGCCCGCGCCTTTAGCGCCTCTCGCTGGTCGGGAACGATCCCGCCGGCGATGACCTCGGCCCCCGCCTCCCGGGCGAGCGCTGCCAGCACGTGGCTGTTCACGTCGCGGATCTGGCCGGGCCGGGGCGTCTCCCCCGCCGGCACGACCTCATCGCCGGTGGAAAGGATGCCCACCCGGGGACGGCGGCGGACCGCGACCGAGGTCTGGCCCAACGCCGCCAGGGCGCCCAGGTCGGCTGGCCGGAGGCGCCGTCCGCCGGGAAGAACAAGCCCGCCCAGCGCGAAGTCTTCTCCCGGGCGGACTGCGTTCTCGCCGGGGGCCACCGGCCTCAAGACTTCCAGGATGGTCCCGCCCGCGCCCGTCTGCTCGAACATCACCACGGCGTCGGCGCCCGGGGGCAGCATCGCCCCCGTGGCCACCTGGATGGCCTCGCCCGGGCGGATGGGACGCTTCGCCTCTTCCCCCATCCCCACCTGTCCGGCGAGGGTGAGCAGCGCCGGCTGGCTCTCGCTGGCACCATAGGTATCGCGGGCGAGCACGGCGAAGCCGTCCACCGTGCTGCGGGCGAAGGCGGGCAGCGGCTCCGGCGCCAGAAAGCCCTCGGCCAGCACCCGGCCGAGCGCCTCGCCCAGCGGAAGCGTCTCGACCCCCTCCACGGGCTTGAGGTGCGGGAAGAGGCGGCTCAGCGCTTCCTCCCGGGTCACCAGATCATAAAACTCCTGGAACACGCCGGTCGCCTACTTGAAGCAGCCGAGCTGGCAGCCGCAGATCTTGATCCCGGCGGCGTTGGCCGCCTCGCCGACCCTGGCGAGGGGAACCCCCAGGGCCTCCGCCACCGCAAAGGCCTCCCGGCAGGCCACCCGGCCCTCCTTGGCCCGCTCCTTCAGGGCCGTCGCCACCTGCTCCAGAACCTGTTCCCTTTGCTCGTCCATCGTGAACCCTCCATTCCGCCTCTGCTCAGGCGTGTTCCGCCCGGAAGATCCCCTCTCGCCGGCGGGGAACCAACGCGTACCGGTCGACCCTGGCGCAGTCGGCTAGGTCGGCGCCGAGGCCGATGTCCGCCAGGTAGCGCCCGTGCGGGCTCTCCCCCAGCGCCCGGACTAGCTGGTCGCGGTAGAGACCGTACAGCCCGACCGCCGCCGCCGCCCGCGCCGTCGGCTGCCAGCCGGGGCCGAGGCGCCGCACGATGAGCCCGGCGCAGACCGTATCCTCCAAAGAAAAGCCGCCCACCCGCCCGGCGCAGGCCACCACGACCCGTTCCGGCCGCCCCGCCAACCAGCGGGCGACGGCGCCCGCGTTCACCAGCGCGGCCAGCACCACCTCCCGGGCTTCCTGGCACAGGGCCAGGAGCCGGGTGCCGTTGGTCGTGGTCAGGATGATCCGCTTGCCCCGCACCCGGCCGGGCTGGTACTCGGCCGGAGAGTTGCCGAGCGCGAACCCCGGCAGCGGGCGCCCGTGGCGCTCGCCGCCCAACAGGCCAGCCCCCTCGCCCAGCGCGGCCAGCAAGGCCCGCCCCTCCTCCGGTTCGGCCACCGCCTGGACGGCCGCCGCGCCGTTGCTGAGGGCAGTAACGGCAGTCGTGGTGGCCCTGAGCACGTCGATGGCCACCACGACTGCATCGGATAGTCTCTCCTTCCCCAGCTCCGCCGGGGTGAAGGTAACGTCAACCACGGGCATGGCGCCGTTTGTCCACTCCCATCGGAAGCGCGTCCCACCGCACGGTACCAGTTATGTCCCGCGCGGCGCCGCCAGAACCGTCGCCGGCCTAGAACTGCGCCACCGCCGTCAGACAGGCCTGAACCTGCTGGTCCAGGTCCGAGGCGAGCGCGCCCTCGACGCGCAGGAACCTTCCGAGCCCGGCGCCGAGGCCCACCGAGTAGCTCGGGTTGGCCCCCGGGTTGGTGCGGTATCCAGCCCGGACGGCCAGGATGCCGAAGAGCGACTCCTCGAGCCCCAGCCGCAGGCGGGTGGCCCGGTCGCCGCCGAGCTCCGCGTTTTCCAGGTCGGCCGCCAGAGTCAGCCCGAGCGGCGCCTTGAGCGCGACCCCAGCCTGGAACGCCGGCTTCCGGGGTTCAGGGACAACGCCGCTCCAGCTCACGGAGTTGACCAGGTCGCGGGCGACCACCCCGAACCGTATCTTGTCCGTGAGCTTCCCCTGGGCGCCCAGGTCGAGGCCGAACCCATTCCCCGTCGAGTCCTGGTTCAGCCGCACCGGCTCACCGAGCTGGCCTGGTTCGGTGACCTCGAGGGTTTTCTCGGCTGAGAAATGCCGGCCCCGGATGAACTTGAGGTTGGCCCCCACATTCACGCCGCCCAGGCCGAACGGCGCCTTGGCGAGCGGCAGCGCCCCGGAGACGACCGTGTCGTTGTAGATCGACGCCCTTGCGCTGAACTTGCTCCCGTTCCCGGAGATCGGTTCCGCCCCCTCGGGCGGCGGGTCGGACCGGAACAGGAACTCAGCGGAGAGCGTAGCCTCCGGCAGGTAGGTGATGCCGAACCGCTTGGTCACGATCCCGGCCAGGCCGGCGCCGCTGGCGCCCAGGGTGAAGTCCCCCGTCGGCAGCGTGACATTGGATTCGGTGCCGGTCAGCTTCTGGAAGTTGGAGAGGTCCCCCCGGGCCGTGGTCTCCACAGCGACCACCGGCGTCACCGAGACGACGGAGACCTCCGCCAGGCCGGCCGGATTCCAGTAGACAGCCGCCGCGTCGTTCGCCAGGGCAGCGTACGCTCCGCCCATCCCCATGGCCCGCGCCCCGAGGTCGACCGCCTGAACCGGCATCGCCAGCAGAAGAACGAATACAAGAAGAGCCAGAGCCGCAATCCGTTGCCGCACCACCGCTTCCTCCCGCCTGAGGGTCCAAGTCCGAGGTGGAGAATTCGACAGATGAGTAATCATTCCTTCGCCACCAGCGACAGGTTGGGAACCGCGTTCAGGTCGTACCCCGCCCGCTCTCCCCGCCGGAGCCGGTGGTAGCCGGCGCAGGCGACCATCGCGGCGTTGTCGGTGCACAGGACCAGCGGCGGAAAGTGGACCGAAAGGCCGGCGGCCGCGCCGCGCGCCACGAGTTCCTCCCGCAAGGCCTGGTTCGCGGCGACCCCGCCCGCCACGATCAGGGTGGAGACCCCCGCCTTCCGGCAGGCGGCCACCGCCCGGTCGGCCAGCACGTCGACGACCGCCCACTGGAAGCTGGCGGCCAGGTTGCGGGCGACCAGAGGAGAGATCTCCCCCTCCCGCTGCCGCACGCTGTTCAGGTGGCTCAACGCGGCCGTCTTGAGGCCGCTGAAGCTGAAATCGAGCGTCTCTTCCCCGGCCAGGCCGCGCGGCAGGGCCACCGCGCCGCGGTCGCCCTCCCGGGCCAGCTTCTCCAGGGCGGGACCGCCGGGATAGCCGAGGCCCAGCACCCGGGCGACCTTGTCCAGGGCCTCGCCAGCCGCGTCGTCCCGGGTGGAGCCCATGAGTTCGTAGCGTCCGTAGGCGGGCAGGTGCAGCAAGGCCGTGTGACCCCCCGAGACCGTAAGACAGACCAAGGGCGGGGCGAGGTCGGGCTCGGCGAGGAAATTGGCGTAGATGTGCGCTTCGACGTGGTTCGCGCCCACGAGGGGCAGCCCCTTGGCGAGCGCCAGCGCCTTGGCGGTCGAGACGCCGACCAAAAGGCTCCCGACCAGGCCCGGGCCGTAGGTCACGGCGACCCCGGCCAGCTCGTCCAAGGTAACCCCGGCCTGCGCCAGGGCGGAGTCGACCACGTCCACGATGGTCTCGAGGTGCTTGCGCGAGGCCACCTCCGGCACCACGCCGCCGAACCGCCGGTGCGTGGCGATCTGCGAGGCGATGACGTTGCTGAGCAGGCTGCGCCCGCCGGCGACGACCGCGGCGGCCGCCTCGTCACAGCTCGTCTCAACCCCCAGCACCAGCCCGTCTTCGGGGAAGTCGCGGGAGGGCACCTCACGCCCCCGCCTTTCCGGCGGAGATGTCATGCCACATGATGAGGGCGTCTTCGTCGTTGTCCTGGTAGTAACCGGGCCGCACCCCGGCGCTCCGGAAACCGAACGATTCGTACAGCGTCTGCGCCGGGGTGTTGGAGACCCGGACTTCCAGCGTCAGGCGGTCAATCCCCCGGGTGCGGGAGATATTGACCAGCGCCTGCAGCAGGCGGCGGCCGATGCCTCTCCGGCGCTGGTCTGGGTGGACCGCCAGGTTGGTGATGTGGCCTTCGTTGAGGATCCGCCACATGCCCACGTATCCCACCACCCGGCCGTCCTCGCGAGCCACCAGATACACCGCCCGTTCATTCTCGAGCAGCTCCGACAGGAAGGCGAACCGCGACCAGGGCGTCGGGAAGGAGGCCTCCTCGATCCTCAAGACATCTTCCAAGTCCCCCACCTGCATCGGCTCGATCAGCACCATGGAGGCTCGCCTCCCTTTCCGTGTTGCGCAGCCCACTTGACCTCGGCCTCCGCCGGCCGCACGTAGAGCGGGATGAGGGCGGCAGGCGCATCCCGCTCGCCTCGCGCCAGCCGGGCCGCCCCGAGCGCCGCCACCCAGGCTCCCCGGAGCGCGGCCACCGCCTCCGCCGGAAAAACGGCCCGCTCCCCAAGCACGTTCCGGATCAGCTCGGCGTGGAGCGCGGCGCCGTCGCCGGTGAACACGATTCGCCCTTCAAGGCCGTTCAGGCGGTCCAAGAGGTCGCGCACCGGCAGGGCGAGATAGTCGGTGACCCGTTCGGCCTTTCCCGTGGATAACGTTCGATAAAGAGCCGCATATGCCTCTCCGCGCCGGGCGTCGATCAGCGGACAGGCGAAGTCGCCGAGGCCGGCCACCCCGTAGGCCAGGGCGGAGAGGGTGCTCACGCCGACCAACGGGCGCTGCAGGGCGTAGGCCAGTCCTTTGGCCGTTGCAAGCGCGATGCGAATTCCGGTAAACGACCCGGGCCCTCGGGTCACCGCCACCGCGTCGAGGTCCGCCGGAGTCCGGCCGGCGTCCTTCAGCACCTGGGCGATGGCGGGCAATAGCCGCTCGGCGTGGGTGCGCTGGACCGACAGGGTGTACTCCGCCGCCAGCACTCCGCCGGCGACCAGGGCGACGCTGCCGACCCGCGTCGAGCTGTCCAGCGCCAGCATCAGCATCCGCCCGCCCCTCCCTCTGCGCCCGCGCCCCGGGCCGCCAACGCCTCTTCCAGCGCCCGGCCGCGGGTTCCGCGGCCTTCGACCACCACCCGGCGCCCCGCCGGATCGAGCCGGAACTCAAGGGACAGGCAGTCATCCGGACGCCACTCGCCGAGGAGGTCCGGCCATTCGACCACCGCCACGCCCTGCCCGTAGAGAAACTCGGCCAGCCCCAACTCGGCCAGGTCGCTGCCGCGTTCCAGGCGGTAGAGATCGAAATGGTAGACGGGCAACCGCCCGTCGTACTCGTGCATCAAGGTGAAGGTCGGGCTGGTCACCGGCTGCGCGGCCCCGAGCCCCCGGGCCAAGCCACGGGTGAAGGTGGTCTTCCCGGCGCCGAGATCGCCGCTCAAAAGCACCGCATCGCCGGGCTGCAGCAGCTCGGCCAACCGCTCCCCGAGCCGCTCCGTCTCCGGCGCGGCCGCGGTCAAAAGCTCGAACACCGGCTCACCCACCCCCGCCCAGCAGCGTCAGCGCTGCCGGCTCGACCACGAACTCCTGCGGCAAACGGCCGATCAATTCGCCGTCGGCCTGCGCCAGAAAGGGCTCCGGCCCCGCCGGGCGGAGCCGCACGCTGCGCGCCCGGTACAGCGAGATCTTCGGGTGCGTCACGTGGCTCCCCCGGAAGACCCGCGGGAAGGCCTCCAGGAACTCAAGGCGCCCGAGTGCTCCCAGCACGCAGACGTCGAAGAACCCGTCGTCCAGCCGCGCCTCCGGCGTGATCATCATCCCGCCGCCGTAGAACCGCCCGTTGGCCACCGCCACGAGCACCGCGTCCAGAGCGTGAGCCACGCCGTCCAGTTCGAGCACGACCGGCGCCGGCTTCAGCCGGGCGAGGCACTTCAGCGTGGCGCAGACGTAGGCGGCCGTCCCCCGCAGGAAGCGCAAGTCCTCGGCCATCGTCCGGGCGATCTCCGCGTCGAGCCCCGCCGAGGCCACGTTGATGAACCAGCGGCCTTCGGCGCGGCCGAGGTCGATCGGCCACCGCGCCGGATGGGCGAGCGCCCGCGCCGCCAGCACCGGGTCGAGGCCGAGCCCGGCGGTACGGGCGAAATCGTTGCCCGAACCGAGGGGCAGCACGCCCAGCGGCAGCCCGGTGCCGGCTAGGCCGTTCACCACCTCCGTCAGGGTGCCGTCGCCCCCGGCCGAGACGACCGCCGAAAACCCTTCCGCGGCGGCGCGCTGGGCAACCTGCGTGGCATCCCCCGGCCCGGTGGTGAAATGCGCCTCAAACTCGACCCCGAGCCTGGCCAGCTCGGCCGCGACCTCCGGCCACCGGCGGGCGGCCAGACCGCGCCCCGCCGCCGGATTCACCACGATCCGGTAGCGCATCTTCCTCCCCCTTGCGCGCCGGCGCCCCCGCAGCCCCCGGGGGCGCTAGAATACCGCCAGCCCCAAACTTATCTCGAGCGCCTCATCGACCTCCTCCATCCGCAGCCGGTCGAGCCGGGTCACTCGCTGGCGCAGCCGGGCCTTGTCGATGGTCCGCAGTTGCTCCAGCAGGATGACCGAGTCGCGGTCGAGTTCCCCTTTGGGCAGGCGGACGTGCGTCGGCAGCCTGGCCTTGTGGATGCGGGAGGTGATGGCGGCGACGATCGTCGTCGGACTGTGCTTGTTCCCCACATCGTTCTGCAACACCAACACCGGACGGAGCCCCCCTTGCTCCGACCCGGTCACCGGGTTCAAGTCGGCGAAGTAGATCTCGCCTCTACAGACCTTCACGGGGCTCCCCCTCGAGGAAGGCTTCGTACCGGGCCCACTCTTCGGCTTCCTCTGGCCCGACCTCTGCCAGCCGGAGATTCTCCTCCCCCATGGCGGGATAGCCACGCTCCATCTGGGCGATCCGGCGCCGCCGGCTCTTCTCGTGCAGGTAGCGGCGGACCGCCTCCCGGATCCAGGCGCTGCGGCTCAGACGGTCGCGGCGGACCGCACTGTCCACCTGCAGCAAAAGACTTCCTGGAAAGCAGACGTTCACCCTTCGCAGTTCGCTCATTCAAGCCCTCTGGCTGCAGCTTTGGCCGAGCAGCCAGATATAGGTTAATTATAAGACGGCCCCCATATGCGCGTCAAACCGCCAGCAGCACGGCCTCTTCCCTTTCATGGCCGCCAGGGGCGGGGACAGACTAGCTTCGGACGCAGCCTCTAGGGAAAGGAGGAAACCGGCCGTGGGTGGCCCGATGGTGAAATGCGAGGCCGACACCTGCACGCACTGGGTGAACGGCAACCTATGCAGCGCCTCGAACATCGATATCCTCAACGAAGAAGAAGGGCGCATGTCGGAAGAGGCCGCGCAGACCGAATGCAAGACCTTCTACAAGAAGAACGGCATCACGAGCTATCTGGGTTCGATGGATAACGTGAACTGGAGCGGCCTGGTCTCGGAGATTCTGAGCCCGGGCAACGAGGTGACCCCGACCGTCACCTGTGTCGTCGACAGCTGCAAGTACTGGGACCACGGCAACCTCTGCGGGGCGGAGGCCATCGAAGTCTCCGGGCGCGGCGCCGACGAGTGCCAGGACACCAACTGCCAGACCTTCGACCGCCGGGGGTAAGCAAGGGCGGGCCCGCCGGTCTGGCTCAGCAACGAGGGCGAAAGGAGACTCTCGGCTTCCGTCCAGGACGGACGGAAGCCGGGCATCTGTCCAAGGAGGGACAGTTGCCCGGCCTCCGAGCGAGTCGACTAAAGCCCGAGCGCCGGCTTGGCCAAGGAGAGTCCTGGTGCGAACCAGACAACGGGGAGGGAGCGCCCTCTAGGCCGGCGGAAGCGCGGCCACCTCGGCCAGCGCCTCGCGGGCGGCGGCCAGGGTGAAGTCCAGATCCTCTTCCGTGTGCGCGGCCGACAGGAACGCCGCCTCGAACTGCGAGGGCGGGAGGTACACGCCCCGGCGCAGCATCCCCCGGAAGAAGTGCCCGAAGGCGCGGGTGTCGCTGGCGGTGGCCGAGTCCAAGTCGGTCACCGGCTGGCTGGTGAAGAAGAAGGTGAACATGGAGCCCACCCGGTTGACCCGCACGGGAACCCCGGCGGCGGCCGCCGCTTGGGCGAGGCCGGCGCAGAGCCGTCCGGCCAGCCGTTCGAGGCGCTCGTACGGCGGATCGTTCTTCAAGAGCTGCAGGGTGCTGAGCCCGGCGGCCATCGCCAGGGGGTTGCCGGAGAGCGTGCCAGCCTGGTAGACGGGACCGGCAGGGCTCACCAGCGACATGATGTCGCGGCGACCGCCGTATGCGCCGACCGGCAACCCGCCGCCGATGATCTTGCCCAGGCAGGTCAGATCCGGCTTGATCCCGAAGAGGGCCTGTGCGCCGCCGTGCGCCACCCGGAAACCGGTCATCACTTCGTCGAAGATCAGCACCACGCCGTGGCGCTCGGTCAGGGACCGGAGTCCCTCCAGGAAGCCCGGCTCGGGCGGAACGCAGCCCATGTTGCCGACCACCGGCTCCACGATGGTCGCCGCCACCTCGGCGCCAGCCTGCGACAGGGCATGCTCAACCGCGCCCAGGTCATTGAACGGCAAGACGATGGTGTCGGCAGCTGCCCCGGGCGTGACGCCCGGGCTGTCGGGCACCCCCATGGTCAGCGCGCCCGAGCCGGCCCGGATGAGCAGCGAATCCGCGTGTCCATGGTAGCAGCCCGCGAACTTGATGATCTTGTTCCGCCGGGTGAAGGCCCGGGCCACGCGGAGGGCGCTCATGGTCGCCTCGGTCCCGGAGTTCACCATGCGGACCAGCTCCATAGAGGGGAACGTCTCGCGGACCAGTTCGGCCAGGCGCACCTCCCGTTCGGTCGGGGCGCCGAAAGAGGTTCCTCCGTCCACCGCCTCGTGCAGCGCGGCCGTGACTGCCGGGTGGGCATGTCCCAGGATCATCGGCCCCCAGGAACCCACGTAGTCGACGTACCGGTTGCCGTCGACGTCCCAGAGATACGCTCCTTTCGCCCGGTCGATGAAGACCGGCTGCCCGCCGACGGCCCGGAACGCCCGGACCGGGCTGTTGACCCCGCCGGGGATCACCTCCCGCGCCTCGCCGAAGAGTCGTTCGGAGACGGGAATGCGCCAACTCTCGTTCATGCTCGGTCCCCTCCGTACCACAGGCGTTCTTTCTTAAGCTCCTGACGGGTGTACAGCAGGCGGTAGTCGGCGGAAGAGACCTCGGCGGCGGCGGCCAGGCGGGCCGCCTCCTCCCGGCAGGCTTCCTCCGTCGGAGCGTGCATCATCCCGAACAGGTTGTACGGCCAGCCAGGGGCGGTGTTCCGGGCGTAGCAGTGCGTGATCAGCGGCGAACCTGCGAGGATCATGCCCACCCGCTCTTCGTCTTCCGGCGCCACCCGCCAGACGGTCATGGCGTTGGCGGGATAGCCCACCGCGTAGTGCTTGAGCGTGGCCCCGAACCGGCGGATGATCCCGCGCTCCCGGAGTCTTTGAACCAGGTCAAGCGTCTCCTGTTCGGAGAACCCGGCCTCCGCGCCCCGTACGGCGAACGGGCGGGGCGCCAGCGGAAGGTCGGGCGTGAAGGCCCTGACGATGCGCCAGTCCGCCTCGGTGAGGTCCGCCCCTCCCGGTTCTCCCTCCGCCCCCGGCGCCGCCGCAGCGGTCGGGGCAGGAGCGGCCGGAGCCTCGCCGCCTAGCTGGAACTCAACTCGGATCTTGAACAGGCGGGTCGCCGAGAGGATGAGCAGGCCGGGCAGCGGGACCGCTTCGGCCAGCTCGCCGATGGCCCGGCGGAGATCGGTCCCGGGCTCCGCGGTGAAGGTGAACCAGAGGTTGTACCCGGTGCCGGCGTCGTCCCGGAGGTAGTTGTGCGTGATGCCCGGGTGGGCGCTCAAGGCCAGAGCGATCCCGGCCACGTCGGACGGCGCCACCTTCGCAGCGAGCAGGGCCGACTGGTAGCCGAGCCGCCGGGAGTCGAAGACGGCGCCCAGCCGGCGGACGAGCCCGCTGCTCTGCCACGCGCCGATCTGCTCCCGCACCTGCGCCTCGGGCCACCCCACCTCCCGCCCGAGGGCGGCATACGGCTCCGCGACCAGGGGGAAGCGGCTCTGCAGCGCAGAGAGAAGGAGCCGGGCGGCCCCGGTGGGGTCGTCCGGCAGTGTGAGACCAGACAGGTCAGGCCGGGCGGCCATCAACCGCACGCCTCCCCGCGCGACTGGCAGCCCGTGAAGGGAAGCTGGGCGCTGCTGTCGCCCTTGCGATAGAGGCACCACGGGTCTTCCGCCATGAAGTCGCCCCCGGTGGCGTAGTAGGCCCGGGCCCGGCAGCCGCCGCAGACGTCCTTGTGGTCGCAGATCCCGCACCGCCCGCCGAACTCCATCGTGCGGAGCTGGCGGAAGACCGGGTTCTCCGCCCACATCTGGTCGAACGGCGTCTCCCGCACGTTGCCCACCTTCAGGTACAGGTACGGGCAGGGATTGACGTCGCCGTTGGGGATGATGACGCAATAGTTGGTGCCGGCGAGGCAGCCGCGGGTGAAGCGCATCGGGATGTTCTTCATGCGGGCGATCCGCATGAACTGCGGCGCGCAGGTCGGCTTGAGTTCGATGTTCACCGTTTTCTGCTTGTCGAGGATCCGGTGGAGGAGCTTCTCATAGTGGACCGCGTTCAGCATCTCGCTCTCCAGGTCCTTGCCCCGGCCGGTCGGCACCAGGAAGAAGACGTGGTGCGCCTGGCAGCCGAGCTTCACCGCAAGGTCGGTGATCTCCTCGACCCGCTCGTAGTTGGGCTCGGTGACGGTGGTGTGCAGCTGCACCTCCAGGCCGGCCTCCAGGGCGTAGCGGACCCCGTCGACCGCCCCCTGCCAGGATCCGGCCACCTGGTGGAACTCGTCGTGGAACTCGGGGTCGGGCGAGTGCAGCGAGATGCCGAGCCGCACCGCGCCGGCCTTCTTCAGCTCCCGAGCGATCTCCGGGGTGATGAGCGTGCCGTTCGTGCCGAAGACCGGCCTCATCCCCAGCTCCTTGGCGGTCGCCACGAAGTCGAAGATGTCGGGCCGAAGCAGCGGCTCGCCGCCGGAAAGCACCATGATCTTGAAGCCGGCCCGGGCGATCTCGCCCAAGAGCTTCTTGCCTTCCTCGGTGTTCAGTTCACCCGCATCGGCCTGGCCGGCGTCCCGGTAGCAGTGCTTGCACTTGAGGTTGCAGGCCCGGGTGGTGTTCCAGGAGATGATGTTCATCGCGGCTTCCCCCTTTTGCGTGCTCCGCGGGCCAGCTCAGCCCTCGCGCAGCCAATTCGCCGCGTCGACGGCGTGGTAGGTGATGATCAAATCTGCCCCGGCCCGCTTGATGCCGGTGAGAATCTCCAGCGCCGTCCGGCGCTCGTCGAGCCAGCCGTTCCGGGCGGCCGCCTTGACCATGGAGTACTCGCCGCTGACGTTGTACGCCACGACCGGCGCCAGGAAGTTGTCTTTGACCTGACGGATCACGTCCAGGTACGCCAGGGCCGGCTTGACCATCACCATGTCGGCGCCCTCCGCCAGGTCCTGCTCCACTTCGCGCAGCGCCTCGCGGGCGTTGGCCGGGTCCATCTGATAGGTCTTGCGGTCGCCGAAGCTCGGCGCCGACTCGGCAGCGTCGCGGAACGGGCCGTACATGGCCGACGCATACTTGGCCGAATAGGCCACGAGCAGCGTGTCGGTGTAACCTTCCCGGTCGAGGGTCTGGCGGATGGCCTGCACCCGCCCGTCCATCATGTCGGAGGGCGCCACCCCGTCGGCCCCCGCCTTGGCGTGCGAGAGCGCGATGTTCGAGAGCAGCGGGAGCGACGGGTCGTTCAGCACCTTCCCGTGCTCGACCACGCCGCAGTGCCCGTGGTCGCTGTAATCGCACAGGCAGACGTCGGTCAGCACCACCAGGCCGGGGACGGCGCTTTTCATCCCGGCGATGGCCTGCTGGACCGGACCGTCGGGCTGCCAGCCCGAGGAGCCCACGTCGTCCTTGTAGTCGGGAATCCCGAACAGGATCACCGACGGAACCCCGGCGGCGTAGGCTCTGGCCGCCTCTTCGACCGCCAGGTCGGGGCTAAGCTGGTACACGCCCGGCATCGAGGCCACTTCCCTCTTGACGCCGCGCCCCGACCGGACGAACAACGGGTAGATGAAGTCGCCGGCCTCCAGTTGGGTCTCCGCCACCATCCGGCGCAGGGTGGCCGACTGCCGCAGCCGCCGCCCGCGCACCACCGGAAAGTCCATGGTCTCTACCCCCCCGTGACGCCCGTGCGGGCTCAGTCTTGGCCGGCGGCCTTCGGCAGGCGGCCGATCTCTTCGTCCGACAGGTAGCAGGCCGGGTCTTCACCCCAGGTGTCGCCGTGCACGACCTCGGCCCGGATGCGGCAGCCGCCGCAGACCTGGCTGTACTTGCAGTCGGCGCAGCGCCCGTGGACGTGTGCGCCCTTGTTCCGGAGCATGACCTGGAACTCGTTCTGGCTGTCGGTCCAGATCTCGCTGAACTTCCGCTCCCGGACGTTGCCCAGGGTGCGGTGGCCCCAGAACTGGCAGGCGTGGACGTTGCCGCGCGGGTCGACGTTGGACATCTTGGTCCCGGCCGAGCAGCCGCCGTGCATCTGCAGCAGGCCCCAGACCTCTTCGGCCCGCTCCGGGAAGTGCTCCTTGACGTAGTTCAGGAGGTACACGCCGTCGGCGTGGTTGTCGGTGGTCAGGATCTCGGTCTCGACGCCCCGGTCCTTGAACTCGAGCGTCTTGCGGATCAGCAGTTCGATGGTGGCGCGTTTCTCCTCCGCGGAGGTGTCGAACTCGACCATCTCCTTGCCGCGGCCGGCGTAGACCAGGTGGTACATGCAGAAACGAGGGATCTTCTCCTCCTCGACCAGCTTCAGCACGGCCTCGAGGTCCTGGTAGTTGTACCGGTTGACCGTGAACCGGATGCCGGTCTTGTTGCCAGCCGCCAGCGAATTGCGGATGCCCTGGACCGCCTTGTCGAAGGCGCCCGGGAGGACCCGGAACTGGTCGTGCGTCTCGCGGCTGCCGTCGATCGAGACGCCGACGTACTGGAAGCCGGCCTCTTTGATCTTGCGGGCCGCCTCCGGCGTGATGAGCGTCCCGTTGGTCGAGATGACCGGGCGGAGTCCCTTCTCCGCGGCGTAGGCGCCCAGTTCATAAAGGTCGGGCCGCACCAGCGGCTCCCCGCCGGAGAAAAGGAGCACCGGGATCTGCATCTCGCCCAGGTCGTCGATGAACGCCCGCGCTTCGGCGTTGGTCAGTTCGCCCTCGTACGCCCGGTCTTCGGCGCCGATGTAGCAGTGCTTGCACTTGAGGTTGCACCGGTTGGTCGTGTTCCAGACCACCAGCGGGCGGTTCTCTGCGGAGAACTGAAGCAGGTGAGGGGGCAGTTTGCGGGTATCGCGGCCGTAGTTCAGGGCCTCCGAGACCGTCGCGGTCCCGCACAGGAGCTTGGTGCACCCGATCATCTCGTCACTCCACCTTTGCGCTAATCTTGAACCCGGAAATGTTCCACCAGGGCGGCCACCAGGCCGGGGATGGTGTACTCGGCCGCCTCGACGTCGATGCTGAGTCCTAGCTGGCGGGCGGTCTCGGTCGTGATTGGGCCGATGGAGGCCAGGGCGACCCCTTCGAGCAGCCGCCGGGCCGCGGCCAACCGGTCGGCCTCCGGGGCGCCGGGCGCCGCCGCCTCGCCCAACTGGGCCAGGAAGAAACGCACCGTCGAGGAGGAGGTGAAGGTCACCGCGTCCACCTCGCCGGCCGTGAGCGCCGCGACCAGCTCGTGCGCTCGCGCGCCGCCCTCCCCGGCGACCGTCTGATAGGCGGCCACCTCATCGACGACCGCCCCCCGGCGCCGGAGTTCTTGCGGGAGCACTTCTCGCGCCTCGGCAGCCCTGGCCAGCAGGATCCGCTGGCCCCCCAGATCTTCAGGGAGCGCTTCCAACAAACCTTCCGCCCGAAACTCGTCGGGCACCGCATCGGCGATCAGACCGTGGCGCAGGAGCGCCGCCGCGGTCTCGCTCCCGATGGCCGCCACCCGGACGCCCCCGAACGCCCGGGCGTCCTTGCCCAGCTTGCCGAGCGCCGCGAAGAACGCCTCGACGCCATTGGCGCTGGTGAAGACGGCCCACTGGTAGGTGCCGGCTTCAGCGGCGGCCTGCGCCAGCGGCGCCTCGTCCCGCGGCGGCGCGACGCGGATCGCCGGGAACTCAAGCGGCTCGGCGCCCAGCCCGGCCAGCGCTTCGCTGAGCCGGCTCGCCTGGGCGCGCGCCCGGGTAACCACGACCCGCCGCCCGAACAGCGGTTGGTTTTCAAACCAGTTCAGCACGGGCCGGAGGTTCACCACTTCGCCGACCACGATCACGGCCGGCGAGCCGAAAGCCTGCGCCTCCGCCCGCGCCACGATGTCGCCGAGGGTTCCGGTGAGCGTCTCCTGCCGCAGCGTGGTGCCCCACCGGACCAGCGCCACGGGAGTCGAGGCCGGCCGGCCGTTCTCCTTCAGGCGCTCCACGATGCCGGGCAGGTTCTCCATGCCCATCAGGAAGACCAGAGTATCGGTGGCAGTCGCCAGCTTGTCCCACTTCAGGGCCGAGACGGCCTTCTGCGGGTCCTCGTGCCCGGTGATCACCGAAAACGAGGAGGCCACGCCCCGGTGGGTCACCGGAATCCCAGCGTACGCCGGTGCGGCGATGGACGAACTGACGCCCGGCACGACCTCGAAGGCGAGCCCCCGCTCCCGCAGGTACTCCCCTTCCTCGCCGCCCCGGCCGAACACGTACGGGTCACCGCCCTTGAGCCGGGCCACGATCTTGCCCGCGGCGGCCTTCTCGGCCAGCACGGCGTTGATCTGGTCCTGCGTCATGGCGTGATGGCTCGACTCCTTACCCACGTAGATCAGTTCGGCGCCGGGCGCGACCCAGTCCAGGATCCGCTCCCCGGCCAGCCGGTCATAGACCACTACCTCGGCGGCCTCCAGGCAAGCCCGGCCCTTCAGGGTCAAAAGCCCCGGATCACCAGGCCCGGCCCCGATGAGGTAGACCTTGCCCTTCCCCTTCGCGACGGCCGCGTCCTTTCCCAACATCCAATCCCCCTTCTGCCCGGAAGTCCTGCCCTCACCAGCCGCGGATGGCCGCCAGGATGGCCTGTCCACCGCGCCTGAGCAACTCTTCTCCCAGGTCGCGGCCGAGTTCGTCCGCTTGCGCCGGCGCGCCGCGCCGCTCGCCCCGGATCACCCGCTCCCCGGCGAGATCAGCCACCACGCCCCGCAGCCACAACTGCCCGCCTTCCTCCACGGCCAAGGCGCCGATCGGCACCTGGCAGCCGCCTTCGAGGGCGCGGAGCAGGGCCCTTTCCGCCGTCACGCAGGCCGCCGTGACCGGATCGTGCAGCGGCGCCACGAGCGAGGCCACCTCGTCATCGTCCCTACGGGCTTCGATGCCCAGCGCCCCTTGTCCTACCGCCGGGAGGCAGAGGTCGGGCGAAAGCCGCTCGACCACGAGTTCCGCCCAGCCGCCCAGCCGGTTCAGGCCGGCCGCCGCCAGGACAATGCCATCGAGCGCGAGCGAGTCGAGTTTGCCGACCCGGGTGTCGAGGTTGCCCCGGATTGGCACGCACTCCAGGTCGGGCCGGATCGCCTTCAGCTGCGCCACCCGCCGCAGGCTGCTGGTGCCCAGCTTTGCGCCGTGCGGCAAGGCGGCGAAACTCGCATGCTTCCGGGACAGCAAGCAGTCCCGCGGGTCTTCCCGCCGGCTGACGGCGACGATGCCCAGGGGCGCCGGAAGCTCCGTCGGGACATCCTTCATCGAATGGACCGCCAAGTCGATCTCGTGCGACAGCAGGGCCTCTTCGATCTCTTTCACGAACAGGCCCCGGTCGCCGATCTTGGCCAGCGGGGAGTCGAGGATTTTGTCCCCCTGGGTCTTGATCCGGCGGTACTCGAACCGCTTCCCGGGATGGAGCGCGGCGAGCTGGGTCGCGACCCACTCCGTCTGCCACATCGCCAGCCGGCTCTCCCGGGTTCCCACCTTGACTTGGACCGCTTGCTCGTT
Source organism: Chitinophagales bacterium (assembly GCA_050260095.1). GTDB lineage: Bacteria > Bacillota > UBA5301 > DYFA01 > DYFA01 > JBLNBQ01. The sequence continues at coordinate 31,190 of JBLNBQ010000144.1, forward strand.
CAACGTAGCGTCAGTCCCCCTTCCCGCCGGCCAAGGCGGCCAGCGCCCGGGCCACGGCGGCCTCGCAGACGGCCCGCAGTTCTTCCGCGTGCTCGCCGAGGCAGTTGCCGATTTCCTGCAAGACCGCCTCGCGCTCGCCCTTGGTGAGGAGTTCCCGGATCCGGGCGGCGCTAAGCCGCTGGAAGACCGCCTCCCGGGGCAATCCGGCGGGCCAGCGGGCGATTACGTGGGGGCGCAACTCCTCCAGAAGCCCCAGGTAGGGACCCCATTCCGGGCCGAACTCCTGCTCCATCCGCTCCCTGATCCGGCGGGCCTGGGCCGGGCTGGCCCCGCCCGTGGAGACTGAGATGACCAGATCGCCGCGGCGCAGCACCGCGGGGACGATGAAATTCGACTCCGGCGCACAATCCACCACGTTGACCAGCAGTCCCTTGCGCCTCGCCTCTGCGGCGACCTCGGCGTTGAGCCGGGCGTCGTCGGTGGCGCAGATCACCAGCCGGAAACCGGCGACCTCGCCGGCGGCATAGGGCCGGCGGGCGTGCTGGATGCGCCCGGCCTGCGCCAGCGCGGCGAGCTCATCGGTCACCCGCGGCGCGACAACCGTAACCCGAGCACCCGCTGCGAGCAACCCCTCAACCTTGCGCTCCGCTACCCGGCCGCCGCCGACCACCAGGCAATCGGCCCCGGCCAAATCCAGCATCACAGGGTAGTAGCGGCTCATGCTTGTCCCCCTACTTGATGAACTGCTGCGCGAAGGAATGCGGATTATGCACCGCCAGGCTTATACCGTAGTTGACCACGACCGCCAGGAAACTGATCACGACCCAAAGCACCGTCCGGCGCCCCCGCCAACCCAGGACCGCCCGCAAGTAGAAATACAGCCCGTAAAGCGCCCACAAGATCAGTGACCAGATCATCTTCGGGTTGCGCCAATCCCAGTACGCGCCCCAGACCAACTGGGCGTTGATCGCCCCCGCCATGATCCCCAGCGTAAGCAAGGGGAAGCCCCACCGCACCAGCCGGTCCACCATCTCCTCCAGCCGGTCGAGCGGCGGCAGGAGGTAGTACAGGAAGCTGATCCGCTTGCGCTTCAGTTGCCGCTGCTGGCCCAGATAGAGCAGGCCCAGCACGAAGGCGAGCGTGAGCGCCGCATAGGCGGCGAAGTTGAGCGTCACGTGGACCGGCAACCACCCATGCCGCAGCGCCGGCAGTTCCGGCGTCAGGGTGCGCGGCAGCCATAGGCTGTAGACCAGGGCTCCAACCCCCAGGAAGAGGAAGGCCACGTTCATGGCCGACCACTTCAGGCGCCACTCCAGGTAGACGAAGGCCGTGAGGCACGCCCACAGGAAGAGGCTCGTCGCCTCGAACTGGTTCTGCACGGGGAAACGGTGCGCAGCCAACGTCCGGAGCACCAGGCTCGCGGTGAGCAGTGCCCAGCCGCCCCGGGAACCGATCATCCCGAGCACCGAATGAGCCCTCCGCCGGGCGAACAGCGTCCCCAGGTTGACCAGAAAGGCCACCGCCAGCAGAATCGCCGCACCCCGGTAGGAAAGCTCGGCCCAGATCAGCACCGCCTCACCTCCTCCCGCCAGGCGCCGGCGGGCCGCTTTCGCCGGCCCCAAGCCCGAACAGGTTGCGCAGCAGATCCAGGTGCACGGGCCGGGCCCCTTCCTCGTCGGCGGCCGCCGACTTCAAGAAGACCACCGGATGGTGCAGCAGGCGATTCACGATCACGCCCGCCGCGGCCCTGATCATCTCCCGGTCCCGGTTGCTCAGGTGCGAAAGCCGGCGGAAGAGGCGCTTCAGTTCCGCGTCGCGAATCTCGTCGCCGTACGCCTTGAGCGCCCGGATGACCGGGACGACCTGCCGCGCCGCCCACCACTGCGAAAAACTCTCCGTCTCCTCGACGATGATCCGTTCGACCCGCTCCACTTCGAGTTCGCGCTTGGCCAGGTTGCGCTCGACCACCATCTGGAGGTCGTCGATGTCGTAGAGGTAGACATTCTCCAACCCGTTGACCCGAGGGTCGATGTCGCGCGGGACGGCGATGTCGATGAGAAAGAGCGGCCGCTGCCGCCTGCGGTGCATGGCCGCCCGCACCATGTCCAGTTCCACCACCGCATGCGGCGCACCCGTGGAACTGATCACGATGTCGGTCTGGGCGAGGCACTCGGGCAACTGCTCGAACAAGAACGCCTGCCCGCCTATGCGCGACGCCAGTTCGACCGCCCTGGCGTGGGTGCGGTTGGCGACCAGGATCGCCGTGGCGCCGTGGGCCACCAGCGTGCGCGCCGTGAGTTCACCGGTCTCCCCGGCCCCGATGATCAGGACCGACTTGCCCGCCAGTTCGCCGAAGATCTTGCGAGCCAACTCGACGGCCGCATAACTGATCGAGACGGCGCTCTGCCCGATGTCGGTCTCGGTCCGGACCCGCTTGCCGACCTCCACCGCCTGCCGGAAAAGCTTGCCCAGGTAGACCCCGGCGGTATTGGCGTTGAGCGCCGAGTGCAACGCGTCCTTGACCTGCCCGAGAATCTGCGCCTCCCCGAGGATCATCGAGTCAAGCCCCGAGACCACCCGAAAGAGGTGCTGGACCAAGTCGAGGTCCTCGTGGCGGTACAGGTAAGGCTCGAGCGGGTGGTCCATCTCCCCCAGGCGGGCCTTCAGGAACTCCATCAGCGTCTGGAGGCCGGAACGTGCGGACTGGCAAGCCGCGTAGACCTCCGTCCGGTTGCAGGTGGAGAGGACGACCACTTCGTCGAGCACGGGGCGGCCGATCAGTTCCTGCAGCGCGGCGGAACAGCGTTCCCCGGCGAGAGAGAGCCGCTCCCTGACCTCCACCGGCGCCGTCTTGTGGTTCAACCCCAGGCCCACCAAAGCCGTCACTCTCGGTCACCCCGCACCCTCGAATCTTCCATGCGCTTGTCCCGATTTCCTGTCTAAAAAAAAGGGAGCGGGCTGCCGGGGCGAAAACACCGGCGACCCGCAGCATCCCGCATCCGACCAGTTCTACCACTTATGGCAAGTCGTGCAGGCGTTCTGGTCGTTGGTGTCGTGGCACTGGTTGCAGGTCTCGTGGCTCGGGCGAACCTCGCCCTCGCCGTTATGCCCGTGCACCATTCCGGCATGGCAGTCCATGCACTTCTTGCCCATCTCTTCGTGCTTCTTGTGCGGGATCTTGTGGGTCTTGGTCTCGTTGATCTTGCTGGTGTCGTGGCACTCCTTGCAGCGCGCCTCGACCGGCTCGCCCTGGATCGGCGTCGTGTAGTCGCCGGTGACGTGCTTGTACACCTCAACCATGCCCACCCACTTGGTCTTCACAAAACCGCCGACGCCAGGCCACGAATGGCAGGCGTGGCAACCCACTCCGTCGGGATGCGACGCGGTCTTCACCTTGGCAGGACCGTGACTCGACACCTTCCAAGTGTTGTAGTAGGGCTTCATTTCGTGGCAGCTTCCGCAAAAACTGCTCTGTTCAGTGTACCAGAGGCTACCCAAGCCGGCGATCACTAGGACGACCAGCACAGCGATGATGAAGGGCCACTGCAGCTTGATCTTCAATTGCCAAACCTCCCTACGTCTCTCTCCCACTCCGGCACCGGACTTATTCTTTCTCTCTGCTGTCTGTGTACACCGCGTGACCGGTCCTGGCGGGAACGATGGATATTTCTAGTCTCATTTCCGAGTACCTGCTGCTATCTCACTTTTTATGGCATCTCGCACAGATTTGGGTGCGGTCAAGCACCAGGAGGGAGGGGTACGGGGTCCCGTGCGGGTTGTGGCATTCCAGGCACTCGATCTTGCTCTGGCTGACCCTGGCAGACGTCAGGAAATGGTGCGGCGTCTTGTCGGGGTGGCAGGTCAGGCAAAGACGACTGCCCTCGTAGATGGTGAGGTGGGCGTAATCGGAGCCGTGCGGCAGATGGCACGCGGCGCACGGGTTCTCCACCGGCAGTTTGGCTCTCTGCCCGGCCAGAACGTGCCGTGACTTGAGGAACTGTTCCCGCATCTCCCCGTGGCATTCGTAGCAGATCGTCACGGGCGGCTTGGCGAGCAGGCTCCGATTCGGGCCTACGGCGCTAGCCCCACCGACCGGCCCGCCCTCGTCCTCCTCCGCGTCGAGAGAGGCGGCCTGGCTCGGAAAGACCTTGTGCACCTCATGACAGGCGCCGCACTTGCCTTCCGCCACCGGCTTGTGCGTCACGGCCTTCTTGAGCTGCCAGGCCTCGCCGCCGGCTTTGGCGGAATAGAGCCCGCCCCGCTTGCCCCCGTGGGGGTCATGGCAGGAGACGCAGTTCTTTGAAGTCTCGATGCCGGGCACGGCGCTCGCGCACTTGCGCCCGGTGGCGTGGCAACTCAGGCAAAGCGAGTCGCTGCTCTCCTTGAGCAGCGGAGTGTCGCCCGGGCGGTGAACCGAATGACACTGCAGGCAGTAGGTCCCGCTCTTCGCATGACCGGAAGCTTTCCAGTCGGATGCGTTCAAGACGATCCCGCCGGGCTCGGCCTCCTTGAGGTGGCAACGCCCGCAGACCGTGGGCGCCTCAGACGCCGCGACGGGTTTGCCGCGCAGCACCCCCGAGGGGTGGCAGGCGGTGCATGCCAACGGCTTGCTGTTTACGGCTTGTCCGGCGTCGCCTCGCCGGGTACCGCCGTGCGCGAGACGCTGCCAGTAGGAGAGCATCGGCGTATGGCACAGCGCGCACTTCCCGGCGGCGCGTTCCACCTCCGGCCGCACTCCGGGGGCGCCGCCCGCCGCCAGGCTGACCGCCGGATACAACAGGAAAAGGATGAACCCGGCACACAGCAGCCATCGCTTGACTGGTGTCGGATTCATCCCAATCCTCCTAACTCGTTCCGCGTCAGTTGTTAACGTGGCACGCGGTGCAGAGGGTACCGTCATCCGCGGGCATCCGGAGGTAGTTCTTCAGCGCCTTGCCGCCCTTGTTGTGCGGGTCATGGCAGGAGACGCAGGTGATGTTGCCCTTGTCATCGAGCGGGAAGTCCTTGGGCACCGAGCAGCGTGGGCTGGGCTTCACGTCGATCGGGTGGGTGGTGCCGTCCTTGTCGAAGAAGGTGGCGCCCACCGCGGTGATCGTGCCGTCATGGCAGCTATAGCAGAGCGCAGAACCCAACGAGAGCGGGGTACCCTTTTCGGTCTTGGCGTTCGGAGCGTACGGCCACAGCCGGGCGCCCTGGGAGTCGTGGGCCACGTGACAGCTCGAGCAGCCGCCCGGGTGACCCTGAGCACCGCCAGCGGCCGGGGCCGCCGGGGTCGGCGCCGCCGGAACCGTGGCGTCTGCCGCCAGCGCCGGGGCAACGATAGTGAGCGCGAGAACCACTACTGCCAGCCACAGGAGAACTCTCTTCATCCTTTCACCCTCCTCAAATAACCTTTCGTCCCTCTATGACCTGTCCGAGGACGCTTGACTTACTTGCGGGGGAGGAACACCTTGATCTCGTCGTTGCCGCGGTCGGCGACGTAAACCTTGCCCGTCTTCTCGTCGAACCAAACGCCGTAGGGCTGGGCGAAGATGGCCGTCTCCGACTCGCCGCCGATCTTGCCGAGGTATTCGCCGACCGTGTCGACGACCTGAACCAGGTTGAGAAGCCCGTCGGCCACGTACACGTTTTCCTCTTGGTCGATGGCGATGCCCTTCGGCCGGGCAAAGGTGCCTTCGGTGTCGCCCTGCTTGCCGAACTTGTCGCTGTACTTGCCGTTGGCGTCAAAAACCTCGACCCGGAAGTTGAGCCCATCCACCACGTAGATCGAGCCGTCAGGACCAGCGGCAATCCCCTGCGGGTACATGAACTGCCCGTCCTTCGTGCCCTTTTGGCCGAAGTTGAACAGGTGCTTGCCATCGAGGCTCCAGACGGAGACGCGGTGCAGGTCGGTGTCGGCTACGTAAAGCCTGTCGCCCTTCACCACCATGCTCCCCGGGCGCATGAACTGGTCGTCGCCCTCACCCTTGGCCCCGAACTTGGACAGGAAGTTGCCGTCCTTGTCGAAGACCTGGATGCGGTAGTTACCGGTGTCCGAGACGTAGATGCGGTTCTGCGCATCGACCGCCACCCCGTAGGTGTCGCGGAACTGGCCGTCCTTCTTGCCCTTCTTGCCGAAAGACGTGATGAGCTTGCCGGCCTGGTCGAAAACGTAAATCTTGTCGTTGATATCGTTGACCAGGATCCGGCCGAGCCCGTCGACGACGACGGACATCGGCCGCCGGAGAGCCTCGCCATCGCCCAGGTCTTTGATGGTCAGGACCTGATCGTAAAGCATCGCCTGTTCCTCGGCGAACGCCGCCGGAGCCGACACTCCGACGGTCACGACCAGGAACATGACAAGGATCGCCAAGACAGACCACCTTGTCGTCACTGGTTTCCCCTCCTCCATGCTCACAAGGGCGTCGAGCGCCTTTGATAATTCTTCCTTCCCTTGTCAATTCCTCCCACTAGTAGTCGCGGGAGAGCAAGTACGTTGCGAGCGACTTCAGCCACTCAGTCGTGGGCGACGCAGGCACCTGCTGCACCGCGGCGAGCGCTTCCCGCACGAAACCTTCGGCCACCCGGTAGGCGTAGTCGAGCGAACCGTTGCGGCGCACGGCCTCCGCCACCTGCGCGACCCGCTCAGGGGTGAGCGAACGTTCCTCGACCATCGCCCGGATCCAGTCGCCGTCGCGGCCCCTCATGGCGTGGATCACCGGGAGCGTCAGGTTCCCTTCCAGCAGGTCGCTGGCCACGGGCTTGCCGACCGTCGCCTGGTCCCCCACGTAATCCAACAGGTCATCGACCACCTGAAAAGCCATCCCGACCGCCATGCCGTACGCGGCCAGGCTCTGCACGGCCGGCTCCGGAGCGCCGGCCACCAGGCCGCCCATCTCGCAGCAGCACGACATCAGGACGGCGGTCTTCCGGCGGATGCAGGCGAAGTAGTCGTCTTCCCCCGACTCGGTATCGTACAGGCGGAAGGTCTGCATGATCTCGCCCTCGCCCATCAACGCCACGGTGCTGGCCATGGCCCGGACCAGCCGCAGGTCGCCGGAGGCGAGCAGCAATTGGAGCGCCTGGGCGAGCACATAGTCGCCGCCGAGCACGGCCAGGCGGTTCCCCCACACGCTGTGCAGGGTCGGATTGCCCCGGCGAGTGGCGGCGTTGTCCACCACGTCATCGTGCAGCAGAGTCGCCATGTGGATCAACTCCGCGGCGGTGGCCACTTCGATCGCCGGACCCGTGGGCCCGTGGAAGGCGTCGGATGACAGAAGGACGAGAATCGGACGGATCTTCTTCCCGCCGCGCCGAAGAGCGGGCGAGAGAAGTTGAGTCGTTGACTCATCCCCGCCCAACACCACCTCCCGGGCGCGTTCTTCACACCGCTGGAGCTGTGCGGAAAGGTGCTGGTGGAGCAGGGACAGGGTATCGGCGGCCTCCCGCCGCTGACGGGCCGGTTGGGTCACGAAGAGTCCTCCTTGAGCGGCCTTTTCGCGTGGTCACGGGTAGGCGCACTATCGAGATTGGTTCGCAGGGCGGGCCGTTTTTCCTTCTTTTGTGAGCACAGGCAGTTTCGGGATTTACCCCGCACAGGTGAGGACGTACGCGGCGGCGCCCACCACTCCGGACAGCCGGCCCAGGGCGGCCCGGGCCACCTGCACCCGCTCGCCGGCGGGCGGCAAGGCCGACTCCCGGACGGCCTCACGCACGGGGCCCAGCAGCGCTTCTCCCAGGTTGGCGAGCCCGCCGCCGATGACCACCTGCTCGGGATCGAAGATGTTCACGAGGTTGACCACGCCCAGCCCAAGATAGCGGGCGGTCTCCGCCAACACCTCCTGGGCCAGCTGGTCCCCTTGGGCGGCGGCCTCGCCAACCAGGCGGGCGGTTACCCGTTCCGGCTCCCCGCCGGCTAATGCGCTGAGCACCGAGGTGCGCCCGCGGGCAAGCGCTTCCTTGGCCCGGCGGGCGGTGGCGGGGCCGGAGGCGAGCGCCTCCAGGCAGCCCTTCCGCCCGCACCGGCAGGCCGGCCCGCCTGGATCCACCACCACGTGCCCGAACTCCCCCGCCATCCCGTGAGCGCCGGAGTAGATCCTTCGCCTCAGGATGATTCCCCCGCCGATCCCCGTGGAGACCGTCAGATAGAGCAGAAACTCCGCCCCCTGCCCTGCGCCGAACACCGCCTCGCCGAGGGCCGCCGCGTCGGCGTCGTTCACCAGCCGGCACGGCCAGGGCAATCGGGCCGTCAGGAGCGAGGTCACTGGAACGTCTTTCCAGAAGAGGTTCGGGGCAAAGACGACCATCCCTTGTTCCGGGTCGATCGGTCCCGGACAACCGAGGCCCACGCCGGCGATCTCCTCCGGCGGCGCTCCTGCTTGGGCGACCACCTCGCGGGCCGCCTCCACCAGCGCGTCTACGACCGGAGCCACTCCCGCCGCGACGGGAGTGGCCCGGTAGCATTCGGCCAATACCGTTCCATCGGCAGCCATCAGTCCGGCGGCGATCTTGGTCCCGCCCAGATCGAGCCCGATGGCGTACCGGGACGCGCTCAAACCTTGGCCAGCTCCCCTTTGAGGTAGTCGATGACCTTGACCGGCGTGGGATCGATCCCGTCGAGCAAAGCCAGGTAGTAGCTGGTGAAGTCGCCCATGTAGATGAGCGAGAAGAGGCGGGCGAGCACGGAGTTGCCGCGCGACCAGACTTCCGTGATGCCGCTGACGTGCGGCCGCATGATCGTGCTGGTCACTTCGAACCGCTTCTGCACCTTCGGATGATCCTCCCGGTCGCGCAGCAGCACCACCTCGACCTGGGCGGTCAGGCTCTCCGGGGCCTCCCAGCCCACCGTCTCGTTGTGGTTGAGTTCCGGGAAAGCGTTGGAGTGGGCCAGGTGCTTGGCGTTCTCGTTCATCTGCCCTTTCCACCGGTAAGCCGCCACCCCGCTCCACGGCGCCGCGCCGTAGATGAACGGGAGTTTGCCGTGGAGGCGCTCCGCCAACTGCTTCGCCGGGTTGCCGCCGGTCGGCCGTTCCGGGAAGAGCTCGTCGCGCATCCCGGCCAAGACGGAGACCGCTTCCGCAACGTCATCCGGGCGCTCCCGCACGAAGCCCAGCCGCGAGACGATCGCCAGGAGCGGCATGAAAGAGTACCCGAGCGCCGCCCGGGGCGAATACCCTCCGGGGATCCGGCAGAACGGCACGCCGTCGGCTTCCGCCCACCGCTGGAGTTCGCCGCCCGAGGCGATTGCCATCAGCGTCGCCCCGCGCTGCTTCGCCTCCGCGTAGGCCGAGAGCGTCTCCTCCGTGTTTCCGGAGTAACTCGAGGCGATGACCAGCGTCTCCGGCCCGACGAAGGCCGGCACGTGGTAAGTCCGGTTCACCAGGAACGGCACCTTGATCTCGCCCTCGGTGTACCCCTGCAGGAGGTTGCCGCCAATCGCCGACCCGCCGATGCCCAGCACGACCACCTGGCGGATGGTTCCGAGCTTGGGCAGGGGCGCCCCCTCCCCGATCCGATAAGCCTCGGCACACTGCTCGGGCAGCTGGGTGATCCACTTGCCCATCCCAGTAGGGTCGGCTCCCGCGTAGAAAGACAGATCGTCGAGCCTGCTCAACACGCACACTCCTTCCACCCGGCAGGCAGCGTTGCCCACCCCGGGTGCACTTTGCTCACGCTAGTATAACCCAGGCAACAACTCCAACTTTCGCTCCCCCACCGGTCGTTCCTGCAATAATGGAAAGGGCCCCCAGCTTGTCCTGGGAGCCCTTCTTCCAGCGAGTTCAGTTCCCGAGTCGAGTCGTCGCTTAGAACTGGACCTTCAATCCGGCGGTCACCGAGGTGTCGCCAGTCTGGTGGCTGTCGTCGACGAGCCGGTGCAGGCCGAAGGTCATGCCGTTCGGAGCCTGGTACACGGCGTTCGCCTCGAACTCGTTCTGGTGGAGACGGTCGTACTGCTTGACCCGGGCGTCGAGGGCGATGCCCTTGAGGGCCGGGATCGCGTCGAGGGTGGTGGCCGCCTTGACTTCGTGGCTCACGACGTAGCTGTTGTCGCCCTGCCGCTCGCGCTCGCCGGCGTAGGAGGCGGCGACCTTCATGCTGCCGAGCTGCAGGTCACGGGAGGCGCCCCAGGTCAGGTCGTCCTGAGTGCTGCCGATCATCTTGACGGAACCGTTGAGCTTGAAGCCGGCGAGGGTGGTGTCGGCCGCAACCTTGGCCACCGGCTCGTCGTTGTCGTTCAGCTTGGCCATGTCGTAGGAACCGTTCACGTGGATGCCAGCCAGGGTCGTGTCAGCGCCGAGCTTGACGCCGGTCTTGCTGTCGAACGCTGCGTACTGGCCGGACTGCCACTCGTCAGCCTCGACGATGCCGTTGCCGTCCACATCGTACCGGGTGGCGTACAGCGGAGCGACGGCCGCCTGGCCCTCGGCCAGAGTGGCCTTCCGGTAGGAGGCGGAGACGGTCAGGTTCGGCAGCAGAGCGTAGGAACCGCCGACGTTGACGGACTGGTCTTCGTTGCGGTCACGCAGGACGTAGGCGCTCAGGGCCAGGTTCTTCACCGGAGCCATGGCGCCCGAGACGAACATTTCCGGCTTGTTCTCGTCGGAGCGGACCACGTTGGCCTTCAGGTCGAGGCCGGCGATCTGCGCGCCGAGGTTCACGCCCATCACGGAGTCGTTGTTGACGACCTTGCTCTGCGGGTTCTGGTTGCTGTCATCGTGGTTCAGGATGCGAGCGGTGCCGCCGGCCGGAGCGTAGAACGCCTCGACGCCGAGCGGGCCGAGCTTCAGGCCTTCAACCTTGATACCACGACGGTTGCCCAGGTCGCCCACGAACGGGCTCTCGTTCACGCTGATGCTGCCGATGGTGGTGGTGGCTTCCGGACCGCCGTTCCAGAAGGCGCCGGTGGTCTGGAGGTACATGGTCTTGATCTTGTTCGCGAAGTCGGCGTTGAAGATGTCCCCGCTCTGGAAGGAGCTACCGACCGGGTTGCCGGTCGCAGGCATCTCCACCGGGTCCACCGGGCTCGCGCCGTTGGACCAGAACTGGGTCCCGTACACGGAATCCGGCTTCGCCCACGGAGCGAGGATGACGACGGCCTTGGTCTTGTCGCCGCCCTGCAGGCCAGCCTGCAGGTTCAGGAATGACTCGTTCTCCACGGAGTTGGAACGGGCCGTGAACTTGGTCTCCAGGCTGCCGGCGATCGCAAGTTGCGGCGCCGCGGCAACCGGGGCGACCATGGCGAGTGCGAGCACGACTGCTAGTACGATGCTGAGCTTCTTCATTGTGGCGTTTTCCCCCTATGATTGTTGGTGCGTCCGGTACAAATTCGCTGCTGCGTGCGGTGCAATTCCGGTGCTGCGATTGGACTGCGTCGCTTGGTGCGGGGAGGGAAAACGGGCGTGAGTCTCCTTGTTGCCTCAAACCCTGCTTTCCTCCCGGGACGTTGCTGCGAATGTTGCCAGATGCTATCTCATCCGCCTGCGCCGGCGGGCTCACGGGGGATGCACCTCCTTTCTGTAACCCTACCGTTCACGGCGGATGCAGCCTTGAAAAGGATGGATGCTTGTTCGGTGCTCATGCATCCTGTCATTATGTCACCTTTCAAGGTCCGAGAGAGGGAGTCGTCTTCGGACGAATCGCCCGGTCCGGCTCCTCACGCAACATCAATTCTGCCTGGTCAAAAGGTTTCCTGCACCCCGCCCGGAGTGACCTTCTCCCTGTCCAGGCCCCGGCTGCCTCTCTTGGACGTCCCTCCCCCGCTTGGCAACGGTTGATCGCGATTGTAACCGGAGTTACAATTGTAGCGAGTGTTACACCACGTCAGTTGCGACCGGAACGAACTGGGAGGAAGCGCCGGTGCCCGAGGCCAACGGCTGGCTCCTGCTGGTCTATCGAATACCCTCCGAACCGAGCAAGAACCGGGTAGCCGTCTGGCGGGAGGTCAAGAAGCTCGGCGCCGCCTACCTGCAAGACGGCGTCTGCCTGCTGGTCGACGCCCCGCCGACCCGCGCGGCCTTCGGCGACCTGAGCCAGCGCATCGCTGCCCTGGGCGGAGAGGCGCTGCTCTTCACCGCGACGGCCTTGAGTCCCGACCAGGAGGCCGGGCTCATCGCCGACTTCCACCGCCTGCGCGACCAG
>JBLNBQ010000145.1:0-2610 GCA_050260095.1 Chitinophagales bacterium
CGGCAGCACTCTCAGAAGCTGATTCATCAATGCTCACCTTTCCCCGCCCTCGTCATGTGTACTAAATTCCGGGGTGGTCAGCTGTCTCCTCCATCTTGACACAGAGGGCGGTTCAAGGTCAACTAATCTGAAGCTTGGGGAGTCGCTCCTTCCGGAGCGGCTCCTCCTGTGATATCATAGCATTTGGAAGTGAGGTGATCCGAGCAAGTGAGGGGAATCCTTCGTTCATTGGGGCTCATCGTGGCTGCGGCTGCACTTGCTGGAGCGGTCATGGCCACGGCCGGCTGTCGCCGGGCCCAACCACCACCGGAACCTCCAACTTCCCAGCAACCGATAAATCCCCCGGGCCAGCCGCCGGTTGTCACGAATCCGCTTCCTCCCCTGGAGCCGCTATCCAGCATCCTGCCTAATGGCGTCACTGGCCGCTGGAAGCTAGCCGACGGGACCGAACTTGTCGAGGGTACAATTGGCGAGACAACACACTGTTACGCACGCTACTATCCTAAGGAAGACGCTGCGCGGTTTGTCTTGGGTGATGCTTCGGATGCTACAGTCAAGGACATTTTCGATGATCATGTGGTATTCATCGGAACCAAATCGGCACCGAACGCTGTCGTGGCTTTTCCGTATCTGCTGGACTATCGACTGTCCGACTCAGCACTTGCCGCCGTGGACGCGTACTTGCCACTGACCTCGAGTGTCAAGTTTGGCGCTCCTCAGGATGGGACGCACCGTGTCATGGTGACGTCGGTCGCTGCTGGGAACAGTGACGTCTCGGTGGCATTCGACCAGCTCGATGCGGCCGTCGCCCCATCGGTCTCCGTCCGAGCAATAGCCGACAGATATGAGATCGTGATTAGTGTACCCGATGTGGCGATGAAGCCGGGACTCGAGCTTTCCGCTCCGGCGTATGGCAAGGATGGTCTCATACTCTCCGTTTCGATCCAGACGGGCGACGCAGGGACAGGACTAACCATAGTTGTGGCGGTCAATCCGGCAAGATGGTCGTCCGCCACGTTCAACTGCAAGTTGTCCTATGGGACAGAGCGGCTTTTGAAGGTGAACTTGTTCGGCGACCACTCCCCCACGAGCCTGACTCCTTCGGTGAAGCGCTAGTAGGCTCCGTCCCGAGGAAATGCATCATCCTGATTCCGCGAACAACATAAGAGAAGGGCGCCCCCGCCGGATAGTTCCCGGCGGGGGCGCAGCATCAGCGAGGGCATAGAAGCCTAGGCTCATTCGGTTGGGGTCGGCGTTGGGGCGCTGGCAGGGGCCGGGGGCTCAGTCTGCCTGCTTAGGCTTGCCCTGCCCAGGCTGAACAGCCCGGAGACGACGATCCCAAGCCACAGGCCAGTCTTTGCGGCCTCCGTAATAGCAGCCCCCGTCGCACCGGTGAACAGGACAGCGTAGCCTACATTGACGGCAATGCCCAGTAGGATGACCGGCAACCAGACCAAGTCCGTGGGGAGCTTGGCGTAGCGCTTGAGGGCCTCGACGGTGGCCATGGTCAACGCCACCACCAGCGTGGTCGGGTCGATGGCCGGGACCGCCGGCGGGATGTCACCCACTGCGGCATACGCAGGCGCCGTGGTCAAGATCGAAATGGCGCCGACCAGGAACACGACTAGGACGATAGCCATGACGTGTCGGGACAGTCGATGCAGAGTCATAGGATCACTCTTTCTGCCGCGCGATGGCGGCGCTTGATCGACACGAGAAGCCGAGGCAGTTGCCCCGGCTTCATCTCCACTGTGCGACTAGCTGCTTCACGGCGTAGACGCGGCCGCGCAGGTCTGAGATGATGATCTCGTCGGCGGCCAGTTGGCCCTCAAGCTCCTTAACCCGGGCGCGCAGCTGGGCGATCTCATCGACCGCGGGCGGCCGAGGCGCTGGCGTGGCGAGCGATCGGCCAGGCGGTCGCGGACTGTGCTCTCCCCGTAGTCCTTTGCCGCCCACCGCCCTCCGAGCTGCTCGATGGTCCGCGCGACGCCTCGAATCGACGGGAAGTGCCGCGGGTCGGGCGTGTCAGTTCGTTGGTAGCCGGGCGCGCCGGCGTACAGCGCCAGATGGTCGAGGTGCGCGCGTACACCGGTGAGATCGTCCGGGAACTGCGCGTGCGCGCCAGGGTTGGTATTGGCGCCGCCGCTCGACGTCTTCATGCCGCAGGGGTTGTGCCACTCGGGGCCAGGGATGACACCGCCGAATCGGCCCATGCCGGTCTCTTTGCCGGCCTGCGCGTAGGCGTTCTCGGGCTGGACATGTTAGCGTCCCAGCAAGTGGTGTAAATTCGGACCGGTGGGTATAGAAGTGGCCACCGAGTGGGTTTCCTACAGGGTGTGACATCCAATCGCACCAGAAGGAGGTTCCCGAACACGGTGGCCACCAATAGTATCCCCCTCTTGGAGCTTCTGCATAAGGCTGGAGCCAAGAAAGACCTGGATTTTCTCTGTGAAGCAGTCCAGGCTCTGTCCCAGGCAGTCATCGAGCTAGAGGCTGCGGAGAAGATAGGCGCAGCACCGTACGAGCGGTCCGAAGGGCGGATCACCCAGCGCAACGGCTACCGCGACAGGGTCTGGAACACCCGTGTCGGCACCGTGGCTCTGAAGATCC
>JBLNBQ010000146.1:0-38575 GCA_050260095.1 Chitinophagales bacterium
TCCGGACCGGGCCCAGGTGGCTGGTGCTGAGCCGGCAGCTGACCGTCAGGGCCGCTGGGCCGTCGCTGCGCCGGGCTCTTCCGTGATGTCCGTCCCGGTAGACGCGCAGTTCGGCGGTGTGGCGACAGTCGCCCACGGCGATCGGAAGTTGCAGGTACACCTCGAGCCGGGCGCCGGTGGCCGGGTCGGGGTTAGCCGGCGCGAGCAGGCGCTGGCCGGTGAGGTTGTGGATGGTGTCTTCGACGGCCTGGAGCAGGCGCGCCGGAAGCGGCCGCCCTGCCTCTTGCCCGGCCGGGGGCGGCAGTTCGGCCGGCGCGGGGACGCCTGCCGGAGAGGGCGCCTCCCCGGGCGAGCCGGTCAGAAGTTTGCGGACGAGCAGCAGAAGGCCCTTCAGGGTATCCGGCTGGCCGGTCGGGCTCACGTCGCCGGGCGGCGGCGCTGGGGAACCGGCTGGGGCCTTTGGAGCCGCTTCGGTCAGGGTGCGGGCCAGATCGGCCTCATAGGCGAAGCCGAGCCTCCCAAGGACAGCCTGCAGGGCGTCCGCCTGCTCAGCGGGAGCGCCGGGGACGTGCGCCGTCTCGGCGGGGAGCTGGAACACGGCCTGGTCCAGCGCGCCGGCGAGCGCCTGGCGGAGGTCGGCCGGAAGAAGGTGGACCGCCTCTGGCTCTCTGAGGAGCGCCGCCAGGCGGAGGAGCGCTTCGCCCAGGTCTGCCTTGCCAGCGAGGAGCGGGGCGACCGACTCCACCGCCTCGGGAGTCGTCGGACGGGCGTTCGCCAGAAGGTACTGCACCGCCTGGGCCAGGTCGTGGCGGGTCACTTCCGCCGGACCGGCGCCTTCCTGCCCGGCGAAGGTCGGCGTGAGCCCGGCGACCTCCACCGGCAGGAAGCCGCCTTCCTGAGCCGGGTGCGCCGAAGGCGCAGGCCAGGCCGGCTGGCCTTTGGGCGGCGCGGCGGGAGCCAGAACCAGGCGGTGCGCGCCGGCCTCCTTGACCGTCAGCCAGACCTGGGCGCCCGGTTCCAAAGGGAGAGCTGTTTCGCAGCGCACTAGGCGCCCGGCGAGGCCGAGCAGAACGCGATCGCCCTCTTTTTCGAGCACTTCCGCGAGGAAAGGCGCGTCGGGGACGAGCGGCAATTCCTCGCCCCGCCGGTCCGACAGAACCAGCAAGCCGCCGCTGCCTGGCTGCACGTCGAGGATTCTCACTGCCGCACGATCCTCCGTGATGGGCTCGGTGAGGTGAAGGTAAAGTTACCCAGATTCAGTATACCTCCCAGGGGAGAAGAATGTAAACGTGCGGGCAGCGCAGGGCATTCCGGGAACTTTATCCACCGAGGCTCCGTTGCTTTGGGAGGAGGTGAACATCGTGGACAAGACGACCAGCACTCTTCAGGTTGAAGGCATGACCTGCATGCATTGCGCCGGAGCGGTTCAGAAAGCGCTGAAGAGCGTAGCCGGCGTGATCGACGCGGAGGTGGACCTGACGCACAAGAAGGCCACCGTGACCTACGACGCCGACCAGGCGAACCTCGACCAGTTCAAGGACGCCGTGAGCAAGGCGGGGTACAAAGCGATTTAGGCGGACAAATCTTCCAGGGCGGGCGGGAACTCCGCCACCCGGCGGTGCGTTCGATGTAGTGGGACCCACACTCCCTATCCCCTTCACTCTCACTCCTCTCTGGGCACCCTTCGGGGTGCCGCCTTTTTTTGCCCGGGAGGCGCATCGGACACCGGGAAGGAAACCCTAACCCCGCGCCCGAAGAACTAGCAAGGCGGTGCCGGCGGGGCACCAAAGCCGGGAGGGTCCATGAACACTGATCCGCGCAAGTTCGCTTTTATCGCCTGCGTGAACAACCTGCGCCAGTACGCCATCTGCGAGCGACATCTCGCCGGGCTGCGGGTGCCCGAGGGCTTCTCCGTCGACCGGGTCGTGGTCGAGGGGGCCAAGGGGATGGCGGAGGGGTACAACGAAGGGCTCCGTCGCACCGACGCCCGGTACAAGGTCTACCTTCACCAGGACACCTACGTTCTCAACCCCGATCTCCTCTTCGAACTGCTCCGGCTCTTCGAGAGCCCCCGCGTCGGGCTCATCGGGGTGGTCGGCGCCACCCGGCTGCCCGCCAGCGGCGTCTGGTTCCACGCCGGGCTTCACAGCTTCGGACAAGTCTGGGAGAACCGCACCGGCGGCGGCCTGAAGAAGCTGCTCGGCCCCTTGAACCGGCGACAGGACCGGCTGATGCGCTTCCGGCCGGTGCCCCGGCCCTACCTCCCGGCGGTGGTGGTCGACGGGCTCTTCATGGCCACCCAGTATGATCTCCCCTGGCGGGAAGACCTGGGCTTCGGGTTCATCTACTACGAAGGGCCGCAGTGCTGCGAGTTCATCAAAGCCGGCTACGAAGTGATCATCCCGCACCAGGAGCGTGACGCGGTCTGGTGCATGCACTACGGCGGCGAGAGCGACGTGCCTGCCTCGGCCGACCCGGCCTACCAGGCGCGCTTTGCGGCGAACATGGAGGTCTTTCGGCGGGAATACGCCGACTTCATCAAGGTGGACGTGCGGGAACTCCTGAGGCGCTACCGCGTCGCCGACTGACATACTACAGTCGGAAGTGGCGACTGTGCAGGCACAGGAGGCCACGGCGCGCCTCAGGGCCGCCATCGAGACGCTTGCGTGACCCATTGATCAGAGCAGGGGGTTGGCGATGCCGACCTCGCTTTCGCCGGGCGCGTGCTTATACAGCACGACGCCTCTGACCGGCAGGTCGCGGGTGACCTCCCCGGCGGCGAACCCGAACCCCTGGGGGAGGAACATGATGGCGGGGAGCTTGCCTACCTCACCTGCTTCGCCCGCTCCGCCCCGCGGCGGGGCCGGGTACGCGTGGACCAGCACGTCCTGGGCGTAGGAGCGCAACGGCAACTGGCGGTAAGTGAAGCGGGCGCCGGGCGCGGCGAGCAGTTCGGCCGCCTCCGGCACCAGGGAGACGGCCAGGCTGAGAGGCACCGCGTCCGGGAAACTCGCGTAGCACTCCTGCACCGTGACTTCACCCCGCTCGTCCGCACCGAACCGGAGCGCATAGGTGATCGCCATTCCTTCGCGGGTGAAGCGGTATTCTTCGGCGTACGGGCCGGAGGAGAACCGGGCGGACGGACCGCCCCAGGCCGCCGCCACCTGAGACGCGGTGAACCCGAGCGGAAAGCCGGGCTGGGCCAGGGCGGGACCATTCATCCCCAGCCACAGCAGGGCAAAGGCCGCGAGAAAGCTCGTTGTGCGCCGGACGGCCACCGGTCAGTACACCACCCGTCCGGCCAGGAAATCCCGGACGAGGACGTTGGCGGCCGAGGTGAAGAGTTCCTCCCGGGGCCCGCTCTCCAGGAGTTCGCCGGCCCACAGCACCCCCACCCGGTCGGCGAGGCGCCGGGCCTGCCCGAGGTTGTGCGTGACCAGGAGCACGGACGTGCCGTCGTTGCGCGCCTGCGCCATGACGCCCTCCAGCAGGGACACGTTGGCCGGGTCGAGGTTGGCGGTGGGTTCGTCGAGGAAGAGCACCTCGGGCTTGGTTGCGAGGGCGCGGGCGACGGCCATCCGCTGCAGTTCGCCGCCGGACAGCGTGGCCGCCGGCTTGTCGAAGAGATGACCCAGCCCCACCCGTTCGGCTTCGCGGCGCGCCATGGCCCGGGCTTCCCCGCGCTCCACTCCGCGGATCCGCATGCCGTACGCGATGTTCTCGGCCACGGTGCCCTGGAAGACGGCCGGACGCTGGAAGACCGTGGCCGTGTGCCGCCGCGCCTCCAAGGCCAGGGGCGAGCGGGCGTCCACCCGTTGCCCGCCGTACCGCACTTCGCCCGACGCAGGCTGCTCGAGCAGGGCGGCGAGGCGCAGCAGTGTGCTCTTGCCGGCGCCGCTCGGGCCGACCAGGCAGAAGAGTTCGCCCGGCCGAAGGGCCAGTTCGTTCACTTTGACCACGGTCCGGTCGCCGTACACCTGGGTGACGCCGGAGAGTTCAAGCACCGGAGGCACGGCGCCCGTCTTGAGCGATTCACTCGACACGCGCCCGACCCCCTCTCTGGACGGCGCCCAGCAGCAGGTTGACCGCCAGCGCCAGCAGGACCAGCACGAACCCGAGCGCCAAGGCCTGTTCGAACTCGCCCTGGCGGGTCTCCAGCACGATGGCGGTCGTCATCACCCGGGTGAAGCCCTTGATGTTACCGCCCACCAGCATGACGGCGCCGACCTCCGCCAGCACCCGGCCGAGGGCGGTCACCACGGCGGCGAAGATGCCCCGCCGGGCCTCTGCGATGAGCAGCCAGGAGACCTGCCGGGGCGAAGCGCCGAGGGCGGTCGCCTCCCGGGCCAACGCCGGGTCGAGGCTGTCGATCGCGACCATGGAGAGGCCCAGGACGATGGGGAGCGCGAGCAAAAACTGCGCCACCACCATGGCGGTGGGGGTGAAGAGCAAGCCCAGTCCACCCAGGGGGCCGCTGCGGGAGAGAAGCAGGTAGACGAGGAGCCCGACGACCACCGGCGGTAGCCCCATCAGCGCGTACAGCACGTTCACCACCTGCTGCTTCAGCCGAAAGCGCGACAGGGCGAGCCACGCGCCGAGGGGAACCCCCAGCAGGCTCGCGAGCAGGAGCGCCGTGCCCGAGATCTGCAGCGAGAGGCCGATGATCCGGTAGAGGTCGGGATCGAACGACGCCAGCCGGCGCAGCGCCTCCAGGAGCGCGGAGCCGATCATGCACGAACCTCCGTGCGGCCGGACCGTCGTGGTCCCAGCCGTAGTAGCTTTTGGAGCATAACGCCCATCACCAAGAATTCGGCCTGCGGGCTGCGATCTCCTTCCCAATTCCGCCGTTCCGGCGCGAGAAGGAGGGGGATTCGGGGGCGGAGAAGGATAGAGGAAGCCGGAAGACTGTGAGGTGACGGGCGATGGCTGGCTTTCTCATCCGACCGGTGCGCGCCGACGACGTCCACGACCTGAACGAACTGCGTCGCCAGCCCAGCGTGCTCGAGAACAACAACTGCGTCCCGACCGAAGGGCTTGAAGAGACCCGGAAGATGGTCGAGAAGTACGCCAGCCCCAACACCCACGTCCTCGTCGCGGAGGTCGAGGGGAAGATGGTCGGCATCGCCAAGCTCGAGGTCATGCACCGGCGGCAGGCGCACGTCGGCAACTTCGGCATCAACGTCCACGACGACTACCAGGGGCGCGGCATCGGCAAGGCGCTCATCGAGGCCATCCTCGACCTCGCCGACAACTACCTGAACCTGCGCCGGGTGCAGCTCGACGTCTGGGCCACCAATGAGCGGGCCATCCGTCTCTACGAGCGGTACGGGTTCGTGGTCGAGGGGCGCAAGCGCGAATGCGTCTTCATCCGGGGCGAATACGTGGACATCCTCACCATGGGGAGGCTGCGCCGGCCGTAGGCCACGCCCTCTGACGCTCCAGCGGCGACCGCATCAGACGACGCAGTCTATCCGTCCAAGGAGGCTCACGCGTGTTCAGCATCCGGACCAAACTCAGCCTCAGTCTGCTCCTGATCTGTCTTCTCTCCCTCGGCGGCATGACCTTCCTCTACCTGGCGGCCAACCGTGAGTACGAAACGGTCGTGTAGACCGCTCTGACGGCTGACCAACTCAACTTGGAGGTGCTCGCCACCTGGCAGTGGCTCACCGACATCAGCGGGACCCGCGCGGCCCGAGGACGCGACGATGGCTTCGCCGAGGCCGAGAAAGCCAGCCGGCTTTTTCGCCAGTCCCTGACCCAACTGCGCCGGACGCGCCCGGATCTGGCGGCTGAGCTTGATGGCTTGCAGGCCACGTTCGCCAGTTCTAGCCGCGGGCCGGCGGATGGCCGGCGACTACATCTCATACGGAACCGAACGCGGCAACGCGACGATGGCCGGCTTCGACGGCTGTGCCACCCGGATGAGCCAGAAGATCGATCGCTTCCGGGACGGTGCGCTGAGGTTACTGGACCGCCTCCTCGGTTCGCATGACGGCGATCGCCCAGGATGCCGAGGGTGAGGCCCGCACCGGCGGCCTAAAGGCGGAGCAAGGGCAGGAACGGGTTGCCCGCACCGTCGACCAGATGGAGGCGATCCGCGGTCGCGTTGGCGAATCGGCGGTCGTGGTCGAGGCATTGGCTTCCCGCTCGGAGGAGGCCGGCCGGATGGCAGAGGTCATCGCCGCGATGGCCGACCAGACCAATCTGCTGGCGTTCAACGCGGCGATCGAGGCGGCGGTCGCACAGTTGGTCCGCAGGATCGAAGAACTCGGCAGCGAAGCCGCGCAAGTTTCCGCCGCCGGCGGTCAAGTCAAAGCGGCAATCGAAGCGATCGCCGAGGTGACTCAGGAAACGGCTGCCGGAACCGAAGGCGCGGCGACCACGGCGGGAAGGCAGAGCGCCACGGCGGCCGAGATGGCGGCTGGCGCCCGCCGTCTCTCCGGCCTGGCGCAAGACTTGGAGGCGGCGCTGGCGCAGTTCCACCTTTAAGGGGGATGCGGCATGAAGCGGATGGCGCAGTTGGTGCTGAAAGTGATCGCTCTGGCCTTCGTGATGTTGGTGGGGTTCGCGGTGACCTCCCCGCTTCTGGGCGCGTCGGCCAAACCCACCCCGGAGATGCTGGCCGCCGCCCGGCTCACGCCCTTGGTCTGCCTGCTGATGAGCGCCGCTCTGGCCCATCCTATCCTGCGCTCCCGCTGGTACGGCTGGAAGCTCGCCGCCGCCATCTTCTTCGTGCTCTACGGGCTCATGACCGTCATCACGCAGGTCGAAACGTATTACTTCCTGAGCCTGGCCCCGCTGCTGCCGCCGGGGATGCTGCCCCGGCTCTTCGTCACGGGGGCGCTGATCTCAGCGCTCTGGGCGCCGGTCGCCGTTTGGCTGCTCGGGAGGTGGAGTCCGCCGGGAGGCAAGGCAGTGCCTGTGCCGGTCCTCCGCCTCAAGATGTCGCTGGACGAACTCATCGCCAAGACTTTCCTGATCGGCCTCGTATACCTCGTGCTCTACTTCACCTTCGGCTACTACGTGGCCTGGAAGAACCCGGCGGTGCAGGCGTACTATCACGGGACCGATCCGGGAAGCTTCCTGCTGCAGCTCAAGCACGCGTTCACGAAGACGCCGGAGTTAATCCCGTTCCAGCTTCTCCGCTCCGTCATGTGGGTCGCCTTCGCCCTGCCCGTCATTCACCTGATGAAGGGAGAGTGGTGGGAGGCCGGGTTGGCCGTGGCGCTCCTCTACACCGTGCTCGTAAGCGCCCAACTGCTCCTGCCCAACCCCTACATGCCGTCCGCCGTGCGGATCGCCCACCTCCTCGAGACCGCCACCTCCGACTTCATCTTCGGCTGGGCGGTCGTGCTCATCCTCGGCTGGAAGGACAAGTTACCGGAGCAGTAAGGGTTAGGGGCTGCTTCGGTCGGCCCCGCCGCATCCCGGTTTCACGGCCCTGAAAATTTCGCCGATTCTCAATGCAGGAATTGCGTCAACTGGTACAGAAGTCCTCACCTAGCAAAACGTTTCGCTGAAGTGTCGACGAGTAGCCATGAAGTCGCCCACGACTTGAAAAAGTCCTGGTCAACATGGGCGACGTGATGGTCTGCGCTGGCGAAACGTTTGCCGCCGGCCCCATGGGCGGCAAATTCGCAGGTGGAGATGACGGGAATGCGGTTGACGGCGGAAGAGCAAGCGATGCTTGCCGGACGCGACGGGGAAGCGGTTCAGACCGCAATGGAAATCCTCGTCAAGATGGGCGAGATGTACGGCGCCGAGCGGATGCTCGACGTGGACAGCGTGCATATCGTGCTCGCCATGTACAAGAGCATCTATGACGCCGGCGTGGAAGTCGTCGAGAAGTTCGCAGGCATGGGTGGTCGGTTCAAGGTGCCCACCACGCTCGACCCGTGCGGGATGGATACCGAGCGCTGGGCGGAGTTCAGGACCCCGCCTGAGTACGCCGACAAGCAACTGCGCGTGAACAGGGCCTACGAGAAGATGGGGGCCATCCCCATCTGGACCTGCACACCGTACCTTACGGGCAATCTCCCCCGGTTCGGACAGCACGTGGCCTGGACGGAGTCATCAGCGGTCTGCTTCATCAACTCGATCATCGGCGCCCGATCGAACCGGGAGACCGCTGTGATCGACGTCGCCGCCGGCCTTACCGGCAAGATTCCAGAGCACGGGCTTCATCTTACCGAGAACCGCCGCGGTCGCCTCCTCGTCGAGGTCGACCCTTCGCTGGAACTTTCTTCGCGCGACGTTGTGGCCTTGGGGTACTACATCGGCAAGCAGGCAGGGAGTAGGGTCCCTGTGGTCACGGGCCTGCGGCCGGACATCAAGATGGATACCCTCAAGGCCATGATGGCGGCACTGGCGGCCTCGGGCGGAGTGGCCCTTTGCCTGCTGGTGGGGATCAGCCCCGAGGCGCGCACCGTCGAGGAGGCGTTCCAGGGTCGAACCCCTGAGGCCATCATCCCCTTCGGCGCCGCAGAACTCGAGGCGACCAAGGCCGAGATGTCTACGGTGAGTTCTGCCAAGATCGACCTTGTGGCGGTGGGCTGCCCGCACTACTCGATCACCGAAATCGGCGAGGTCCTGCGAGCGCTGAACGGGCGCCGGGTGGCGCCGGAGACCGAGTTCTGGATCTACCTTACCAAACAGACGGCCACGCTGGCGGAGCGCCTGGGCTACCGGGCTGCTCTTGAAGCGCTGGGAGTCAGGTTCTGCCTAGAGACGTGCATGCTCATCTCTCCGATTGAGACCTGGGGTTTCAAGACGCTCATGACCGATTCCGGCAAATGCGCCTACTACGCGCCGATGCAGTGCAAGACCGAAGTTGTGTTCGGGAGTACCGCAGAGTGCGTCGAGGCTGCCGTCGCCGGCCGGGTTGGTTGAGGGAGGGTTAGTCATGGAAGAACTGCGTGGGCGTTCGGTGGTCGAGGGAACGGCGCGGGGCGAGGCATTGGTTACCGGTCAAGTCTTCGGGTTCTGGGGTGGAATCGATCCCTCCACCGGGATCATCGTCGATCGCCGGCATGAACTCTACGGCCAGTGCATCGCAGGCAAAGTCTTCGTCTTCCCCTCGGGGCGCGGGTCGACCGTGGGAGCTGCCGTGATCCTGGAGTTGGCCCGCTGCGGCAAGGCCCCGGCCGCGATTCTGAACAATGAGACCGAGCCGATCCTGGCGGCCGGCGGTTACCTTTCGGGACGCTTCTACGACGCGGGCTTTCCGATGATCGACGGGTTCGGCCAAGACATCACTCAGGCTATACATTCCGGCGACTTGGTGGAGGTGGACGGCGCCACCGGCACCGTGAAGGTCGTGCGGAAGTAGCGGAAAGGCACTATCAGAAGGAGGCAGAAAGATGAAGAAGATCCTGGTCCTCGCAGTGGTCCTGGTCGCTCTCCTCTCCAGTGTCACAGCGTTCGCCGCGGACAAGGAAGTGGTCATCGGTCAGATCATTACTTCCCTGACGGGCGCCGCCGCCATGTACGGTGACTACCAGAAGAACGCCGCCCAGATGGCTGTCGACGAGATCAACGCCTCCGGCATGCTCAAGGGCATCAAGCTCAAGCTGGTTCAGCTCGACGACGCCGCGAAGCCGGACGTCGCGCTCAACGCCGCCCAGAAGCTTATCTTCGAACACAACCCCACCGTGATCCTGGGCGCCGACTGGTCGGGCAACACCTTGGCCATCGCCCCGCTGATCGCCTCCAAGGGTATCCCGCAGCTCACCAGCTCCAAGTCGCGCAAGATCACCCATGAAGGCAACAAGACCATCTTCCGCCTGGTCGACATGGGTCCGTTCATCGGCAAGGCGCTCGTCGACTACGCCTACGAGAAGGGCTACCGCAAGATGGCGGTTCTCTACACCAACTCCGACTACGGCGTGAGCGGTGGCGAGGGCGCCAAGCGGCAGATCCTGGCTAAGGGCCTGAAGGTCTACGCCTACGAGACCTACAACGTCGGCGACACCGACTTCACCGCCCAGCTGCAGCGCATCAAGAACTCCGGCGCCGACTGCGTCATCGACTACTCCATCCAGATCGAGGGCGCCAAGTCGTTCCGCCAGATGAGAGAGCTCGGCATCAACCTGCCGGTCTTCGGCGGCGACGCTTTCATCACCCCCGACTTCGCACAACTCACCGACCCGGATCTCGTTGAGGGCACGATCGCTGCCACCACCTTCATCCCGGGCAACCCGGATCCGAAGGTTCAAGAGTTCGTGAAGAAGTATAAGAAGCTCTACGGCGAGGAGCCGGAAGACCATGCCTCCCCGTACTACGACGCCGTGTACATCGTGGCCAACGCCATCAAGGCTGTCGGCACCGACCGTGCGAAGATCGCCGACTACATCGCGCACCTCAAGGGCTTCAAGGGCGTGAACGGCGACCACACCGCCGACAAGTGGGGCAACCTGGTCCATACCGCCGTGCTCGCCAAGTACCACAACGGCAAGTGGGAGTACATCAAGACCATCACCGGCATGACCGACTGGGATGACTAACTGAACTGGGGAAGGTGGGGGGCCGCCTGGCGGTCTCCCCACCCGCCATCCCCGAGGGAGGGCCCAATGGAAACGATCATTCAGAACATCGCCGGCGGTCTGGCCCTGGGGTTGCTGTACGCACTGCCGGCCTTGGGGATCGTCCTTCTGTGGAATACCGCCAGCTTCTTCAACCTGGCGCAGGGGGACTTCATCGCCCTCGCTTCCTACCTCATGTATTTCTTCTTCGTCCTCAAGCACGTGGGTTTCGGTTATTCGGTGCTGGCGACCATGGGCATCATGGTGCTCTTCGGCCTGGCCGTGGACGGTCTGATTCTTAAACCGCTTCGGCGGTTCAATGCGAACCATTTCCTGATTCTCATTTCTACGATCGGGCTATCCATCTTCCTTAAGAACGCCATCAGGGCGATCTGGGGCACCCAGCCGCAGGCTATTCCGAACGTGTTCGGCAAGAAGCCGCTCATCGTGCTGGGGGCGCACGTCATGCCGCATTCCTTCTGGATGATGGGAGTGACGGTGGTCCTCATCGCAGCCCTGTACTTCTTCTCGACCCGGACCAAGGTGGGCGTGGGGATGCAGGCCACTTCGCAGGTGCGCTCCGCCGCGCAACTCATGGGCATCAACGTCGGTAGCATGTCGGCGCTGGCCTTTGCGCTCAACTCGCTGCTGGCCGCAGTCGTCGGCATCCTCGCTTCGCCGATCCTCTTCCTGAGCCCGGAGATGGGCGACGTGCTGGGCACCAAGGCCTTCGCCGCCACCATCATCGGCGGGTTCGGCAATCCGGTGGGCACGATCTTCGGCGGGCTGCTCCTGGGCTTCACGGAGACTTTCGCCGCCGGGTACGTCTCTGCAAGCTATAAAGAGGCCATCACATTCGCCCTGTTGATTATCTTCATTCTGTTCCGGCCGGGCGGCATCTTCGCCACCAGGTCGACGCAGAAGGTTTAGGTGGTGCGGCAATGAGAAAACTCCTGCGTGGACTTGCGACACTTCTCGTCCTGGCCGCCTTCCTGGCACTGCCGTATGTCTTCAAGAACCCGTACCTGCTGTACGTGGCCGACACCGGTCTGGTTTACGCATTAGCCGTCCTTGGCCTGGTCGTGCTGGTCGGCTACGCAGGGCTGCTCTCCCTTGGGCAGGCGGCTTTCTACGCGGTCGGCGCTTACACCTCAGGGCTACTCGTGGTCAAGCTGGGGGTGCCCGTCTGGGCGGGTATCCTGGCGGCCATGCTCTTCTCCGCCCTTTGGGGAGTGCTGGTCGGGCTGCCTTCCTTCAAACTGGAGGGCCCGTTTCTGGTCATCATCACGATTGGCTTCGCCGAAATCGTCCGGCTCTTCGTACTCAACGCTCAGGCACTGACGGGCGGACCGTTCGGCTTGTCGCAGATCAAGCCGCTGGCCATTGGTTCGCTTGCTCTCAACACGCCCCAGACCTTCTACTACTTCATCCTGGTGCTATGCCTGCTCGTGGTTGCAGCCGTGGTCCGGTTGCGCAACAGCCGGGTCGGTCAGGCCATGCGAGCGGTGCGTGACGATGAGTTGGCGGCCGGGGCCATGGGCATCAACGTGCAGTTCTACAAGGTGGCGGCGTTTGCGGTCTCAGCGATGCTGGCTGGGCTCTCGGGTGCTCTCTACGCCCACTTGACTTCATACCTGAATCCCGACCTCTTCACGTTCAACACATCGGCCAACTTCCTCACCATGAACGTCGTCGGCGGGATTGAAAGCGTCATCGGCGGCGTGGTTTCGGCGGTGGCGGTGACGTTGCTGCCCGAGACCCTGCGTTTTCTCAAGGACTACTACATGCTGATTTTCAGCGTCATTCTGATGTTGCTGGTCCTTTTCACGGCTTGGCTGGAGAACCTGCGCAACTCCCCTGATGCCGGCGGAGCGCTCGGCGAGTGGATCCGTGGGTTGGGCAGCGAGCGGCGGGCCCAAGCGACCAGTGGCCGCGGCTAAAGGGGGTCAGGAAAATGCCGACAGAGAACATCCTCGAGGTCGCCGGCCTGACTAAGCACTTCGGCGGTCTGGTTGCCGTGAACGAAGTCGACTTGGTCATCAGGCGCGGGGAAATCAAGGTTTTGATCGGACCCAACGGCTCTGGCAAAAGCACCATCGTGAACCTGCTGACGCGGATTTACGCGCCGGACGCCGGCCGGGTAGTCTTCGACGGGGAAGAGATCACAAGCCTCGCACGTCACCTCATCACCAAGCGGGGGCTCGCCCGCACCTTCCAGAACATCCGCCTCTTCACCTCGATGACGGCGGCGCAGAACGTGGCCATCGGGCAGCACACCCGGACCAAGGCTGGTTTTCTCGGTTCCCTGGTCGGAGGGCCGAGAACCCGGGCCGAGGAGAAACGGGCCAAGGCCCGGGCAATGCAGGAGTTGGAGTTCTGTGGCATAGCCGACCGGGCGGCTTGGCGTGTGGGGAGTCTGCCCTACGGGCAGCAGAGACTGGTCGAGATAGCCCGGGCGTTGGCCACGGAGCCGCGGCTGCTCTTCCTCGATGAGCCGGCGGCCGGCCTCAACTCGCAGGAGAAGGTCGTCTTGGGCCAACTGGTCCGCAAGATTCGTGACCGCGGCATCTCCGTGCTCCTGATCGAACACGACATGGACTTCGTCCGCTCGGTGGGCGATTCAGTGGTCGTGCTGGAGGCGGGCAAGAAGATCGCCGAGGGAACCTTCGAGGAAGTGCGCCGTGACCCCCGGGTCATCGAGGCCTACCTCGGCAAAGGGGGGCACTGAACGATGCTTGAGGTGAGCAACCTCTCGGTCTACCACGGCAAGGCGCGGACCGTCGACGGGCTGAGTTTCCGGGTCAAAGAAGGCCAGATTGTCGGGATTCTCGGCGCCAACGGGGCCGGGAAGACCACCACCCTCAGCGCGATCTCCGGCATGGCCAAGATCGGGCAGGGGTCCGTGATCAAGCTGGCCGGGGAGAACCTGGTCGGGCTCTCGCCGGAGCGGATTGTCCGGAAAGGCATCGCCCACGTTCCCGAAGGGCGCAAGGTCTTTCCGGGCCTCACGGTGGTGCAGAACCTCCAGATGGGGGCGTACACTCGAAAGGACCGGGACGGGGTGCGGGCTGACCTGGAAGAGATGTACCGCCTCTTCCCGATTCTCAAGGAACGGCAGAATCAGACGGCCGGGACGCTCTCCGGAGGGGAACAGCAGATGCTGGCCATCGCGCGCGGCCTCATGGGACGCCCGAAGCTGTTGCTGCTCGATGAGCCTTCGCTTGGTCTCGCGCCGATCATCGTCGACAGGATATTTGAGCGACTGGAAGAAATCCGCAGGAAAGGCGTGACCATCCTGCTCGTGGAGCAGAATGCCCGCCGAGCGCTAACCGCCTGCGACTACCTGTTCGTCATCACCCTAGGGCGGGTGGTGCTCGAAGGCGCCGGACAGGATCTCATGCGGGACGAGTCGGCGGTCCTGAACCTGCTTGGAGGCGGCGCCACCGCCTGATTTGAGAGCGTGGGCGTCCCGGCTTGGAAATGGGAGGATGAGATGGCGACCCTCCGCGATGTGGCTAAAGAAGCTAATGTCTCCCTGGCGACCGCCTCCTGCGTGATTAACCGCAGCAAGCGGGTGAGCCCCGAACTGACCGCCAGGGTGCAGGCCGCCATTGCCAAGCTGGGCTACCGCCCGAACTCCCTCGCGAGGGGGCTCCGAACGAATCAGACCATGACCCTGGGCTTGATCACGTCGGACATCGCGAACTTCTACTATGCGGACGTGGCCCGGGGGGTCGAAGACCGGGCGGAGCGGGAGGGTTACTCTCTCTTTCTCTGCAACACCGACGCGGATCCCCGCAGGGAGGAACGGTACGTGCAGACGCTCCTCGGCAGGCAGGTAGATGGGATCGTCTTCACGTCGATAAGACAGAACGACGACTCAGTGGTTCGGCTCTGCGAGGAGGGCTTCCCGCTCGTGCTCATCAACCGGCGGGTGCAGGGGTTCCAGACGGACTACGTGGGCACCGACAATGTCCGGGGAGCCATCAAGGTCGTCAGTTACCTGGTCTCGCTGGGGCACCAGCGGATCGGCTTCATCTCCGGTTCCAGCTACTCGACGGCCAGCGCCGAAAGGCTGGAGGGTTTTCGGGCGGCGCTCGAACGGTATCACCTACCGGCGGACCCGTCGCTGATCCAGGAGGGCGATCTGAAGCAGGAGAGCGGCTATTCGGCCGCCAAGCTTCTGCTCTCCGCCGAGAACCGTCCGACGGCCATCTTCGCCGCCAACGACCTGATGGCCTTCGGGGTCCTGGAAGCCGCCGCGGAGCTGGGCTTCGAAGTGCCTGAGGACCTGTCCGTCATGGGTTTCGACGATAACCGAGTGGCCGCTCTCCACGGGATCGGGCTCAGCACCATGCGCCAGCCGGCTTACCAGATGGGCCGCCTGGCCGCCGAGATCCTGCTGGGCAAGATCCAGTCCCGTTTCGACACGGACCGCAAGCCCCGTGAGTTCATCCTCCCGTGCGACTTGGTGGTAAGACGGACGACGGCGCCGGTGCGCCAGCGCAAGGGCTAAGACTGGCGCAGAGGAGTCTCCGGGGATTGGCGCACCTACTTAGTAAAACGTTTCACGACTTAGGGAGGCGAGCACATGCGACTGGAAGGTAAGCGGGCATTGGTGACGGGAGCCGGCCGGGGCATCGGCCGGGCCATCGCTCTGAAACTGGCTCAGGAAGGGGCCGACGTCCTGGTCAACGACGTCAACCGAGATAACGCTGAGCAGGTGGCGGAGGAGATCCGGGCGCTCGGCCGCAAGGCCGTCGCCGTGGTGGCCGACGTTTCCAAGCCAGAGGAGGCGCAGGTCCTGGTCAGCGCCGCCATTAACGACCTGGGCGGGCTCGAAGTGTTGGTGAACGTGGCAGGGATCAACCGCGACGCCATGCTGCACAAGATGACGCAGGACCAGTGGAACGCTGTCCTGGCCGTCAACCTGACCGGGACCTTCAACACGACGCAAGCGGCGGCGGTGCACATGCGGGAAGTTGGCTACGGCCGGATCATCAACATAGCTTCAATGTCCTGGTTGGGCAACATCGGGCAGGCCAACTATGCGGCTTCCAAGGCCGGCGTCGTCGGGCTGTCCAAGACGGCCGCCCGGGAACTGGCCAAGAAGGGCGTCACCGTCAACGTCATCTGCCCCGGGTTCATCGACACTGACATGACCCGCGGCGTGCCGGAGAAGGTCTGGCAGATGATGGTCGACAAGATTCCCGCAGGCCGGGTGGGCGATCCGAGCGAAGTGGCCAACGTCGTGGCCTTCCTGGCGTCGGACGAAGCTGGATACGTGACGGGCGAAGTCATCAACGTCAGCGGCGGCATGGTGCTGTAAGCCGGCTGGCGAGCGAGGGGGTTGTCGTAATGGATGTCGTGATCGTGGATGGAGTGAGGGCGGCGATCGGGAAATACGGCGGCGGCTTCAAGGATCTGCCCGCCTCGGATCTGGGCGCCAAGGTGATCGCGGGCGCGCTGGCCCGGGCCAAGGTCGACCCGGAACTCGTGGACGATGTGATCATGGGCTGCGTGGGCCAGGTGGCGGAGGATGCGTTCATCGCCCGGCGCTGCGCCCTGAAGGCCGGTCTGCCGGTGAAGGGCAACGCCCTTACGGTCAACCGGCTCTGCGGCTCCGGCCTGCAGGCCATCAACTCGGCGGTGCAGTCGATCCGGGCCGGGGAGGCCGAGGTATGCGTCGCCGGCGGCGTGGAGAACATGAGCCGGCTTCCCTACTACGTGCGGGAGGCTCGCTGGGGTTACCGGTACGGGCACGCCCAGTTCGAAGACGGAGTGCTGACGGCGCTCTCCGATCCATTCGGCGGCTACCCGATGGGCGTGACAGCGGAGATTGTGGCGGAGCGCTTCGGCATCTCCCGGGCCGACCAGGATGCCTTTGCTCTGCTCAGCCAGCAGCGCGCCGCCGCTGCGATCCGGGAGGGAAGGTTCAAAGACGAGATCCTGCCCATCGAGGTTCCTTCGGGCAAGACCGTGAACACGGTCGACACCGACGAGCACGTCCGACCGGATTCCAGCCTCGAGAAGCTGGCGAAGCTGAAGCCGGCGTTCAAACCCGACGGCACGGTGACGGCCGGCAACTCCTCCGGCATCAACGATGGCGCTGCGGCGGTGGTCGTGATGTCGGCCGAGAAGGCCAAGGCGCTGGGTCTTCAGCCCAAGCTGCGGGTCGTCGCCCAGGCCCTGGCCGGCGTTGAGCCTGAGATCATGGGGTTCGCGCCCGCCCCGGCCGTCCGCAGGCTGCTCGCCAAGGCCAAGCTCACCCTCGATGAGATCGACGTCATCGAGCTCAACGAGGCGTTCGCCTCCCAGTCGCTGGCCGTGATGCGTGACTTGAAACTCGACCCCGAGAAGACGAACCCCAACGGCGGGGCGATCGCGCTAGGTCATCCGATCGGCGCCACCGGCGCCATCCTGACCGTCAAGCTCATGCATGAACTGGCTCGGAGAGGCGGCCGGTACGGCATCGTGACGATGTGCATCGGCGGCGGCCAGGGCATCGCGACCCTCTTCGAGAACCTGCAGTAACCTTGAAGCCCGGCGAAGGAGGACGGTCATGGGCGCCAAATTCATCACCGCACGCGCGATTCCTGGCCTGATCAAGGACGGAGCCACGGTGGCCACCGTCGGCATGACGATGGTCAGCGCCAGTGAAGTGACCTTGAAAGCCATCGAAACAAGCTTCCTCGAGACCGGCCACCCAAGGGACCTTACGATCGTCCACTCCGCCGGGCAGTCCAACCGGGATCGGGGGCTGCAGCACCTGGCCCATGAAGGGCTGGTCAAGCGGATCATCGGCTCGCACTGGGGCCTTCAGCCCAAGTGGATGGAGCTGATTCACACCGACCGGGTCGAGGCCTACTGCCTGCCCCAGGGCCAGATCGCCCACCTGTACCGGGCGATGGCCTACGGGAATCCCGGCAAGCTGAGCAAGATCGGCTTGGGGACCTTCATCGATCCCCGGGTCGAGGGCGGCAAGATGAATGCCCGGACGCGGCTTCTGCCCGACATAACCGAGGTCGTCGAGTTCCGGGGCGAGGAGTACCTCTTCTATAAAGAGATTCCGCTCGACGTGGTGGTCATCCGGGGCACCAAGGCGGACGAGAAAGGGAACCTCACCACGGAAGAGGAGGCGATGAAGCTCGAACTGCTCCCGGCGGTTCTGGCCGCCAAGCGCTTCGGGGGCATCGTCATCGCCCAGGTCAAGCATAAAGTCAAACACGGGACGCTCCACCCCAAGCAGGTGGTCGTGCCAGGGGTCTTCATCGATTACGTCGTGGTCGCGGAGAATCCGGAGGAGGACCATCGCCAGACCAACTGCGCCTACTTCGACCCGGCCTTCTGCGGCGACATCCGGGTCCCGCTCGACAGCCTGCCGCCTCTGCCGCTCTCAGTCCGCAAGGTCATCGGACGGCGGGCCGTGGCGCTCATCAAGCCGGGCAGCATCATCAACCTGGGCACGGGCATCCCAAACGACGTGGTCGGGCCGATCGCTGCCGAAGAGGGACTCACCGAGGGGTTCACCATCACGGTGGAGTCGGGTGTCTATGGTGGCGTACCCTGGGGTGGGCTGGATTTTGGCATAGCCAAGAACATGGACGCGCTGATCGAACACCATGTCCAGTTCGACTACTATAACGGCGCCGGGGTCGACTTCACCTTCATGGGCGCCGCCGAGATGGACCGGGCGGGGAATGTCAACGCCACCAAGTTCGGGAGCCGGGTGGCGGGGGCCGGCGGGTTCATCGACATCACGCAAGGGGCCCGGTGCGTCGTCTTTTGCGGCACCTTCACCGCCGACGGGCTGGAGGTCGACTTTGTGGACGGCCGGCCGGTCATCAGGACTGAAGGCAGGGTCAAGAAGCTGGTCGAGAAGGTGCAGCAGATCTCGTTCAGCGCTGAATATGCCAAGAAGAAGGGCCAAAAGGTCTTCTTCGTAACGGAGCGGGCCGTCTTCGAACTGGGTCCCGATGGTCCGGTCCTGATCGAGGTGGCTCCGGGGATTGACATGGAGCGCGATATCCTGGCCCAGATGGAGTTCCGGCCGCTGATCAGTCCCACTCTTAAGGTGATGGACGAGCGCCTCTTCCGGCCAGAACCCGTTGGCATAACACTCGAGAGCTGGTAAGCCAGATGTCCGTACTTGAAGGGTTCCGCTACTGGCCGCCGGCGCCCGGCTTCGAACTCGAGCCGGCCGGCGCAGGACGGCGATATCGCCACCGGCCCCCTTCCCTGTGGGCGCTGGTCGAGGAGAGCGCGGCGCGCGTTCCGGAGAAGCAGGCGCTCGGCGACCCAGTTCGCACCGTGACCTTCGCCTCGCTCCGCGACGAGGTGGCGATGGCCGCCGCCTACCTGGCTGGGCTCGGAGTGAGGCGCGGCGAGCGGGTCGCGCTGCTTCTCTCGGGCGGCGTTCACTTTGCGGTGGCCTTCCTGGCCGTCGTTCGG
Organism: Chitinophagales bacterium; assembly: GCA_050260095.1. GTDB lineage: Bacteria > Bacillota > UBA5301 > DYFA01 > DYFA01 > JBLNBQ01. Next base: position 18,972 of record JBLNBQ010000146.1, read on the forward strand.
CTTGGCGCAATCGCAGTGCCGCTCAACGTGAAACTGACCCCGGTCGAACTCGGGCACATCGTCGGGCACTCCGGGGCCACTTGGATACTGGGGGAGGGCGCCGTCGCCGCCAACCTGGGAGACGCGGACTTGGGGAGCTTGGGAACCCTGCGTCATCTTCAGGTGGACCCGCTCGATCTGCCGTGGCTCAGGCCTGGCGCCGCAGCCGCACCCCTCGGGGCGCCTCCGGGCGAAGACGACCTGGCCCTGCTGATCTACACCTCCGGCACCACCGGGCGACCGAAAGGCGTTCGGCTGAGCCACGCCAACCTCATTCAGTCGGTGATGAGCTACGCCCATACCTTGGGGCTAACGGCCGACGACTCGACGCTCATCGTGGTGCCGCTCTTTTACGTCACCGGGCTCGTCGCCCAATTGTTGCTCTTTCTCTACCTGGGTGGCACGACGATCATCCAGCCCCGGTTCGAGCCGGACGCCGCAGTCCGCCTACTGCACGCGCACCGGATCACCTTCTTCCACGCCGTGGCGACCGTCTTCATCAAGCTCACCGAGGCGGGGAGCCGGAGCGGAATCAAACTCGAACATCTGCGTCTTGCCTGTTGTGGTGGCGGACCGGTCACGCCCGCGGTCATTGCAGCCCTCAAGCGATGGCTGCCGGGGCTCGATTTTCGTCCGGTCTACGGGCTTACCGAGACCAGTTCCCCGGCGACCATCAGTCCCCATGACGGCCTCAGTCGCCCGGAAAAGCCGCGCTCCGCGGGGCGCCCCATCCCGGTGGTCGACTGTTTGGTCGCCGATGATGACGGCAAACAGCTGCCTCCCGGCGAAACCGGCGAACTGTTGGTTCGGGGAGCTGTGGTGGTCGACGGCTATTGGGAGGATGAAGAGACCAGCAAGATGGCCTTCGGAGGCGGTTGGTTTCGGACGGGAGACTTGGCCAGGTATGACGAAGACGGTTACGTCTACATCGTTGACCGGAAAAAGGATCTGATCAACCGCGGCGGAGAGAAAGTGTCTGGCTCCGAAGTTGAGGCCGTGCTTGCGGAGTTCCCCGGTGTGCGAGAGGTGGCGGTGGTGGCCGCCCCGCATCCGGTCTACGGCGAGACGCCGGCGGCGTTCGTGGTAGTCGACGAGCCGAGGCTGTTCGAGCCCGAGGCGCTGCTCGCGTTCGCCCGGAGCCGCCTGGCCAGGTTCAAGGTGCCAACCCAAGTGGATATCGTCGACGAGTTGCCACGCAGCGCGTACGGGAAGGTCCTAAAAGGCGTGCTGCGGGAGCGTTTGTCAGTCAGTGAAGGAGTTGCCCGATGACAGAGAAAACGGCTGTCCCCACCTTGACCCTCGGTCTTAGCGCGCAAACCTCGCTCGTGGTCGATGCTGCACATTCGGCGTCCCGCTTCACCCCATGGGCGCTTGATGTGTTCAGCACTCCTGACATGATCGGTCTGATGGAAAAGGCGGCGGATATAGCCGGCCAGTCTGGGCTTCCGGAAGGGTACGCCACGGTCGGCACCAAGGTGGAGGTACGGCACTTGGTCGCTTGCCCGCGCGGGTGGGAGGTAACTGCCACGGGCACGCTTCTGTCACAGGAAGGCCGCCGGCTGGTTTTCCGGGTGGAGTGTTTCGCAGGCGGGGAGAAGCTCGGGGAGGGGACTCACGAGCGGTACATTGTCCACCGGCAGCACTTTATGGAGCGGACTGCCGCCCGCTGGGAGGGGAAGCGGTCTCAGCCCGCGCCGCCGGCTTATTGACCACCAGGTAGACGCCGCCGAGGATGAAGACGGCGCCCAGGAGCTGGCCGGCGGTGACCGGCACCTTCATGAGCAGAGGGGAAAGTACCAGGCTGGTGAGCGGGATGAGGTTGACGAAGACGGAGGCCCGGTTGGCGCCGACCACCCGGATGCCCTTATACCACCAGGTGAAGCTCGCCACCGAACTGAAGACGATGATTCGCCTCCTCGCTAGGGAAGGGGCCTGATCTCCCCGAGCGAGGAGACCACTGCGCCCGCCAGGCCGTCGAACTCGCTCCGGGTGGCCGACCCCGTCGTCACGCCGACGGTGAGCCGGACGCCTGCCGAAAGGCCCATCCGGATGTCTGAGAGCGCATCGCCCACCACCACGCAGTCTTTGGGCGCAAGGTCGAGCTTCCGGCAGAGCAGTTGCAGGATGGCCGGGTCAGGCTTCGGGCTCTTCACCTCATCGCCGCCGGCCACCGCTTCGACCAGATCCCCCAAGCCGACCCGGGCGAGGGTCTGCGCGGCCCTTTCCCGGTCGTCGTTGGTGAGCACGCCGATGCGGAATCCCGCCCGGCGCAGCGCCGCAAGCAGCGGGCGCGCCTCGGGGAACGCGTCCGCCCCCCCGGCGCGCTCGGTCTCTTCGTCGGCCAACTGAAAGGCGCGCTGGACCGCCTCGAGCGCCGCGTCCCAGTCGACGCCCTCCAGGAACAGCACGGTCGCCACCGCCACAATGGTATCGCGCCGCGGTCCCAGCGCCAGAGGGCTTCGGGGGATGGGCCGGCGCTCCGGCAGCTTGAGCCCGATGGCCCGGTAGATCACCGGCACCAGCTTGGGCGCCAGCGGCAGCAGCTCACCCAGCCGCGCCACCCGGCGCTCCACCAGATCCGGCCAGATGGCCGCCGAATCGATTAGCGTGCAGTCCTTGTCGAAGAGGACGGCGGCCGCCTCCACGACCTGTCCGCCGGCTTCCAGTTTGGGCAATGTCTCTTCCTCCTGCGTCCGGTGAATCTGAGTGCGCCGCGGCGGGCGCCTCGGACTCCTCCACTCGCACATTACTCCCTCCAGTCCGTCTTTCCTACCGTCCCCGGATGCTTCCCGCATCAGCCAGCGCTTTCGTCAAATGCGCGGGGTAGGGGAGGACTCCCGCCGCGCGGTTTGCTTAACACAAGCGCGGGGGTTGACAGGCTTCCGGGTATCCCGGCACGACCCGCACGGCGCTCGCCGTCAGGCGGCAGAAGGCAGGAAGAGGAAGAGACATGAGACTGCACGGTGTCATCGTGGCGGTGCACACGCCGCTGACCGAGGAAGTGAAGGTGCACAAAGAGGCGCTTCGGCAGCACGTGGAGTTCCTGCTCGGAGCGGAGTTCACGCGCTGTTCATCCTGGGGACCATGGGGGAGGGCATCTTCCTCTCCGACGCCCAGCGCCGGCAGGCGGTCGAACTCGTCGTCGACCAGGTGCGGGGGGCTGGTCCCGGTGGTGGTCCAAGCGACCAGCAATTGCACCGGCGCCACCGCCGCGCTCTGCCGCCACGCCAGCAGGCCGTCGCGAGCGCCGTGGCCGCCATCGCGCCGTACTTCTACCCGGTGGACGAACCGGGCCTGGAGGGTTTCTACCAGTCACTGGCGGCGGCCGTCCCCGACTTCCCTATCTACCTCTACAACAACCCGGGCCGCTCCGCGAGCGGCATCGGCGCGCCGCTGGCCGCCCGCCTGCACCGGGAATGCCGCCCAGGGCATCCTCGACGTCCTCGCCGGCCGTCGCCCCGCCCACCTGGTGAACCCGGAGGTCTACGCTGGGAACTGACGCTCCGCCGGCAAGCCTACTCCACCGCCGGCACATACGCCAGCAGCGGCACCGGGGGCGGCACGGGGAAGGGGTTCTCCGGGGTGTCCAGGATCCCCTCGACGCCATCGGGGAAGGCCATGACCGCCGGCGGGTCATACCAGGTGTGACAGCTGGCGCAGGCTGGGCTCGTGGAGTGGCAGGACGTCTGGCAGGAGGCCTTCCCGTCGGCGTATTGCCCGTTGCGGTACCCCACCACGTTGATCACGTCCGGGCGCAACATCCGCCCGCGGTTGGTGCCGGCGCTGCCGGGGTGGCGTGGGGATCGTGGCAGCGGATGCAGCCGATCGGTCCGATGTGATACAGGTGATAGTTGGTGTACTTCCCGCCTGGGGGGATGGGCCCCTTGAAGCCGGTGGGGGCGTCCCACGACGAAGTGTTGTAGTTGGGCGAGACGGTCGGGATGCCGCTGGTGTTGGTGTGCTGGAAGACCCGGAGCGCCGGCGGCCAGCTGCCGTCGTGGCAGGTGGTGCAGAAGCGGGCGCTGGCCAGGTAGTGGTAGTAGCCGCCCGCGTCGCTCTCGTGGTCGGGTTCATCGTCGAGCCAGCTCGGCCAGTACTGCTGCCAGGGCACGGTGATCCGCCTGCCCGCGGTCTTCTGGACCACGTGGGGGTTATGGCAGGTGCTGCACTTGAGGGTCGAGGTGGGGGAGTCGACGGAGTGCTTGGAGTCGCTGCCGCCGAACAGGGCGGTATTGGCCATCTCCGCCCGCTTGCTGGCGTGGCAGATGTAACACAGCTCCGGTTCGGCCGCCCGCAACAGCTGCGGAATGAGGTGACCGCCGGCGTCTTTCTGGCCGTGCGGCTCGTGGCAGTTGAGGCAGGCTCCGGCCGGGTAGGAGAAGTTGGGGTTCTTGGCCGACAGGTAGTGGGCCGAAGGCATGCCGGTGCCGGTCGTGGTGTAGTAGTTGACGTAGCCGTCGCCCCGCAGGGACCCGTTCGTCGACTTCCGGTCATACCAGTAGTTCTTGGTCGATTCGTAGCCCGCCTTCCCCGGCCAGTTCAGGATGGCGCTCTGGAGTGGCAGAGGGCCGGAGTCGCGGCTGATGCCGTTCAGGTGGCACTGATAGCAGAGGTTGTTGTCGTTGGGCCAGCGCAGGAGCTTGGGATTGGCCGTGCCCGCTGTGTCGTGGCAACTGGCGCAGCCCCCCGCCAACTGGGGTTTGGTGCGGTCGGTGTGCGGGCTCATGGCGATGGTCCGGCTGCTGGCGTGGCACGGGGTGCCGAACTTGCCGGAATAGCCGCTGCAGCTGGCGTGGCCGTGCGGTACGCCGTTAGGGTCGTGGCACATGCTGCAGGGGTTGGCGCCCACAACCGGGTGCGTCGACGGGAGCTGGTTATGGCAGCCCCCGCACACGGGGGTCGAGGTCAGGCGCAGGTCGGCGGAGGCGAGCAGCCCGTCTTCCACCCAGGTCGCCGAGTCGGGGTGGGGGCGATGGCAGGTGAGGCAGGAGAACCCCGAATACTCGGCATACCGCCCCCCGGGCTGCAGCTCGGGATGACCGGCAGGATCCAGGTGGGCTGCCGGATGCGCGAAGGCGGGCGCCGCATGGCAACCGGCGCCCAGACAGAGGTCGTTGGTGCCGTCCCGCAGCATCATCGAGCCGACGGGGTTATCGACGGAATGGCAGGTCGCACAGCCGGCCTCGCCGGTGACGTGCCGGGTGTGGCTGGCGGCGGCGCTCGCGGCGGCCGGAGCGTACAACTGGTGCAGGTTCTTCAGCCGGATCTCCACCGTGGTTGTCGAACCCGAGACGACGGTGGCGGAAAACTGCTGCGCCGGAAAGCCCGTCCCCTTGCTGGCGGTCAACTGGATCGCGCCCACCGGCAGGCCCGCGAGCCGGAAGCGCCCATCGGGGCCGGTCTGCGTCGTTGTCGCGCCGTAGGCGATCACCACTCCCTCCAGCGGGCGGGCGCTCTCCTTCGCCGAGGAAGGCAGCGTCGTGACCACGCCTTGGAGTTGGATGGCCGTTCCCAGGGCCGGGCGGCCGAAACAACCGGTGAGGCCGACCAGGGCGGCGGCCGCGACGGCGAGAAGGGAGAGGCGAAGGAGGGCGGCAGGCATCCGCCGGCGGAACCACAGCAAGGCAATCGACTCCTCTCTGGCAGAGGGACGCGCCAATAGAAGTCTGTGCCATTGCTGGAATTGTATGCGCTGTTACGGCCAGGCCCGGGCCCTCACCGCCACCGGGCCATGCGCATAACTGAAGTCGGGTACGGCCTCGAAGGGGTCTTCCCCGACGGGCGCGTGGGGCGCCTCCTGGACCAACAGGCCCTTCCCCCACTCAAGCAAGGCAAGTACGCGGTGCCTTGGATATCATATGTGCCTCGTGGTCAAAGAGCGGGGATTGACTTGATTCAGTGCACCTCGCGCAGGGGGCGGATGGACGCGATGCCGAGCGAGGTCAGGATGAACAGAATCCCAACGCCCAAGAAGATGGAGCGGACGCCGATCATGTCCGCCAGCCCGCCGCCCACCGCCATGGCCAGCGGTTGCGCGGCGGTGGTGGTCGACATGAAGACGCTGAAGATCCGGCCCTGCAGTTCGACGGGCGTCTCGCTTTGGATGACGGTGATCAGGGGAACGTTGACGAAGACCATGCAGATCCCGAACAGGCCGAGGGCCAGCCCGGCGGCGGTCAGGGTGGTCGCCTCGCTGAGGGCCACGATCCCCAGACCGGCCACGACGAGCCCGCCGATCGCCATGTAGCCCTTCCCCAGCCGCTTGACCGTGAGCCCCACGAGCAGGGATCCGATCAGCATGCCGACGGCCGACGTGCTCTGCAGGTAGCCGAGCGCCATCGCGCCGCGCCGGCTAAGCTGCCCGGCGTACGACGGGAGCATGACGGGAACCGGTCCGAGCAGGAAGTTGACGAGCATGCCCGAGGGCAGGATGAGGCGGAGCAGGGGATGATGCGTGATGGTCTGCAGGCCGGCCTTCATGTCTTCCCAGACCCCGCCGAGCGAACGCTGCACTCGGATGCTCGACTGGAAGCGCATCTGGGAGAGGAAGGCCGCCGAGACGGCAAAGGAGGCGGCGTTGGCCCAAAACGCCGGACCCACGCCCCAGCGACCGATGACCACCCCGGCGACGACCGGACCCAGCAGTTGGCTGAGCTGCCGGGTGAGCATCGCGAAGGAGTTGGCCTGACCCAGTTCCGCCTCGGGCACCAGGTAGGGAATGCTCCCCTGGCGCGCCGGGTCGAAGAGGGCCGTCGCCGCGCCCATGAGGAGCGCCAGGAAGACGATCACGGCGGCGTGGAGCGGGCCGACATCGTGCAGCAGCGCCAGGATCACCACCAGGGCCATGCGGAAGAGGTCGGCCGCGATCATGAGCTTGCGTTTGTTGAACTGGTCGGCGATCACCCCCGCCACCGGTCCGAGGGCGACCATCGGGAGCAGGTAGGCGGCCAGGACCGTCCCGATGAGCAGGTTGGACCCGCTGCGTTCCTTCACCAGCCAGGCCAAGGCGAGCGTCTGGAACGCGTCGCCCAGGTTGCTGACCAGCTGGCCCAGCCAGAGAAGGGCGTATTCACGATGGCGGAAGACTCCTGGAATCGGCATCCTCCCGGGCACCTCCGCCCTATGATTCGCTGAAGGCCCGGCCTGACCTGCATGAGTCCCAATTTCACGCTTGCCGGGGCGTTCCGTGACCACCAGGAACAGCTTGCCCTGGTTTGCGTATGGCGATAAATTCCAGGCTTCGGCCGCATCCCAGCCGGGTGGGGAGCGGATTCCGAGTTTCCGAGGGTCGCGCCTCAGTTCGCAGGTCAGCCCCGGCGGGCAGGTCGATGGCTACCTTGAATAGGCCCGAAGGGTTTATGCCTCGCCGGCGGGGGGGAGGGGGTGAGGGGTCGGGGCTGGCAGGCGGGGGATTCGCCTGCGACCTTGACACTCCGGCGCGCGGCTGCGTATAATCAATCCTAGCAAACTGATTCCCGAAGGGGAGTAGCTCGCAGGGCAACCTGTGCTGCGGGGCGTCAAGCCGGGGGACCGCCAACATCCCCTCGCTCCGCAGGCAAGCACCACTTGAGAGCAAGACCTTCGACCAACGCATGACGCGTCTGGTTGGAGGTCTTTCTTCTTTGCCAGACGCGGAGAAAGGACGGTCTCCGCAAGTGTTGAACCAGCTCAAAGTCACTGCACTCATGGCTCTGCTCACCGGTCTTCTGGTCTGGGTCGGCAACTCCGTCTTTGGGGCGCAGGGCGCCCTCACCTTCTTTCTGCTGGCGCTGGGGATGAACTTCTTTGGTTACTGGCACAGCGACCAAATTGCGCTCCGGATGACGGGTTCCCGTCCCTTGGCCCCGGCGGAGGCGCCGGACTTGCACGCTCTGGTCGCCACCCTGGCGGCTCGGGCCGGGCTGCCCGCCCCCCAGCTCTACCTGAGCGACGCCCTTCAGCCCAACGCCTTCGCCACCGGGCGCAACCCCAAACACTCCGCCATCGCCGTCACCACCGGCCTTCTGCACATGCTGAAGCGGGACGAACTGGAGGGGGTGCTTGCCCACGAGCTAGCCCACATCAAGAACCGCGACGTGCTGGTCGGCACCATCGCCGCGGCCTTGGCAGGCGCGGTCAGCATGCTCGCCAACCTGGCCCAGTGGGGTCTCTTCTACGGAGGCGCACGGGATGACGAAGAGCGCGGTCCGGGCAGCCTGGTGGGCACACTGCTTACCGTGTTGCTTGCGCCGCTGGCTGCCGTGCTGATTCAGATGGCCGTCTCCCGCTCCCGGGAGTATCAGGCTGACGCCACCGGCGCCCAGTTCACCGGCCGGCCCCAGAGCCTGGCCAACGCGCTTCTCAAGCTGGAGCGGGGCGCGCAGTTGCGGCCGATGGAGGTCACGCCGGCCGCCGCGCACCTGTTCATCGTGAACCCCTTGAGCGGTGGAGGCCTGGTGAACCTCTTCAGCACCCACCCGCCGACCGCCGATCGGGTACGGCGCCTGCAGGTGATGCGGACGGCGTAGATCCATCGCGATAGATCCATCGCGTCGGGAGGAGGAACCGTCCGATGAGAGAACAGCCCATCCCCGCGGCCCCGTGGCACACGCTGGTGGAAGAGCAGGTCTCCGCCGAACTTGCATCCTCGGTCACGACCGGTTTGACCAGCGACGAGGCGGTGAAACGGGCTGCCGAGTACGGCCCGAACGAACTGCCCGAGGCTCCGCCCCGTTCGTTGTGGAGCCGGGTGTTGGACCAGTTTAGGGACGTGCTGGTGCTGATCCTGCTGGCGGCGGCCGTCATCTCCTGCCTGCTTGGCGAGGTCGCCGACGCGGTGGTGATCCTCCTGGTGGTGGGGCTCAACGCGACGCTCGGCCTGGTGCAGGAGGCGAAGGCGGAGAAGTCGCTGGCGGCCTTGAAGAGACTCTCCCAACCGTCGGCCACGGTGGTGCGCGACGGTCACGTCTGCACCCTCCCTGCGGCGGCGCTCGTCCCGGGCGATCTGGTGGTGCTGGAGGCGGGGAACTTCGTCCCAGCCGACCTGCGGCTGGTGGAGGCGGTCAACCTGCGGGTCGACGAGGCTGCCCTCACCGGGGAGTCTTTGCCAGTGGAGAAGCAGACCGCCCCGGTGGCCGACCCCCGGGCGCCGTTGGGGGACCGGGTGAACCTGGCCTTCCGCGGGACGGCGGTGGCCTACGGGCGGGGCCGGGGCGTGGTGGTCGGGACGGGTCGGCACACCGAGCTCGGACGCATCGCGGGGCTCCTCGCCGCCCAGGAGATCGAGGCGACCCCTTTGCAGAAGCGACTGGCCGGCCTGGGCCAAACTCTCGCGTTGGCCGCGCTCGCCCTGGTGACCGCGGTCTTCCTGGCCGGGCTCTGGCGGGGCGAGCAGCCGCTGGAGATGTTCATGACCGCCGTCAGCCTCGCCGTCGCGGTCGTGCCGGAAGGGCTCCCAGCGGTGGTCACCATCGTGCTGGCCCTCGGCGTGCGGCGGATGAGCCGCCAGCGGGCGATTGTCCGCCGGTTGCCGGCCGTGGAGACACTCGGTTCCGCGACGGTGATCTGCAGCGACAAGACCGGCACGCTCACGCAGAACCAGATGACCGTGGTGCGGGCCTGCGCCGGAGGGGTGGAGGTCGAGGTGACGGGCACCGGCTACGACCCGCAGAGGGGCTTCCGGTGGGGAGACCCAACCTCTCCCGCCGGCGCGGCGCCCCCCGAGCTTGACCTGCTCATCGAAGGCTTGGCCTTGTGCAGCGATGCCGGGCTCGAACGGCACGGCGACACCTGGTCGGCGGTGGGCGACCCGACGGAAGTGGCCCTGGTGGCCCTGGCTGAGAAGGCAGGGCGCCCCAAGGCCCGCCTGGCGTCGGATTTTCCGCGCCTGTCCGAACTCCCCTTCGACTCCGGGCGGAAACGCATGACGACCGTCCATCGCCTGCCTGGGGGCGCCTCGGCACCCGCCGCCGTTCAGTCCCTGCTGCCTCACTTGGCAGGGCGGTACATCGCTTTCACCAAGGGCGGCTTCGACGTGCTGCTTCCCCTCTGCACGCGTTACCGGGAGGACGGCCGGAACTTGCCGCTGGATGAGGCACGGCGGGCCGCGCTCCAGGAACTCAACGACCAACTGGCCAGGGAGGCCCTCAGGGTGCTGGCCCTCGCGTACCGGACCTACGAAGAGCAGCCCGCCGAGGGAGAACTCGAACGCGACCTGACCTTCATCGGGCTGGTCGGCATGATCGACCCGCCGCGCCCGGAGGCGGCTGAGGCGGTGCGGGAGGCGCAGGCGGCGGGAATCCGCACCATCATGATCACCGGCGACCACAAGGCGACCGCCACCGCCATCGCCGAGCAGCTTGGCATCAAGCGGCCGGGCGATCTGGCCTTGAGCGGCGCGGAGTTGGAGGAGATGAGCGACGCGGAACTCGCCGAGGCAGCCGAGCGAACCGCGGTCTTCGCCCGGGTCTCGCCCGAGCACAAGCTCCGCATCGTGGAGGCGCTGCGGGCCAAGGGTCACGTCGTCGCCATGACCGGCGACGGGGTGAACGACGCCCCCGCCCTAAAGCGGGCCGACCTCGGCGCGGCGATGGGCATCACCGGCACCGACGTGGCCAAGGAAGCCGCCGACCTGGTGATCACCGACGACAACTTCGCCACGGTCGTCTCCGCCGTCCGGGAGGGGCGGACCATCTACGCCAACATCCTCAAGGCCATCCGTTACCTGCTCTCGTGCAACACGGGCGAGCTGGCGGTGATCCTGGTGGCCATCCTGGCCGGCCTAGGCCGTCCCCTGACCGCCCTCCAGATCCTCTGGACGAACCTCGTGACCGACTCGCTGCCCGCCCTGGCCCTGGGGATGGAGCCTCCGGAGCCCGGCGTCATGAACCGGCCTCCACGTCCGGCGGAGGAGGGCGTCTTCGCCCAGGGACTGGGCTGGCTGATCCTGCTGGAGGGCGTGGTCATCGGCGCCCTCTCTCTGGCCGGCTTCGTCCTCACCGAACGCGCCACCGGGAGCCATGAGACCGCCGGCACCGTCGCCTTCTTGACGCTCAGCCTCTCCCAACTGGTCCAGGCGTTCAACACCCGGACCCGTCACGCCTCCATCTTCCGGTTGGGGTTCTTCTCCAACAGGCCGCTGGTCCTAGGCACGCTGGTCTCGGCGGGCCTACTGTTCCTGGTGGCCCTGGTCCCGCCGCTGATGCGGATCTTTGACGTCTCGCCGTTGACTACCGGCCAGTGGACTCTGGTCGCCGTTCTCTCTCTGCTGCCGCTCGTCCTCGGGGAACTGCGGAAGCTCGTCTGGCGGCCTGGACGGTAGGGTCGCCGGGCGAGGGGGTAGGGACGTCGGCCGGGGCAGCGGCGCTGACCGCGTGGGTCTGGTCCCGCGCTGCCCCCGGTGCGACTCCGGTGAAGCCGAGCAGGGAAGGGAACAGGAAGAAGGCGACCGATCGCCGGCGAACGCGGGCCATCGTTTTCTCCCCCTCTGCAACCGGCTACTGCGCCCGCAGGGCCGTGCTCGGGTCGAGCCGCTGCGCCCGCCGGGCCGGGAAGTAGCAGCCCAGCGCCGGGACGATGATCCCCAAGACGAAGGAGTAGAGAGCCGGACCCAGGCGGAAAACCGGGTAGACCTTGGCCCGGAACAGGATCTCTTTACCGATCGTCTTCGTGGCGGAGGAGAAGTCGAGGCCGGTCGTCGCCAGCGCTTTGGTGATCGCTGAACCCACGGCCACGCCGCCGATGCTCCCCAACAGGCCCAGAGCGGCCCCTTCCAGCACCAGGAGCATGACGATCTGGCGTCCGGTGAAACCGAGCGCGCCCAGCATCCCGATCTCCCGGGTCCTTTCGTTCACGATCATCAGCATGGTGTTGATCACCACGAAGCTCGCGAAGAGCACGATGACGGCGTAGAGGATGTTGTAGTAGTTCCGGGCGAGGATCATGTAACCGACCATCGTGCTCGCCTTGTACCAGGGAATCGCCGTGTACCGGCCGGACGGTTCGCCCTCCCCCACGAACTTGGCGACCTCTGGCGTCACCTGCTGCGCCTTCTCCTGGCTCTGCGTCATCACGATGATCTCCGTGGCGGCGCCGTTCAGGTCGAGGAGGCGTTGGGCCGACGAGAGGGAGAGCATGACCGTCGACTCGTCGAGCTGGGCCAGTCCGGTGGCGAGGCTGCCCGCGACGGTGAAGGTCCGCCCGGCGAGCGACCCATAAGCAGTGTTGGCCACCAGGGTGACGTGGGAACCCACCTTAAGGCCCAGCTTATCCAGGAGGCGTTGGCCCATCAGCACCTCGCTCGCGCCCGCCCGGGGGAGCCGTCCCTTGGTGAGGTAGCGATCCAGATGGAGCGCCTCCTCCTTCGGAAAGTCGAGCCCCAGCCCCAACGCTCCTTCGGGTTCCTGGTCGCCGCGCGAGATCAGGGCGGCGAACCGGATCCGGGGGGTGGCGGAGGTCACTCCCGGAAGGCGGGAGAGCCTCTGGGCGAAAGACGAGACATCCTCGCCGTTCGGACCATCCACCGGGTAGCTGAGCGTGAGGAGCCGTTCTTTCTTCGGATAGGCTTTCTGCACCACCCGGATGTGACCGGAGCCGAACCGGATCGTGTCGTCGAGGAACGTGTCGATCATGCCACCGATTATACCCTGGGCGAAGACGACGATGGCCACGGCGAGACCGATCGCCAGCACGCTCACGGCGGTCCGGGTACGGTTGCGGCTCAGGTTGCGGAAGGCCATGTGAAGCAGGTACTTCACCTTTGCCACCCCCTTCAGTGGCGGCGCTCGTCGCCGACGATCCGCCCGTCGCGCATGGTCACCAGGCGCCGGGCGTAGCCCATGACCCGCGGGTCGTGGGTCGAGAAGATGAAGGTCGTCCCCTTGGCCTGGTTCATCGCGAGCATCAACTGGAGCACGGCCTCTCCGTTCTCCGAGTCGAGGTTGGCGGTGGGCTCGTCGGCCAGCACGACCGCGGGGTCTTTGACCAGGGCCCGGGCGATCGCCACCCGCTGCTGCTGCCCGCCGGAGAGTTCGCCGGGCCGCCGGTTCTCGAGGCCGGTCAGACCGACTTCTTCCAGCATCGCCGCCGCCCGCCGCCGGGCCTCCGCCGCGCTCACCCCGCCGAGGAGGGTCAGCGGCAGCTCGACGTTCTCCAGGGCGGTCAGCACCGGGATCAGGTTGAAAGTCTGGAAGATGAAGCCGATCTCCTTGCGCCGGACAGCCGCCACCTCGTTCGGACCCAGGCCGGAAACGTCGCGCCCGGCGAGCGTGAGCCGCCCGCTCGACGGGCGGTCGAGACAGCCGATCAGGTTGAGGGTGGTCGTCTTGCCGGAACCGGAGGGGCCGGCGAGGGCGGTGAATTCGCCTGCGGTCACGGTCAGGTCGATCCCGCGCAGCGCCGGTACGGTCAGCTTCCCCTGCGGATACTCTTTCGTCACTTTCTCGAGCACGACAACTGCGGACATGGTTGGTCCTCCTTCATAGCTGCCGGTTATCGGGGCAGCCTGCTTACGGTCACTGGTGCAGGGCCGTAGCCGGGTCGAGGCGGGAGGCCCGCTTGGCCGGGAAGTAGCTCACGAGGTAGCTGACGGCCGCCGCCGCGGCCCACGCCCCCAAGATGCTGGGGAGGTTCCAGACGCCTCGGATGTACCCCGTCACGGGCAGGCCCAGGTTCGACTGGGAGAGGGAGGTGGCGTTGAGCCCCACGAGCGTAAGGTAGGCCACGAACAGCGTCCCGGCGAGCGCTCCGAAGAACCCCCCGAAGAGCCCGATCCCCAGTCCCTCCAGCATGAAGATCCTTCGTACCTGCTTCTCAGTCATGCCGAGCGCCCGCAGCGTCCCGACCTCCCGCACCCGCTCGAAGCCGGCGAGGAGCACGTTGTTGGTGACGCCGAGACCCGCGATGAGCAGGATGAGGCCGACCACCATTCCCATGGCCGACTTCTTGGACTGGGTCATGGCCATCAGGTCGGCGGCGTAGTCCTCCCAGGTGTGGAAGTCGAGCCGCCCCGCCGCGCCACCCAAGGCAGCCTTGACCTCGCTCTCGAGCGCCGCCACTTGGCGGTAGCCGGCCTTCCCGGAGATCAGGATTTCGGTGGCCGCGCCGGCCAGCCCGGTGATCCGCTGGGCCACGTCGAGCGGCAGGTAGACGTAATTGTCGTTGACCGTCGGGTCGGGCGCGTTAAGAATCCCAGCCACCTCGAGGTCGACCGCTTCGAAGGTCGTGCCCTTGTTGCGCAGCACCAGGGTGAAGGTGTCGCCCACCTTGAGGTCCATGAGGTCGGCCAGACCCCGGCCGAGCAGCGCCTCGTCCCTCCCGGCCTGAAGGTACCGCCCGTTCTCCACGTCGTCGGCGATGCTCAGTACCGCTCCATCGTGGCGGGGATCGGTGCCGATCGCCTGCACCGGCAACTCGTCGGTGCCGTTGTTCAGGGAGGCCTTGAAGACGACCCGGGGGACGGCGCCCTTAACCCCGGAGAGCGACCGGATTCGGCCAGCAATCTGCGCCGCATCCGGGACGGCCGGCTGGAGCGGCAGCTCGGTGCGGTCTTTCCAGTAGCCGGGGGCCGTGATCGCCAGATAGGCGGTCTCGTGCTTCACGAAGCTACGGATGGACTCCTCCTCGAAGCCGGCGTACAGGCAGTTTGAGGCGCCGAACAGCATCACGCCGAAGCCGATGACGGCCGCGGTCAGGAGCGTCCGGCGCTTGTGGCGCGACAGGTTCTTCAAAGCAAGGCGCAGTTCCAGCATTCAATTCACCATCATTTCGGGCGTAGTTCAGGCGGGTTTTTGAAACGAATTCCCGCCCGGGTTTCATATTATGCTTGCCCGGGGGCGCCGTCAAGACGATTATGAAATGTTGGCGTTGATGGGTTTCAGCAATTCTGGTACGCTAAGGGAGAGGTGGCGCGGGTGAACGGGTTTGAGCGGCGCAGGAAAGAGAAGCGGGAGGCCATCCTGGAGGCGGCCTTTGAGCTTTTCTCGACGCGCGGCGTCGGGGCCGTGACCATCGCCGACCTCGCCAAGAAGGCGGGAGTCTCGCAGGTCACTATCTACAACTACTTCGGCAGCAAAGACGGGCTGGCCCGGGAGGTCTTTCACACCGTCCTGGACCGCCAGACCGCCGAGACCGAGCGGCTCCTCGCCAGCAACCTTCCGTTTCGGGAGAAGGCGGAGCGGCTTCTAATCGACAAGATGCAGCTGGTGACCGACCCCAACCTGGAGTTGTTCAGCAAGGCCTATCTGGAAGATCCCGACACCCAGCGCCTGATCGACGACTACTACGAGAAGACCGTCCCCGCCCTGGTCGGGAAGCTCATCGAGCAGGGCAAGGAGGCGGGGTACATCAACCCCGACATCGCCACCGACTCATTTCTGCTCTACATCGACCTGATCCGCCGGGGTTCGCTCCTGCCGGAGATCTACCCCGCGCTGAACGTGAAGAACCTCCGGGACATCGCCGAGATCTTCTTTTACGGGATACTGGGGACGGGGAAGCGGGAGCAGTAACGGCCAAAGGGAAGCGCGGAGCAGCCCAAGGGCAAGAGGAGCGGGAAGAGGACGGGCCGGGCCGGGCGCGCGGGCGGCTTGAAGTGGTAGCGAGTTGACGGTATAATAATAGAGCTGTGGCCTGGTAGCTCAGTGGATAGAGCGCCGCCGTCCTAAGGCGGGCGTCGGGGGTTCGATTCCCTCCCGGGCCACCATCATCAGCCTTCAGGGGAGGGGCCAAAAAGGTCCCTCCTTCGTTTTGGGAGAATCCTGTGGCGGGGATGCGACCGCCTCCTGCGCGAGTGGGTGTGCGGGCGGTCAGAGGCAACGGCCGAGCAGCGGCCGCAATTCCACCGGCACGACCGCGACCTTGTGCGCCTTGCCCTCGATTTGCGTCCGACCGACGAAGACCAGCGCCAGCACGCGCAACTGGCCGACGGTGGAAGCGGGCGGTTTCTCATTCCACCAGTAGCCGTCGCCGTCCAAGGGGCCGAAGCGCCTGGTCAGAACCGAAAGCTTACACCAGCCGCCTTTCTCCAGGAGGAATCGCAAGGCAGAGCGGACTCCGGGAGATTGGGAGGCGAGGACTTGTCGCAGGTGCGGGGTGTTTTGCAGAGCCTCCGCGAGCAGTTGCTCGCGCTCACCACGCCTGGGAACCGACCCGATCCCGTGAGCCGCGGCGGCGGCGTTCAGCCACGGCGCCGGAATGCCCTTCAGTGCCTTCTGCAGCGTCACCTCGGGGGAGACCGGCTTCTCCTCTTCTTTCCGCCGCCATGAATCAGCTGCCGCGTCGGGGTCTGGCCACCTTAGGCTGGTCAGGTGGCGCTTGAGGGCTTCCAAGCGCTCGCGCAACTCGGGCGACTGCCCCTTAGGGTTGACGCGGGTGGCATACTCGTGGGCGCGCAGCAGGTCTCCTTTCTGAAGATAGAGTCCGGCCAGGTTGAAGAGCACCGTGGGGTCGTCGGGGAAGGCGTCTTCCAGCGCTTCGAGGGTCACGCGAGCTTCTTCCAGCTTACCCCGATCACGCCGCAGGTTGGCCAGCGTCAGCATGGCGGGCGGGTAGGCGACTCCCTCCAACTCCAGCTTCTCCAGCAGGCGGTATGCCTCGTCTCTCTCGCCGCTGTCCCGCAGGCGCTGGGCCTCAGCCACGATGCGCTCCAGTTCCGGGTCACGCTGCCTGAGTTCAACCTGGCTGACGACCAACGTGGTCGCCCGGCCCTCATGAATCGCCGGGATGGGTTCCCCCACAGCGTAGACGCCGCGGTCGACCAACGCGTGTGCAGCCTCCATCTTCAGATTCAGCGCGACGGAACCTTTCAGCACGCGCCGTCCCAACTCCAGTCCCCAGTCTTCAGTCTGGGCAATCAACTGGCGCAAGGCCCCGGTGGGCAAATAGGGCACTCCTCCAAACAGTGCCGCCAGAATGGGGACGCGCGCGGCGCCACTGGTTCTGATCAAGGCGGATAGGGAAGCTTCATCACGCACCTGGCGCGTGTCGGCGGAGTCGGACTCGAGGGGAAACGGCGGCACTAGCCCTTGCTGTGCAAGATTGGCCACCAGGATGAAGGCCGAGAGTGCTCGAACCCACTTGGGGTCCGTGACTTTCTGCCAGTACTTGGCCGCTCGCTCGAATCTTCCCAGGTTGAAGGCGGCAATCCCGGCGAGAAAGCCGCGATTGGCGAATTCTCGGCCGGGCCAGCGGCTGTGAAGCCCCAGGACCATACGGTAGTCTCCCAGCTTGATGGCGGCCTCGGCGACCACGACGGAGTACTCCACCCACGCTGGCTCTGCTGCTCCCCAAGGGTGAGCCTGGACCCCGAGGACTGCATCAAGGTCCCGCACGGCCTGCTCCAAATGCTGGCGGGCTTTGCCTCGCTCGCCCAACGCGCTGCAAGACAGACTGGCCAGCGCCCGCGAGTACGGCGCAGGAACGACCCCATGGAGCAGGGGCTGCAAAACCTCCAGCGCGCCCGCATAATCTCCACGCTTGAACCTGCAGAAGGCCCAGTTGTTGCGAGCGGGTGGGAGGTCGCTGGCCTTCGCGACGGCTCGAAAACAGGCTTCCGCCTTACCCAAACGCCCGGCCTCAAGATGCGCTTTGCCTTCGTCGAGCAGCCGTTCAGTGTTGGTGGTGTCTTTTGGGGGGTACGGCACGTTCAGATAACCTGCCCTTCCGAGTCACAGGCTGAGGATTTCTTTTGCTGGCGAAACTGTCCACTTCGAGTCTTCGCAGCACAGCACGTAGTTCCTTCCGCCCCATCTCAGGCTGACTTTCCCAGGGGCACACAGGTGATACCCGAACCTACCTCGAAATCAGCACGCAGCCACAGAAATCGGGGGCCGCTGTGCGTTCCCACACGAGGTGACCGCCATGAGTGAAGCTGAGAAGGCGGCGACCGTCCGCGTCGACCACGCCGCGCTCAGGGAGTTCTGCGCCGACGTCCTCATCGCCGAGGGCGTGCCCGAGGACGACGCCCGCATCGTGGCCGACAGCCTGGTCGAGGCCAACCTCCGGGGCGTCGACTCGCACGGCGTCATCCGGCTCTCAATGTACGTGGAGCGAATGCAGAAGGGCGGCAACCGCCGCACGACTGACCTCACGGAAGTCCAGGGCACTTCTGGACTGACCGTCCTCGACGCGCACAACGGCCTGGGGCAGGTCGCCTCCCATAAAGCCATGCAACTGGCCATCGCCCGGGCGAGGGAGACGGGCTTGGCGGCCGTCGGCGTCCGCAACAGCAGCCACTTCGGCATGGCCGCCTACTACTCGATGCTGGCCCTGGAACACGACATGATCGGGCTGGCGCTCTCCAACACCAACGTCAACATGACGACCAGCACCTCCGCCAAGCCGGGCGTCGCCAACAACCCCTGGAGCGCGACCATCCCGGCCGGCCAGGAGTTGCCGGTGGTCATCGACATGGCCTCCAGCATCGTGGCGGCAGGCAAACTCATGAACGCCATCGCCAAGGGCGAGAAGGTGCCGCTGGGCTGGGGGGTCGACGCCGACGGACGCCTCACCGACGACCCGGCCAAGATCTTCTACGGCGGCTCGCTCCTGCCGTTCGGCGGCTACAAGGGGTACGCCATCGCCCTGCTGATCGACGTCCTCTGCGGCGTCTTGACCGGCTCCGGCTTCGGTCACGAGGTGAGCAGCCCGACCAAGGACCGCGCCAAGCCGACCCGGGCCGGCCACTTCTTCCTCGCGCTCGACCTCAAGGCGGTGGGCGACCCGGCCGACTTCAAGGCCCGGATGGACCGGATGATCGCCGACCTGCACGCCCTGACCCCGGCGGAGGGCGTCGACAGGGTGAGAGTCCCGGGCGAGCTGGAGTTTGAGGCGCACCGGGAGCGCACGGCGAACGGTATCCCGCTGCCGCAGGCTATCTGGGAGGACCTCAGGAGGACCGGCGCCGCCCACGGGATAGAGTGGAGGTAGTGGACCGTGCCAGCACAGAATACCCCCGCAAGCCCTTCCGCAGCCCGTCCGAGTCGCCTGATCACGGTGGACCTGAGCCGGTTGACAGTGAAGGAGGCGGCCGCGCCGGCTGAACTTGCCCGCTACGGCGGGCGGGCGCTCACCGTCCGGCTCCTCGCCGACCGGATCCCCCAGTACGCCGACCCCCGGGGGCCGAGGAACGTGCTGGTCCTGGCGCCAGGCCTCCTGGCCGGCTACCCCATCTCCAGCGCCAGCCGCCTCTCCGCCGGGGGCAAGAGCCCGCTCACCGGGGGGATCAAGGAGTCGAGCGCCGGCGGGGTGACCGGCGGCCTGCTCGCCCGGCTGGGAGTGAAGGCGCTCGTCTTCGAGGGTGAGGCGCCCGCCAGTGCCGGGGGACCCTTCGCGCTCGTCGTCGACTTCGCGGGCGCCCGCCTCGTCGCCACCCCCGAGCTGCGGGGGCTCGGCGTCTACCCGGCCGCCGCCAAGCTGCGGGAGGCGTACGGCCCCGAGGCCGGCCTCGTGCTGGTCGGCCCGGCGGGGGAGCGGGGCTGCGCGTCGGCCTGTCTCTGCGGCACCGACCCGGAGGGCAACCCCACCCGCGTCAACGGGCGGGGCGGCCTGGGCGCTGTCTTAGGGCGCAAGGGCGTCAAGGCCGTCGTCGT
>JBLNBQ010000147.1:0-15754 GCA_050260095.1 Chitinophagales bacterium
GCCCCCCCCGACGCCCTCTCCGTGGACCGCCCCGCTGCCGGCGCCGCCGGCGCCGCGGCGGCCCCGCGGCCCACCCGGATCGTAAAGATTTTTCCTTACGCGGTCAGCCGCAACCGCCTGCTCAAGGTCGTGGGCGAGCTGCGGCTGCCGGTGCACGTCGCCGACGAACCGGAGCAAGCCGACCTCATCCTCACCCTGAAGGGACAGTACCGCAAGATGCCGAAGCGTCTACGGGTGGCGGAGGAGAACGGCCTGCCCATTTACGTCATCCGGAGCAACACCATGGCGCAGATGGAGAGCTTCCTCCAGGAGTTGGTCGGTTCGCCGGGGATGAACCCGCTCGCCGAGGCCGAACAGGCTATCCGCCGGGCGCGGGAGTCGCTCGAGCCGGTGGAACTGGCGCCGCAGTCCGCGCACATCCGCCGGCTCCAGCACGAGCTGGCCGAGAAGTACCAGGTCTATTCCCGGTCGGTCGGCGAGGAGCCGAACCGGCGGGTCATGATCTATCCAGCCGAGGCCGGCCGGCACTGAGCGGCCGCTGGTGACCGAAGCGGGGAGGAAGAAGGTTGCCTGACGGGGAGCGCCGGGGGATTTTCATCACGCTGGAGGGTCCCGACGGCGGGGGCAAGACCACGCAAGCCAGGCTGCTGGCCGAACGGCTTCGGCGCGCCGGCGTGCCGGCGGTGCATACCCGGGAACCGGGCGGGACTCCCATCGGCGAAGCCATCCGGGAACTGATCCTCAACCCGGCGAACGACCTGGCCGACGCCACCGAGGTCCTGCTTTACGCCGCGGCCCGGGCGCAGAACGTGGAGCAGGTGATTCGTCCGGCCTTGGCCGCGGGCCGGGTGGTGATCGGCGACCGGTTCATCGATTCCAGCCTGGCCTACCAGGGCTACGCGCTGGGGCGGGGCGTGGAGGCGGTGCGCCAGGTCAACCTCTTCGCCACCGGGGGCTTGCTGCCCGACTTCACCCTGCTGCTCGACGTCCGCCCGGAGGAGGGGCTGGCCCGGGTGGGCGGGCGCTGCCGGGGAGAGGCGGTCGACCGGATCGAACAGCGAAAACTGGACTATCACCGCAAGGTCAGGGAGTATTACTTAGCGCTGGCCGCGCGGGAACCCGACCGCGTCCGCCTCATCCCGACCGACGGGCGGACGCCGGAGGAAGTGGCGGCGGCGATCTGGGCGGCGCTGGGCGACCGCTGGCCGGAACTCTTCGGAGGAGGCGAGTAGGATGAAGTTGGTCGTAGCCGTGGTTCAGGACCAGGACGTGGCCAACCTTCTGGCGGCGCTCACACGGGCCGGCCATCCAGCCACCAAGCTGGCCAGCACCGGGGGCTTCCTGCGCGAGGGCAATAGCACGGTTTTGGTGGGGGTCGAGGAGGAGAAAGTCGACTCGGTCATCGAGGTCGTGCGCCAGACCTGCCGGGCCCGGCGCCAACTGGTGACGCCCCTCGCCACGGTGGGCCGGGTGGAAATGAGCTACTTCACCGAACCGGTCGAGGTCCCGGTCGGCGGGGCGACGGTCTTCGTGCTCGACGTCGAGCAGTTTGTCAAAGTCTAGCGATGCGCATCCGGGAGGCGGGCGATCCCCGCAAGGAGATCACGCAGGCCAGGGGTAAACGGCGGGAGGCCACGGTGGGGGCCTTGGCCGAGCCGGACTTCTCCCGTACCCTGGCGGTGGCGAGGGTCGAGGCAACCCGGCGCGCCTTGGACGAGTTGCTGGAGGATTTGGACAAGTCCGCCGCGGAGCTGAAGGACAAGCGTACCTTGGGGGCGCTGCGCAAGTACAAGGAACTGGTGCAATCCTTCCTCGACGCCGTGGTGCACCAGGCCTATTCGGTGGACCAGCAGGGCGGGTTCGACCGCAAAGGGCGGCGGCGGGTCTATTTGCTGGTGCAAAGGGTGAACGAGGCGGTGGCCGAGCTGGCCGACCTCACGCTGGCGCGGCACGCCGACCCTGTGGGGCTCCTGGCCAAACTGGGCGAGATCCGGGGCCTCTTGATCGACCTTTACACGTGAACCGGCGGCCGGCGGAAAGGACATGCGGCATGCGTTTCGGCGATCTGCTCGGGCAGGAAAAGAACATCCGGCTGCTTCGTGAGGCCGTGCGTCGCGACCGCGCCGCGCATGCTTATCTTTTCGCCGGCCCGCCCGGCTCGGGGAAGCGGAGCCTGGCGCTGGCTTTCGCCGCCGCCCTCGACTGCGAGGCCCGGGGCACGGCGGGGTGGGATGGGGAACCATGCGGGGAATGCCGGTCCTGCCGGAAGATGGCGAGCGGCAACCACCCCGATCTACAGGTGATCGAACCCGACGGCGCCCGGCTCAAGATCGAGCAGATGCGGGAGGTGCGGCGGGAAAACGCCCGCCGTCCCTATGAGGCGCGCCACAAGGTGTTCCTCATCGCAGGGGCGGAGACGCTGACCGACGAGGCGGCCAACAGCCTCCTCAAGGCGCTCGAGGAACCGCCCGGCCCGGCGGTCTTCCTGCTGCTCACCACGCACGTGGCCCGGCTTCTGCCGACAATCGTCTCGCGTTGCTGCGTGGTCAAGCTGACCCCGCTGCCGGAGGCGACGATCGCCCAGGCGCTGGCGGGCGAGGGCGTCGAACCCGGCGTGGCGGCCGCCGCGGCCGCCCTGTCCGGCGGGGCGCTGGGGCGGGCCCGTGAAGTGGCCGAAAGCTGGGACGAGTGGCGTGACGAGGCTCGCCGGTTCTACGACGCCGCGCACGCCGGCGACCGGGTGGCGCTCCTGCAACTGGCGGCGGCCTGGGCCAAGGACCGGGACGTCGCGGCGGCGCGCCTCACCTTGCTGGAGGGCCTCTACCGGCAACTGCTCCACGCCGCGGGGGGCGCCAGCGCCGGGCCGCTGCTTCTGGCAGCGGGCCTTAAGCCCCCGCAAGGCGGCGCGGGCGCCGGCATCTCCCTGGCCGGGGCCCGGCAGGCTTTGGAGAGCATCATGTGGACCGAGCAGGCGCTTTTGGCCAACGCCCATCGCCGCCTGCTCCTCGAGGTGCTATTCTTGCAGATCGCCCGTTGTCACCGGGGGGAAGAACCCCTGCCGGGGCTCGCCGGCGGGCGCGGCTAGACGGAGGAAGGGCATGCCGAGAGTGGTGGGAATCCGGTTCAAGGCAGCCGGAAAAATCTATTACTTCGACCCCGGCGAGGCCGAACTGGCGCCGGGCGACGGTGCGGTGGTGGAGACGGCCCGCGGCCTCGAACTGGGAACCGTGGCCCTTTCCCCGAAAGAGGTCCCGGAGGAGCAGGTCAAGGCGCCGCTCAAGAAAGTGGTGCGCAAAGCCACCCCGGAAGACCTCGCCCGCAAGGAGGAGAACGAGCAGAAGACCAAACGGGCGTTCCAGGTGGGCGTGCAGAAGATCGCCGCTCACGGGTTGTCGATGAAGCTGGTCGACGTGGAATGCACGCTCGACGGCTCCAAGATCACCTTCTACTTCACGGCGGAGAACCGGGTGGACTTCCGCGAACTGGTCAAGGATTTGGCCTCCACGTTCCGGACCCGCATCGAACTCCGGCAGATCGGGGTGCGGGACGAGGCTAAACTCCTCGGCGGGCTCGGCTGCTGCGGGCGACAGCTCTGTTGCCAGGCGTTTCTCGGCGATTTCGTGCCGGTCTCCATCAAGATGGCCAAGGAGCAGAACCTCTCCCTCAACCCGACGAAGATCTCGGGTATCTGCGGGCGTTTGATGTGCTGCCTCAACTTCGAGAGCGAGGCGTACCGGGAGGCCAAGCGCGCCGCGGCGAGCCGGCAGGAGGCTGCGCTGGCTCCGGCGGCGGAAGGCGCCCAGGTGGCGCCGGAACCGGGCGCCGCGGAGGCGGCTGGCGAGGCGGAACGGGGTCCGGCGTCGAGGCCGGGGGCGCCGTCCGGGGAGGCGGAGCGGAGCGGCGCGGCCAAGCGTCGCCGGCGCCGGAAGCGGCCGGGCGAGCGCGGGGCCGGGGCGGAGAACGGCGAGAAGGCGGAGACCGTGCCGGTGCGGGAAGCCGGGCGGGGCCAGGACCGGGGACCGGCGTCCGGCCGGGGCCAGGGCGGCCGCGACCAGAGCGGACGGGAGCAGGGCCAGACCTCTCGCGCCGCAGGGCCGGCAACTGCGGCCGGCGAGGAACGCGGAGAGGGCAACGAGGCCAGAGAGAGCGCGAGCCGTCGCCACCGCCGGCCCCGCCGCCGCCGTCCTAGCGGTGCGACGCCGGGTGGGGAAGCCGGGAAGCCGGAAGGTTCTCCGGGCGAATGAGTTCCGCGGCCGAGAGGGCCCGAAGCAAGGGACCCGACAGTTCCTCGTAAGGCTCATGACGCAAGAGGCCCTGGTGGGTGGAGAGCAGGGCGTCCAGAGCGGCTTGCCCCGCGTCCATCCCCGGGCCTCCCGTAAGCAGCAAGAAATCCCCGTCGCCGGCGGCGAAGACCCCGCCGGCGAGCGCGTCTTCGAGTTCGGGGTAGAAATCCACGGGCAGCCCCTCTTCGGCGCAGGCGGTCACGAACGCCACCCGTTCCTCCCGTGTCGTGCGGAAGTCCTCGGGGGTGTGCTGCCGGCTTTCCGTCAGGATCAAGCGTTCGGTGCGCCGGCGAGGAAGCAGCCGGGCGAAGACTCTGGCCACCGCGGCCTGGCACGGGGCTCCCAGCCCGCCGGTGAGCGCATGGACGACATGCACCCCCGCGAACGGGCCGAGTTGCACCCGGTCGTACTCCCGTAGCGCCGCCAGCGCGGCTGCTGCCTCGCGGGGAGTGCGGACAAGGAAGTCCACGGCCGTGAAGGCGCCCTCATAGACCACCTGCCCCCGGCGCCAGACGCCGGGAAAGGCGGAGAAAGCCTCGGCCACCGCGTCCGGCGGGACACCTTCGAGCAGGGCCGCGCCGGCCGCGGCGGCCGCCGCGCGGCGGGCCGCCGGACCAGGGGTGGCCAGCCTCAGGTGCAGGGCATCCGTCACGGTTTCCCCGGCGAGGGGGCCATCGGCCAGTGCCCGGGCAGCCCGGGGGCTGAGGCGCAGTTTGATTTGTTGCGACCAGGCGCGGTTCCGGCGGGAGGCCGGCACGAGCAGGTGAGCCAGGAAGTCGGCGCGCCCGCCCAGGCCGAAAGTGAAGCGGGTCGCCTGCGCCGGCGGGACCTGCGGGCCTTCGGCCGGAGCCAACAGTACCGCCATCTGCTCCGGCAGGCCCGAGAGACCGCCGTGCCGGGCACGCGGTCCGAGATAGGTCAGGCCGCCGAAGGACAGCCCCTCGAACTGGCCGCCCACCAGGTCCCGAGGACAGAGGCTCAGCACGGCCGCCTGCCCGCCCCGTTGGACCAGGTGGTGCAGGAACGGGAAGAGCCCCGCCGGGAAGCCTTGCCCGTGGCCTGACGCGGGACCGGCTGCCCCGGAAGGATCGACCCACAGGCCGGGCGCCAGTCCGGCACGGCTGAGACAGGCCTGCAAGAGGAAGGCTACGGTCGTCTGTCCGGGTCCCGTGACCCCCAGCAGGCGCAACTGGTCGGCCGGGTTGCCGTACAGGGCGTTCAGCAACTCTCGCAGAGTGCGGCTGGCTTCGGGTACCCGGAGGACTGGAACAGGGGAAAGGCCGGAGGGGGCGACCGCCTCGCCGGCCTGCTGCTCGACCACCAGGGCGGCCACCCCCCGGCGCAAGGCCTCCTGGACCGCCTCCGGGCAAGGATCGAGGGCGACCAGGACGGTCTGGGGGCCGGCTTCCTCGGCGCGGTCGGTGACGCTGTAAACCTCAACCTCGAGCTGGCCCAGGTCGGCCGCGACTTCCATCTCGGCGCCGCGGCGCCGGGCCGTCTCGATGAGGTGACGCAGGTTCACGCGTGGCCCTCCTCGTTCCAGGGAAGTATTCCCCGGATGATCCCGGCCCAAACGCTCCCAGCCGCTCCCAGCCGTGAGAAGGAGGATGGCGATGGCCACCGGAGTGTTGTTCGTCTGCGCGACCCCGATCGGCAACCTGGAGGACGTCACGCTGCGACTGCTCCGGGTGCTGCGCGAGGTAGACCTCATCGCCGCCGAGGACACTCGTACCACCAGGAAACTCCTCAGCCGCTACGAGATCGCCACTCCCCTCGTGAGCTATCATGCCCACAGCGACCAGAAGCGGCTGGCCGAGTTGCTGGCCCGGCTGGCGGAGGGGCAGAAGGTCGCCCTGGTCTCCGAAGCGGGAACCCCCGGCATCTCAGATCCGGGCCTGCCCCTGGTCGAGGCGGCGCTGTCGGCCGGGATCGGCGTCGAGGCCGTGCCTGGCCCGAGCGCGGTGGTGACGGCCCTGTCCATCGCCGGCCTACCCACCGGGCGGTTCGCCTTCGAGGGGTTTCTGCCCTTGCGGGGGGCCGACCGCCGCCGGCGGCTCAGGGAACTGGCGATGGAGCGGCGCACGATGGTCATCTACGAGGCGCCCCACCGGCTCCTGGCGACCCTGGCCGACCTGGAAGAGGCGCTGGGCGATCGCCCGGCGGCCGTCGCCCGGGAGCTGACCAAGCGGTTCGAGGAGGTCTTCCGGGGGACGCTCTCGGCGGCGCGGGCGCGCTTCGCCTCCGGGGAGCGTCGCGGCGAGTTCACCCTGGTCGTCCAGGGACTGATGGGCGCCGCCGCGGAGGAGGAAGGGCCAGCGGAAGAAGCGCCGGCCGGGGAGGTGTCGCTGGGCGAAGCGGCGCTGCAATTGGTGGAGCGGGAGGGGCTTTCCCTCAAGGCGGCGGCGCAGCGGGTGGCGGCCGAGCGGGGCTGCAGCCGGAACGAGGTCTACCGCCACGCGCTCGCCTGCCGGGAGAGGGGCGTGTAGGATTTTGTAGGATGCGGGCAAAGAAAGAGAGGGCGGACCAGCCGCCCTCCAGAAAGAACTGGAATTCCAGTTTAGCCCACTTTGTTCATCGCGCCGAGGCAATCAGGGCAGACATTCTTGCCTCGGAACGGGCGGACGCCCTCGGCGTTGCCGCAGAAGATGCAGGCCGGCTCGTACTTGCGGAGCACGATCCTTTCGCCGTCCACGTAGATTTCGAGCGCGTCTTTTTCTGCGATGTCCAAGGTGCGGCGGAGTTCGATCGGGATGACGACCCGGCCGAGTTCGTCGACCTTGCGGACGATGCCGGTGGACTTCATCATTGTGTTCAATGGCTCCTTTCCTCGCCAAATCACGTAAAGCGTACTAGATTTTGCCAGGAATTGCAAGTCGGGATTGTCGAATCATGGCACGATATCCTACATCAGGGGAAAGTTTCGTAGGTTATCGCCAGCTTTCGCACCTTCTCGCCAGCCAACGTCCGTTCGTTGCTGAGCCAGGTCACCGAGTGCTATAATGATGCCACCGTTGGTAATAGTCGGAAAGAGGAGGGGAAACAGGTGCAGCCGAAGATTGGCCTGTTGCAGTTCACGCCTGCCTTGGAACCGGTGGTCCTTGGGTTCCGGCAGGGCCTCTTCGAGTTGGGCCACCCGGAGGAATCCATCTCCTATGAGTATCGCAGCGTCGACGGTCAGCCTGACCGGCTGCCCGGGGCGCTGGCCGAACTGCTTTCGCACGGCGTGGACTTGCTCTTGGCCTGCGCGACGCCCGCGGCCAAGGCGGCTGCGGCGCGGGCCGCCTGTCCGGTGATCTTCGCCCCGGTCTTCGACCCGGTGGCGGCGGGCCTGGTGGCGGAGGCGGCGCGGCCGGGAGGCCACGTCACGGGCGTCAGCGGGATGCTCCCGGGAGAGCTGAAGCTGCGGCGGCTGCGGGAACTCCTTCCGGGCCTCGCCCGGGTGGCGATCCTTTTCAGCCCCGACGACGCCAACTCTCCCTCCGAGGTCCGGAGCTTGCAGGCCGCGGGCCCGGCCTTAGGGCTGGAGGTCCGGCCGGTCACGGCGGGCGACCCGGAGGAGTTGGTCTCGGCGCTGCCCACGGCCCTCTCCGCCGGGGAGGCGCTCCTCCTTTCGCTGGACCGGCTGACCGACGCGGAGCTGGAGCGCATCGCCGCGGCGGCTCGGGAGGCGGGCAAGCCGCTGGTGGCCCACAACGCGGCCGGCGTGCGTCGCGGGGCCCTGTTGGCACTGGAATCCGACTCCTACGAGCTCGGCCGCGTGGCGGCCGGGCTCGCCCACCGCATCCTGAGCGGGGAGGACCCGGCGGGGATCGCGGTGGAATATCCCAGGAAGGCCCGGCTGATCTTGAACACCGCGGTCGCCGAGGCGCTCGGCTATCATCTGCCGCCGGGCGTGGTGGCCGACGAACTCAGCCGGTGAAAGGGGAATGACCTTGACCCCCACGACCCGCAATCACGAGGTGGAACTGCTCGCTCCGGCGGGCAACCGCGAGGCCCTGGAAGCCGTGGTCGAGGCCGGGGCCGATGCCGTCTACCTCGGCGGCAAGAAACACAACATGCGGATGTTCCGCGCCGACCTCAACTTCGACGCCCAGGGACTCGCTGAGGCGGTGGCGTACACCCATGCCCGGGGGGTCCGGTTGTTCGTCACGGTAAACAACCTCTACCTCGACTCCGAGCTGCCGGGCGTGTTCGAGCACGTGCGACTTCTGAAAACGCTCGGCGTCGACGCGCTCATCGTGCAAGACCTTGGGTTGGCCAGGCTTCTGCGGCGGGAAGGCGTGAGTTTGCCCCTGCACGCGAGCGTCATGGTCAATTCCCACAACGCCCCGATGCTGGAAGAACTGGCTTCCCTCGGCATCTCCCGGTGCGTGCTGGGGCGCGAGGTTTCGCTCGCCGAGGCCTCCCGGCTTAGGGCCGAGACCGGCATGGAACTGGAATACTTCATCCACGGCGACATGTGCCTAGCGCAGTCAGGCCAGTGCTACGCCAGCGGGCTGGTCTTCGGAGAGAGTTCCAACCGCGGGCGGTGCATGAAGCCGTGCCGGTGGAAGTATCGCCTGGTCGACGAGGTGACCGGCGCCGAACTCCATCCAGATGGCGCGGCGGGCGGCCCCACCCCGGTTCCCGGACCGCATCTTCTGGCGATCAAGGACATGTGCATGCTGGGGCACCTGCCGGAACTCATCCAATCAGGCATCTATTCTTTCAAGATCGAAGGACGCATGCGGCCGGCCGAGTTCCTGCGCCCGATCGTGCGCGCCTACCGGCAGGCCATCGACGCCTACCTGGCTGATCCCTCCGGTTACCGCCTTCCGACCGGCCTGCTCGCGGACCTGCGCGGGCGCCGGGCGCGCGACCTTTCGACTTGCTACGCCTTGGCTCACCCGGGCCGGGGCGGGGTGGGGTACACGGGCGAGCGCGAGCCGAAGTTCTTCTCGACGGGCGCCAAGGAATCGGCCCTGGATCCCGGCGATCTCACCGCCTCACCCTTCGTCGGCTGGGCTCCGGCGGGCGGGGTCTGGCGTGAATCGGCGGCGACCGCCGGAACCACCGCCGCCCTTCCTCCGGGCCGCCCGGGCAAGCCGCACCTCTCCGTCCGCGTCGCCACCCTCGCGGCGGTGGGGCTGGCTGCCCAGCAGGGCGCCGACCTGATCTACGTCGGCGGCGAGGAAGTGCACCCCGGTGCCACCGCGTGGACGCTCGCCGCGCTCCGGGAGGCGGTGGCGCGGGCGGGGAAGGTTCCCGTGGTCGTCGCCACCCCCCGGATCACCGCTCGGCGGGAGATCGCCGACCTGGCCAGGCTCTTGGGCGGCCTTTCGGGCACGGGCGTGGCCGGCGTCATGGGCGCCAACCCAGGCCTGCTCCGGCTGGCCCGGGTGACGGGCCTGCCGGTCTTCGCCGACTTCGGCCTCAACGCCCTCAACAGCGAGACGGTGAGCCTCTTGGCCGAGTGGGGGGTGTGCCTAGCGACCGGCGAACCCGAAGCTTCGTTCCGGCAGTTGGCCGGCCTGGCGCAGCGGTCGGTGCTGCCGCTCGAGGTGATCGCGCACGGCCCGCTGCCGGCGATGGTGCTGGAACATTGCGTGCCGGCCGCGGTCTTGGGCGACCAGACGGCGCAGCAGCCTTGCCCGGGGTTCTGCCGCGGGCGGGAATTGGCGCTGGAGGACATCCACGGGCAGCGTCGTCCCCTGCGGTGTGACCAATACTGCCGCAACCACCTCTACCTGGCCAATGATACCTGCACCCTACCCTACCTGGGCGATTTCGTCCGGGCGGGCTTCAGCGGGCTGCGAATCGAAGGGCAGCTCTACGACGACGCCCTGGTGGGGCGCCTGGTTGCGGCCTACCGCACCAGGCTTGACCAGGCGATCGCCGCGGAAGAGACCGGTACTCCGCTCGCCGCGCTCGGCGGCGCCGAGTGGGCAGACCTGGCCGGCGCCTCGCCCAGGCCCCTGGGGCTCGGCGCGTACACCCGGGGCATCACGGAACAGTAGTGGAGTTAGGAGGCGTTACCATGGCGGTTAACAAGGCGGATGTCGGCGAGGCGCTGCCGGAAGGGCCTTACCTCGGTCCCGAACGGCTCCTCGCCAAGAAGAAGGAGTACCTGATCCCCTGCGTATATCACTTCTTCGAGCGCCCTCCGCAGATGGTGCGCGGCGCCGGGCAGCACCTGTGGGACTCGGAGGGCCGCCGGTACCTCGACTTCTTCGCCGGCGTCTCGGTGGTCAACTGCGGGCACTGCCACCCCGACATCGTGGCCGCCCTCTGCGCACAGGCGCAGACCCTGCAGCACACGACCACCGTCTACCTCACCCAGCCGATGATGGACCTCGCCGAGCGCCTGGCCCACCTCACCCCCGGCAAGCTGCAGCGCAGCTTCTTCTGCAGCTCGGGCACGGAGGCCAACGAGACGGCCATCCTCCTCGCCAAGCTGGCGACGGGCAAGTCTGAGTTTCTCTCGCTCCGCAACGGGCTGCACGGCCGCACGCAGCTGACCATGTCGCTTACCGGGATGGCCTTCTGGCGGACCGACCCTTCCCCGGTGGGCGGCGTCACCTTCGTCCCCAACGCCTACTGCTACCGGTGCGCCCTCGGCCGCACCTATCCCCAGTGCGACGTGGCCTGCGCCCGGGAAGTGGAGAATGTCGTCCGGACCTCGACCTCCGGCCGGGTGGCCGCCCTGATCGCCGAACCCATCCAGGGCAACGGGGGGATCATCACCCCGCCGCCCGAGTACTTCCCGCGGCTCAAGGAGATCCTCGACCGGCTCGGCATCCTCTTCATCGTCGACGAGGTGCAGACCGGCTTCGGGCGGACCGGCAAGTGGTTCGGCATCGAGAACTGGGGCGTCGACCCCGACATGATGACGATGGCCAAGGCGCTCGCCAACGGGCAGCCGGTCGGGGCGCTCATCGCCACCGACGAACTGGCCCGCCACTACACCCGGCCGGGTGCCTCCACCCTTGGCGGCAACCCCGTAACCGCCGCGACCGCGTTGGCCACCCTTGACGTGCTCGAGCGGGACGACCTTCCGGGCAACGCCGCCCGCCTCGGCCCCTACCTCAGGGAGCGCCTTGAGGCCATCGCCGGCCGCCACCGTCTCGCCGGCGACGTCCGGGGGATCGGGCTGATGCAGGGCATGGAGCTGGTCAAAGACAAGACGAACCTGGACAAGGAACCGGCGCCCGAGGCGACCGACGCGGTGCTGGAGCGGATGAAGGACCGGGGCGTCCTCATCGGCAAGAACGGCCTCGCCCGCAACGTGCTGGCCTTCCAGCCGCCGCTGGTGATCACCAGGGACGACGTGGACCGGATGGTGTCCACGCTGGACGAAGTCCTGACGGAAGTCGAGACGCTCTGACAAAAACAGGGTGACCAGTTTTTCCTTTGTTAGCAGGAGGCGTTTGCCAGCACAACTAATAGTAAACCCCATGCGGACACAGTATTTTTTCGGAGAACCTCGAACCGTGGCAAGATCTGTCCGAGTGCTGTTCCTTATTGTACTCTTACAAAGCACGGTGGCCTTCGGAGTCGCAGCGCAGGGGGAGACAGGACCTTATCTCTTGGGCGCCGGCGATGTGCTGCAGATCTCCGTCTGGGGCCACGAAGACCTGACGCAAGTCATCCAGGTCCGTCCCGACGGCCAACTGAGTTTTCCCTTGGTGGGTGAGCTCGCGGTCGCCGGCCGGACGCCCGTCCAGGTGCAGGAACAGCTCACTGCGGCTTTATCCGAGTACGTGAAGAACCCCGTGGTGACCGTGTCCGTAAAGGAGTTCCGCTCCATCGCCGTGCAGGTCGCGGGGCAGGTTCGGGCGCCAGGTCTGTATCGCCTGCGTCCGGG
Organism: Chitinophagales bacterium; assembly: GCA_050260095.1. Lineage (GTDB taxonomy): Bacteria > Bacillota > UBA5301 > DYFA01 > DYFA01 > JBLNBQ01. The sequence goes on from JBLNBQ010000147.1 coordinate 12,127, forward strand.
GGCGACGGTGGCCGACGCTTTGGCGGCTGCGGGAGGCCTTGCCCCGGAGGCCGATGCGACCAGGGTCAAGTTGGTCTCACCTGAGGGGGATTCTTCCACTCTTGACCTGGCGGGGCTTCTCTTCCGGGGTGACCAGGTCAACAACGCGGTAGTGGGGGATGGGGAACAAGTCATCGTGCAGGAGTTGCCCAAGGTCACCGTGCTGGGCGAGGTGCGGACGCCGGGGCTGTACCGCCTGCGTCCGGGGGCGACGGTGGCCGACGCTTTGGCGTCCGCCGGAGGCCTTGCTCCGGAGGCCGATGCGACCAGGGTCAAGTTGGTCTCCTCCGAGGGACGTTCCTCCGTTCTTGACCTTGAGGGCCTTTTTCTCCGGGGTGACCAGGCGAACAATCGGACGGTGGCTGATGGGGACCAAATCATCGTGCAGGCGTTGCCCAAGGTGACCGTCCTGGGCGAGGTGCGGACGCCGGGGTTGATTCCAGCGACGGCGAAAGATGGGCTCCTGGAGGTTTTGGCGAAAGCGGGCGGAGCAACCCCTGACGCGGACCTGTCCCGCGTTCAACTCTCTGTCTATTCCGCCCCGGCTCTCCAGCCCACCACCACGGTCGTCGATCTGACTGAGGCCGTGCGTCCGACCGGGGATTTTGCGCTACCCCAGGCTAGCCGGATCGTCGTGGCCGTTCCGCAGAAGCTCCGCCGGGTCACCGTCCTGGGTCAGGTGAAGAATCCGGGCTCCTATCCCGTGGATGACCAGTCACGTCTGTTGGACGTGCTCGGCGCGGCCGGCGGACCCACGGACCGGGCTGCCCTGGAAAGCGTCAGAATCTACCGGGGCGGACAGACGGACAATCCAGAAAAGATCGTTGCGGGAAGAGACCACCTTCTGTTCGAGGGCAAATCGCAGGAAGATCCCGCGGTGAAACCGGGCGACGTGGTCTTCATTCCCGAGACCAGGAAAACCAATTGGACCAAGGTTATGACCTTCCTCACCGGGCTCAATCTCTTCAAGGATCTTTTCAGGTAGTTCAGGAGGCCGTGATGGAACTCAGACAATACCTCCAGGTCATCTCCAAGCACCGCTGGTTAATCGTCCTCCTGACGGTGAGCGCGGTTATGGCGAGCTACGTGGCTTCCCGCCTCATGACGCCCATCTATGAGGCGACCACCAGCATTCTCCTAAAGGACCAGTCGGCCCTGTCCAACCCCTTCCTCGAGGCGCTCAGCGGGCAGGGACAGTCCGCGGGGGTCGCCGACTTCGTCGAGGTCTTGAAGAGCAAGAGCCTGCTCTACCAGGTCGCGCGCCAACATGACCTCGTCCCCCGCCTGAACTCCCCCGAGCTGGAGCGGTTGCGCCAGGCCGTCACGGTGCAACCGGTGACGGGGACCAACGTGGTGCGGATTTCCGTGGAGCACGCCTCGCCGGAGACCGCCCGCGACCTCGCCAACGACTTGGTGCGGGAATTCATCCTGGAGAACCAGAAAGAGGACACCAGCGAGACCCGGGGGGCGCGGACCTTCATCGAGGAACAGCTGGGGACCGTCAGCCGGGACCTGGCCCAGGCGGAGGACGAGTTGCGCCGCTACAAGCAAGAGAACAAGGTCTTCGCCCCGGAAGAGGAAGTCAAGGCTGCCCTTGACCAGATCGCCAAGCTCGAAGCGATGCGGGCGGAGGCCGCCGTGGGTCTGGACGAGGCTGCCACGCGCCTCGCCCAAATCACCCGGCAGCTCGCCGCCCAGAAGCAGACGGTGATCTCGGCGACGACCATTGCGGCCAACCCGCTGATCGACAGCCTCAAGGCCAAGCTGGTCGACCTGGAGGTGGAGTTGGCCGGGGCCCGGCAGAAGTACACCGACAGGCATCCCTCGGTGGTCGCCCTCCTCTCCCAGATCGAGGAGGTCAAGGCGCAGATGCGGCAGGCCGCCGACCGCGTGGTTAGCGCCCAGACCGAGACGACCAACCCGCTGTACCAGGACCTGTACGCCAAGGTGGGCGAGCTGCAGGTCGAGCAACTGGCGCTGGGCGTCCGGCGCGACACCTTGAGCCGGCTCATCGCCGAGCAGGACCGGACTTTCACCCAACTGCCCGAAAAAGAGCTGCAGCTCACCAGGCTGACCCGCAACGCCAAGGTGACGGAGCAGATCTACCTCATGCTCAAGCAGAAGGCGGAGGAGCTGCGCATCACCGAAGCGATGAAGAGCGGCAACGTGCGGATCATCGACCCGGCAGTGACACCGACGGAGCCGGTCCGGCCGCGCACGGCCCTCAACGTGGCGATCGCGGCTTTTCTGGCGCTCTTCGTGGGCGTCGGGCTGGCGTTTTTGCTCGAGTACCTGGATACCACGATCCGGACGCCCGAAGAGCTGGAGCAACTGCTCGGGCTGCCGGTGCTCGGCCAGATACCGTCGTACCTGCCGCAGCACCTCAAGCGGTACGGGTATTGAACACAGGTGGTGGACCAATGAAGCCGGTCAAGAAGCAGGCGGAGCTGGAACCCCGCAAGCTGCTGATCAAAAGTCTGGGCTCGAACTCGCCGGTCGTGGAGGCCTTCCGGACCCTCCGCACCAACCTCCAGTTCGCCGGCGTCAAGGCGCCCCTGAAGGTGATCGAGGTCACGAGCACGGCCCCGGGCGAGGGCAAGTCCAGCGTGGCGGCGAACCTGGCCTCGGTCATGGCCTTGGCGAGCGGCGCCGGGTGTGTATTGGTCGACGCCGACCTGCGCAAGCCGGTCCAGGCCAAGACCTTCGGGCTGAGCGGCCGGGTCGGACTGACCAACGTCCTGATGGGCTCCCTCACCTGGCGGGAGGCGCTCAAGGAGACGGGGATCGAGGGACTGAAGCTCCTGCCGAGCGGTCCGACGCCGCCGAATCCCGCGGAACTTTTGGAGAGCGAGGCCATGGCCAAGCTCCTGGCCGAGCTGCGGGAGGCCCACGACGTGGTGATCGTCGACACCCCCCCGGCCCTGCCAGTGACGGATGCCGCCCTGCTTGCCCCGAAGGTGGACGGGACGATTCTGGTGGTCCGGGCCGGTAGCACCCCCAGGGAGGCGGCTCTCCGCGGCAAGCAGCTCTCGGAGAACGCCCACGCCAGAATCGTGGGGGTCGTCCTCAACCAGGTACAGCCCAAGGACAGCCGGTACCAGCATTATTACCACTACTACTCGGATCACGAGCGCGAAGCGATGGCGACACAGAGTGTCTCATAGGGGTGGTAGACTGGTCCTTGCTGACACGACGCACAGGGAAAGGGACGACACCAGATGACCGAAGATGGTCGGGTCTTGCCGATCATTGACCTCCACAGCCACATCCTTCCCGGGCTGGACGACGGCCCGGCGAAGCTCGAAGAAGCCGTGGCCCTGCTCAAACTGCTTTCGGCCGACGGCGTGCGGACAGTGGTGGCTACCCCCCACGTGGCGCCGGGGTTCTTCTGGCCCTACGACCCTGCCCGGATGGCGGACAAGCTGGCGGAACTCCGCCAGGCGGCCCAGGGCGCCGGAATCGGCCTCCAGATCGTCGGCGGGGCGGAGATCTACCTCTCGCCCGACGTCGTGCCTCTGGCCCAGCGGGGCGAGCTGCCGACGCTCGGCGACAGCCAGTACGTCCTGGTGGAGTTCCCCCGGGAAGACGT
>JBLNBQ010000148.1:0-6572 GCA_050260095.1 Chitinophagales bacterium
CCTCGCTGCGCTCCTGCGCCTAGTCACCGCACCGGTCCGGCGGAGAGTGGCGGTTATCTGGTTTCCCCCTGCTCCCCCGGGCCGACCTTGAACTTGCGCCCGAGTTCGTCCCGTCCCCGCAGGACGGTCTTGAGCGACCGGTCGAGGTGTTCGCTCAGTTCGCCCAGGACGCGATCGGCATACTCGCTTGCGCCGGCGGTCAGCTCCTGCGCCCGAAGCTGGGCCTCCCGGACGATCTTCTGCGCTTCTACCCGCGCCTGCTGGACCAGTTCGTTCTCGTCGAGCAGCTTCTTGGCGTAGTCTTCCGCCTGGCGGATCATGCGCCCGGCCTCTTCCTGAGTGTCGCGCAGCAGCCGTTCCTTCTCCTGCGCGATCCACTCCGCCCGCTTGACCTCCTCAGGCAGCGCGCCGCGAATCTGGTCCACCAGATCGAGCAACTCGTCGCCGTTCACCATCATCTTGCCGGTGAGCGGCACCCGTGGGCAGGAGTCGACCATGGCCTCCAACTGGTCCAGGAGAATGATGATGTTCATCTTGCCAACCGCCATCTGAACTTACCCCCCGCTACTGACCCTGGCCACCAGTCGCCCGGCGACGGCCGGCGGAACCAGGGCGGAAATGTCTCCGCCCATGGCGGCCAACTCCTTGACCGCACTGGAACTCAAGAACGCGTAGTCCTTGCTCGTCATCAGGAAGACCGTGTCGATCGACGGTTCCTGGTTGCGGTTCATGAGGGCCATCATCATCTCGTTCTCGAAATCGGAGAGGACCCGCAGGCCCCGGATGATGACCTCCGCGCCCCGCTTCCGCGCGTAGTGCACCGTCAGCCCGTCGAACGCATCAACTGTCACGTTCACCAGAGGACGCACGACCTCCTGCAGCATCGCCAACCGTTCGTCGACGGAAAAGAGCGGCCGCTTCCCCCGGTTGACCGCGACCGCCACGATCACCTCGTCGAAAAGGATCGCCGCCCGCTCGATGATGTCCAAATGCCCGTTAGTGACCGGGTCGAAAGATCCCGGATAGATGCAGCGCCTCATCGTCCCGTCCTCTCTCCTTCCGCTTCCTGGACGTAGAACGAAACCACCGTCTCCCCGTAACGCTCCCGGCGGCGAAGGCGCAAAGTGCCTGCCTGCTCCGCCGGCACCGCGTGGTTGCTGTGCTCCACCACGACCACCGCGCCCGGAGCGAGCAGCCCACCCCCGGCACCCAGCCTCTCCAGGGCCGCCTCCGCCAGGCCGGTGCCGTACGGTGGATCGAGAAAGACCAGAGTGAAAGGTTCCTCCGCCGCTTCCGCGTCCCGGCCGCCGGGAGCGCCCAGCCGTCCCAGCGCGGCCAGCGCGTCGCCGGCTATCACCTGAGCCTCGCCGGCCAAACCGGTGGCGCGCAGGTTCTCGTGAAGCACCTTCACGGCACTCCCCTGCTTCTCCACGAAGACCGCCCGCGCCGCTCCCCGGGAAAGCGCCTCCAGCCCCAGCGCCCCCGTCCCGGCGAACAGGTCGAGCACCCGGGCGTCCACGCAGCGTTCGCCGAGAATGCCGAAGACCGACTCCTTCACCCGGTCGGTGGTGGGCCGCGTGTTCCGGCCGGGAACCGGTTTGAGCTTGAGCCCGCCGGCCCGCCCGGCGATTATCCGCACGGCTCGAGCGCCCCCTTCTGCAACAGGTCGCCGAAACGCCGCGCGAGCGCCGCCGCCAGACCGCGATGCCCCGCCCCGGCCAGCCCGGGGTCCTCGGCCAGGAACTCTCTGGCCTGCAGGCGCGCCTCCTCCAGCAGGCGGGGATCGCCGAAGAGTTCGGCCAGCGGCAGCCGGAACTCCGGCAGGCCCGCCTGGCGAGTGCCGAAGAACTCGCCCGGCCCCCGAAGCCTCAGGTCGGCCTCGGCCAGGTCAAAGCCGCTCGCGGTGCGGGCGAAGGCCTTCATGCGCTCCTGTCCCGCCGGCGTGCGGGGCTCGCCGAAGATGACGCAGTACCCCTGGGCCGTCCCCCGGCCCACCCGGCCGCGCAGTTGGTGCAGCTGCGCAAGGCCGAAGCGGTCGGCGTTCTCGACCACCATCACGGTGGCTTCCGGGACATCGACCCCCAGCTCGATGACGGTCGTCGCCACGAGAACATCGAGCCGGCCTTCCCGGAACGCCTGCATAACCGCCCCTTTCTCGTCGGGCGACATCTGCCCGTGCACCAGCCCCACCCGGACGCCCGGCAGGGTCCGGCCCAGCCGCTCCGCCTCCTGGACCACGTTCTTCACGCCCGCTTGTCCCTCCCCACCCTCTTCCACCACCGGGCAAACGACGTAGGTGCGCAGCCCCTGAGCGGCCTGCTCGGTGATGAACCGGTAGATGCGCGGCCGGTCCTTCTCCTCGAACCAGACCGTCTTGACCGGCCGCCGTCCGGGCGGAAGGGTGGCCAGGGTCGAAACCTCGAGGTCGCCGTAAAAGGCCAGCGCCAGGGTACGCGGGATAGGCGTCGCCGACATGACCAGCACGTCGGGGAGCATGCCCTTGCCGGCCAGGGCGGCGCGCTGCCGCACGCCGAACCGGTGCTGTTCATCGACGACGACCAAACCCAGCCGGTGGAAGTCTACCCCTTCGCCGATGAGGGAGTGCGTGCCGACGGCCACATCGACCTCGCCGGCCGCCAGTTGGGCCACGATCTGCCGCCGCTCCCGCTCGCTCACGGCCGACGTGAGCAGCGCCACCTTGATCGGTAGTTCGCCCAACAGCCGCACCAGCGTCCGGTGGTGCTGCTCGGCGAGGATGGCGGTCGGCGCCATCAGGGCCCCCTGATACCCGCACTCCACCGCCCGCACGAGGGCCGAGGCCGCCACGACCGTCTTGCCGGCTCCCACGTCGCCCAGCACCAGCCGCTCCATCGGACGGGCGGCCGCCATGTCCGCCTCGATCTCCGCCAAAGCCCGCTCCTGATCGCCGGTCAGCGCGAAGGGCAGTTGCGCCCGGAACCGGCCGGACAAAGTCCGCGGCCCGGTGAACGCTATCCCCCGCCCTGCCTCCTCGCGCCACGCCCGCCGGAGTCCGAGCAGCAGTTGGAAGAGCAAGAGTTCGTCGAAGGCGAGCCGCCGCCGGGCTGCCGCCGCCTGTTCGGCGCTCTCCGGGAAGTGAACGCACCGCAGCGCCTCGCCAAGCTCCGGCAGGGCCAGCCGGTCGCGGACGCCCCCCGGAAGAGGCTCGCCGACGTTCGGCGCCCACTCCGCCACCGCCTCGGCGACGCTGGCCCGGATCACCCGCCCCGGAAGTCCCTCAGTCCCGGGATAGACCGGCACCAAGCCCTTGAGGTGCAGGGAATCGCGGGCCACGGGGTCCCACTCGCCGCCCTTAATGACCGGTCCCGGCCCATCGCCGGTCACCACACCGTGCAGGATGATCTCGCCGGCCTCCGCCAGTCGCTGGGCCAGCGGCAACCGGCGCCCGGCGTTGAACCAGAGCGCCCCCAAGGTGCCGGTTCCGTCGCCGAGCAGGGCTTTCACCACCTGCAACCGCCGGCCGCGGGCCCGGCTCTCTTTGACCGCCAGCACCCGCCCCCGCACGGTGACCCGCCTCCCGACCTGGGCCTCGGCGATGGGGGTCAACTGAGCCATGTCGATGTACCGGCGCGGCAGCAGGTAGAGCAGATCCCCCACCGTGCTGACCCCGAGCCGCGCGAACAGCTGGGCCCGTTTCGGCCCGACGCCCTTGACCCGCTCCAGTGGTTCGTCCCACGGCCTGTCCACGCTATACCTCCTGCCCGCCTGCAGAAAAGGGCCCCAACCGGCTGTCCGGTCGCGGCCCCGTCACGCCCCAACCCGGGTGAAAAACCCCGCTACTCTTCCGGCAAGCCGATCAATCCCAGCGTGCCTGGACCCACGTGTGTCCCCACGATGGGCCCGACTTCACTGATGATTGGGGCCTCGACGCAGTTGAACTCCCGTCGGGCCTGTTCCGCCAGTTCGGCCGCCTCCTCGGGCCGGTCGGCGTGGAGGACGGACAGGCGGGACGGCCGTTCTCCCACCCTCTGGCGGGTCAGTTCGAACATCCGGGCGACCGCCTTGCCTTTGCCGCGCACCTTATCCACGGGGGCGACAATGCCGTTCTCCACCGTGAGGACCGGTTTGAGATTGAGGACCGAACCCAGGAACGCCGCCGCCCGCCCGATCCGGCCGTTCTTCTGCAGCCATTCGAGCGTGTCCACCACGAAGTATAGCGACAACCGCTCGGAAGCCCGCTGCGCCGCCGCGGCCACCTCTTCCAGCGAGGCTCCCCCGGCCGCCCGGCGTGCGGCGTCGAGCACGATCAGTCCCAGGCCCATCGAGGCTGAGGCGGAGTCGATGACCGCCACCCGGCCCTTCCCCTCCAGCATCTCCTCCGCCATCTGGGCCGACTGCCAGGTTCCGGAGAATTGTTTCGACAGGTGCAGCGAAGCCACCTCAGAACCGTCGTCCGTAAGTTCCAGGTAGACTTTGAGAAAGTCTCCGGGGGACGGCTGGGAGGTCTTGGGCAGGGAAGACCCGTTCTGCAGCTTGTAGTAGAACTCGCTGGCCCAGATGTCGACCCCGTCCTGGTATACCTCATCCCCGAAATGGACATTCAGCGGCACGACTGTGACCCCATACTTGCGGACCAACGACTCCGGCAAGTCGGCCGTGGAGTCGGTAACGATCTTGACCGTCAACCCTTTCCCTCCTACTCGACCGAGATCAGGTAGTAGTACAGAGGCTGACCGCCGTAATGCAGTTCGACCTCGAAATCGGGGAAGGCGCTACGGATGCGCTCCGCAAGCCGTTCGGCCTCGTCTTCCGGGACGTCGCTCCCGCGATAGATCGTCAGGATCTCAGCCTTGTCGTCGACCATCGCCCGCACGAGTTCCTCGGTCACCTCGGCGAGCTGCTTGCCGTGTGCCTTGATCTGATCGTCGGCCAGGCCGATGAAGTCTTTCTCCTCGATCTCCACGCCGTTGTACTTGGTCCGCCGTACGGCGTAGGTGACCTCGCCGGTCTTGACCGTGCCGGAAGCCTCCGACATGCTCCGCACGTTCTCCTCCAGGCTCCGGCTCGCGTCGAAGGCCAGCAGGGCCGCGATGCCCTGCGGGATGGTCTTGGTCGTCAGCACCGCTACCTTGCGCTTGGTCAGGTCCTTGACCTGGCCCGCAGTCAGGATGACGTTGGAATTGTTGGGGAGGATCATGACAGATGCGGCGCCGGTTGCCTCCACCGCCGCCAGCAACTCTTCGGTCGAGGGGTTCATGGACTGGCCGCCGCGCACCACCGCATCGGCGCCCAGGCTCCGGAAGATCTCCTCAAGACCGTCCCCGGCCGTGACCACCACGATGCCCAGCGGTTTCGCGGGCGCAGCGGCCACCGGTTCCGCGCCGGGAAGGCTCAGGTCGCCGCCGAACGGCGTGTCGTCGGCCAGCAGGCCCTCGTTCTGCTCCGCCATGTTGTTGATGTGGACTTCGGAAAGGTCGCCCAGTTTGACGCAGTACTCAAGGATGAAGCCCGGCCGGTTGGAGTGGATGTGGATCTTCGCCACTTTCCCGTCACCCACCACCAACATGCTGTCGCCGTGGGGACCCAGATCGCGCTTGATCCGCTCGAGATTGAGTTTGCTCTCGCCCTTTAGGATGAACTCGGTGCAATACTTGAACTTGAGGGCCTCGGCCGCCTCTTCCGCCGACAAGGCCTTGGCGCCCACCGCCGGCTGTTTGATCTTGCTCTCCCGTTCCTCGGCGGCCACCCGGTTCCAGTCGGTGAACTCGCCGCCCTGGAGGGCCCGGAGCGCGCCTTCGAGCGCCACCACCAAGCCTTTGCCGCCGGCGTCGACCACCCGGGCCTCGCGGAGGACGGGGAGCATCGTGGGAGTCAGAGCCAGCGTGCGGCGGGCCTGAACCAGCGTCGCCTGCAAGACCACGACCACGTCGCTGTTGGTCCGGGCCGAGTCGGTGGCCGCTTTGGCCGCCTCCCTGGCCACCGTGAGGATGGTGCCCTCGACGGGCTTCATGACCGCCTGGTAGGCCTGTTTGACCGCCCCATTGAGACCTTTCGCCAGCCAGTTTCCGTCGAGCGTCTCCCGGTTGCCGATCGCCTTGGAAAAGCCCCGAAAGAGCTGCGACAGGATGACCCCCGAATTGCCGCGGGCGCCCATCAGCGAGCCTTGAGCCGCGGCCTCCGCCACCCTTCCGGCGGAGTTGTCCCTGATCTTCTCGACCTCTTTGGCGGCGGCGAGCAGGGTGAGGTACATGTTGGTCCCGGTGTCGCCGTCCGGAACGGGGAAGACGTTCAGCGCGTCCACCCCTTCTTTGTTCACGTCGAGCCATGAAGCGGCGGCCTGGATCATCGCCCGCAGGGCGACCCCATCCAAGTGCTCGATCTGCAAAATGCCTAACCCCCTACTGTGCCCGATGCGTTCGCTGGCCGGCCTGCGTCACTTCCGCTTGCCCTCAGCGGTCGTAACCCGTACGCCCTGCACGTGAATGTTCACGCGACCCACGGTGACGCCCACCAGGTTTTCAACGGTGTACTTCACCTTGTCCATCACGTTGCGGGCGACCTGGCCGATGTTGGTCCCGTAGTCGACGATGATG
>JBLNBQ010000149.1:0-4034 GCA_050260095.1 Chitinophagales bacterium
CGACCAGCACCGGCACGCCGGGGAAGGCCGCGAGCACCTGTTCCAGCTGGGGGATCTGCAGGCCGTGGCCCCGGAAGGGGAAGTCGCCCCGCCGCCCGGCGAACCGGTAGCCGGCGTCCAGTTGCTGCACCTGATCGACCGGCAGGCGCCCCACGGGACCCTCACCCTCGGTCGTCGCGCTGAGGTCGGCCGGCGCGAAGACGACCGGCTCACCGTCGGAAGTGAAGCGTACCGGAAGGAGCAGGGCGGTCGCGCCGCGCCGCAAGGCTAAGCCGAAGGCGGGCAGCGTGTCGGGCGGCGCGGCTGGGATCCCGCCGGCCATGATGAGGTGGGGTCCCCCGGTGGGCCGGGCCAGCCAGGCGAGGGGTGGGACCGGCGTGGGCGGACGATCCGCCACCCTCAGGAGCGACCAGGCCAGGAGAACCGCGATCCCGACCGCCGCGCTCATCGCCAGGCGCCAGACGGTCTTCCGGCGCACCGCCACCACCCATTTCATCCGGCGCACCCCCCAGTGAACTCTACGCCTCGGGGCCGGAAAAGATGCTCCGCGAGGGGCAGTCGGCGGCGAGCGGGCAAGCGCCGCACCGGGGCCGCCGGGCGGCGCAGACCTGCCGTCCGTGGGCAATCAACTGGTGATGCGCCGCAAGCCGCGCCGCGGGCGGCACGAGGTCTTCGAGGTCGCGCTCCACCTGGTCGGGCGTCTTGCCGTCCGTGAGGCCCAGCCGGTGGGCCACCCGGAAGACGTGGGTGTCGACGGGCAGGTACGGGCCGTGGAAAGCGTTCGCCAGGACTACGCCGGCCGTCTTGCGCCCGACGCCGGGCAAGGCGGTCAGCTCCTCCAGGCTCTGCGGCACTTCGCCCCCGTGCCGTTCCACGAGGGCCTGCGCGGTGGCAAGGATGTTCCTGGCTTTGGTGCGGAAGAGCCCGCACTGGGCGATGAGTCCTTCGAGTTCGGCCAAGGGCAGGCCGGCCAGCTCCCGCGGGCCGGGGGCCCGGGCGAAGAGGGCGGGGGTCACCCGGTTGACGCAGGCGTCGGTGCACTGGGCGGAGAGCATCGTGGCCAGCAGCAGTTCGTAAGCGTTGCGGTGTTCCAGAGCGCAGCGCGCCTCAGGGTACGCCTCGGCCAACCGGGCCAAAAGCCGCTGCACCCGGTCGCGGGCCGGTTTCTTCCCAGCTCCTTCGGCCACTCTTCCGACCTCCCGATCTAGTGTTCGCTGGAGCATCCTTCCCATGGCGACGCGTGGCCGCCGGTCATACTCTGGGAGCGCGGCGAAAAGAGCGCGCCGGACTCTGCGGGGAGAGAACGCTGTGCTCGACCTGATCGTGGTGAACCACAACACCGCCCGCATGACCGCCGAGTGCTTGGCCAGCCTGGTGCGGCACACGGAGACGCCGTACCGCCTGATCGTGGTGGACAACGCCAGCACCGATGGGAGCCCAGCCTTCCTGGCCAGCCGTTTCCCCCAGGCGACGATCCTCGTAAACGCCGTGAACGAGGGCTACGGGAAGGCCTGCAACGCCGGCGCCCGGGCGGGCGAGGGGGAACACCTGATCTTTCTCAACTCCGACGTCCTTGCCCTGCCGGGCTGGGACCGCCCGCTCCTGGAGTGTCTCGAGTCCGACGAACGGATCGCGGCCGTCGGGCCAAAGCTGGTCACGCTCGACGGGCGCATCGCCGCTGGGGGGGTGACCGGCACCAACGCCCATCCGGTGCTCAGCCACTTCGGCGAGCCCGACCAGGGGCAGTGCGACCGCCGCTTCGACGCCGTCTCCCTCTGCGGCGCCGCCTTCATGATCAAGCGCCGGCTCATCCCGGTCCTCGGGCTCTTCGACGAGCGTTACCCGTTCTACTTCGAAGAGACCGACTGGTGCTACAACGCCCGGGAGAAAGGGTACCGCCTGGTCTACTGCCCCGAAGCGAAGATGATCCACCACCTCGGCCAGACGGTCAGGAAGACGGGCAAAGCCGCCGCCTACTTCCAATACGCGGAGCGACTCTTCAAGGAGAAATGGAGGCACGTGATGGATGACCCCCGCTACTACGGCTAAGTTCCCGGGCCTGGCAGGCATGATGGTCGTGCGCAACGAGGCTGGGCGCTATCTCCGCCTTGCCCTCGAAGACTTGCTCTCCTACTGTGAAACCGTCACGGTGGTGGACGACGCCTCCGACGACGACACGCCGGCCGTGCTGGAAGAGCTGCGAAGCCGGCACCCGGAACTCACGGTGCACCGCCTGTCGCAACCGCAGTTCCTGCGGAACGAGTCGCAACTGCGGCAGCACCTGTGGGCGAAGACGGTCGCGGCGGGACCCCGCTGGATCATCTGCCTCGACGCCGACGAACTGCTGGAGGAGCGCTGGAAAACCGAGGGCGCCGGCCTGCTTGCCCGGGCCGGCCAGCTCGGCGCCGGCCTGCTCTGCTTCAACCTCTACGAGTTCTGGGGGGACAAGCGGCACTACCGGGTGGACGGATTTTGGAACCCCCACGGCCGCTTTGTGCCGACCATCATCCGCTACGTGCCCGGGCACCCCTACCGCTGGAACAGCCACCCGCTTCACGGGGGCCGCTTTCCCGAGAACCGGCCCGGCCCGGCGCTCAACGTGCCCCTGCGCGTGAAGCACTACGGCTACGCCAACCCCGCCGACCACCGGGCCAAGTACGAGCGCTACATCACCGCCGATCCGGCGGGACGCTACTGTCCGCTCAGTCACTACCAGTCGATCCTCACCCCACCGGTCCTTCGGGAGTGGGTCGAGTGAGGGCGGCGCGGCGGGCCAACCCGTCGGCTTCCAGGTAGATGTGGCTGACCCCCGGGACGAGCCCTTTGAGCCTAGCTTCGACCTCGTCGATGGTGCGGATGACTTCCTCCGCCGTGGCCCCGGGCAGGAAGGTCAGGTCGGCGCAGAGCAGAAGGTTCGCTCCGAGATACATGGTGGCCAGGTTGGTGATGGCGGCGACGTTCGGGCAGGCGAGGACGGCCTCCTTGAGCTTGGCCGTTTCCCGCGCGGTGAGCCCGCGCCCCACCAGAAAGCCGCGCTGCACCGAAGCCAGGAAGTATGCGACCGCCGCCAGGAGCAGGCCGATGAACACCGACCCCAGCCCGTCGAAGACCGGGGCGTGGAGCGCCTCGGCCAGGGTCACCGACACCAGGGCCACGACCAGGCCGGCGAGGGCCGCCAGGTCCTCCAGGATGACCGTGAGGGTGACGGCATCCTTCGCCTGGGCGAGGGCCTCGAAGAAGGGCAGCCCGCCGCGCCACGCGTTGAACTCCTTGAGCGCCACCCTGAGCGAACCGCCCTCGAAGAACAGGGAGAGGCCGAGCACGACGAAGGTGACCACGGGGTTCTCCATGGGATGCGGGGCAATCACCTTGCGCACGCCTTCCACCAGCGAGAAGACCGCCCCCAAGGCGAAGATCACGATGGCCACCAGGAAGGCCCAGAAGTACTGTTCCTTGCCGTGGCCGAAGGGATGTTGCTCGTCGGCCGGGCGGCCGCTCTGCCTGAGCCCGACCAGGAGCAGGATCTGGTTTCCGCAGTCGGCGAAGGAGTGGAGCGTCTCGGCGAACATGGCGGCGCTGCCGGTGAGGAGCGCCGCCACGAGCTTGGAGACGGCGATCAGGAGGTTGCCGGCCAGCGCGGCCAGCGCGACCTTGGTTGAACCCTCGGACATGCTGTCACCTCACAGGGATGAGTATGCGCGATGCCTTCCGCTTCGCCGCCGGGCTCGCGGCCCTGCTCACTCCGAAAGGGCGCTGACCTGGGACGCCGCCTGTCTCCCCGGTTCGATCGCGGCCAGGGCCACGCCGGCCACGACGAGGACGGTGGCGAGCAGGGCCTGCGGCGTCAGCCCCTCCCCGAAGAGGGCGCCGAGGAAGACGGCGACCACCGGGTTGACGAACGCGTAGCTGCCGGCCAGGTGCGGCGGCAGATGGCCCACCACCCAGGTGAAGGAGACGAACCCCACGCAGGAGCCGAACACGATCAGGTAGGCGACCGAGAGGAGCGGCGCCGGCGCCAGCATGGCCGGTCCGAG
>JBLNBQ010000150.1:0-30685 GCA_050260095.1 Chitinophagales bacterium
GGCCGCCGGCGACCTGCTCGAAGGGGTGGCGTTCCTGCCGGCGCTGGGGCTGGTCCCTGCCGGGCAACCGGTCTTGAGCGAGGAGAACAGCGAAGGGCCGGTGGCGGTGCCGGGCCGGCTGGCGGAAGGCGCCCAGTTCGCCCTGCGCATCGAAGGCGACAGCATGATCGAGGCCGGCATCGAAGACGGCGACTATGTCATTGTCCGCCGCCAGCCGACCGCCGAAAACGGGGAGATCGTGGTGGCCCGGGTCGAGGGCGGAGAGGTCACCTGCAAGCGCTTCGAGCGGCGGGAGCAGGGGATCCGGCTGCTTCCGGCCAACCCGCGCTATAACCCGCTCGAGCCAGCCGAACTCGAACTCATCGGCGTGGTGAAGGCGGTGGTGAAGCGGGTATGAGGAGAGTGCCGGGCTGGCTCCCGCTTCCTTTCACTTCTTCGGGGGGGATCGTGCCCCGGGTTGCGACGGGGCCGGTAGGAGCTTGAGCCAGCGGCCTTCCCTGGGGTTCCCTGAGCGGGACGGACAGGGATGCAGGTGGGCTCCGCCGAAGCAGTCGGTGACGCCAAGGCGTCTACCCTGAGCCGGGAGATCATGGAGTCCGCTCCGGTACCCATGCTCGCCGGTTTCGGCAGGAGGCTCGACCTGGCGCCCGATCTCCATCTCGATCTCAAGACGGGTCTCATCGTCAGAGGGGGTCTTGCGGGGCGGGGACTCGTCTTCAGGTCGACCGACTATGTGCTCGGTCTCCGGCTGGTGGAGGACATCTGATTGCTCGCGCTTACCCCAGGTCTGCGGGTGGGCCGGCGACGCCCTGCGCCGGGGCGGCGGGTCCGGACAGCTCCCCGTCGATGCGTCGCAGCACCGGATGGAAGTATGTCAGAATGGCCGCCAGGGCGGTGAACAGGCCGGCCGCCACGAACAGGGGCTGAAGCCCCCAGGCCTCCGCCGCCAGCCCGCCCAGGAAGGACCCGACCGGCATGGCGGCGGTGCTCAGGACCATCCGGAGCGCGAAGACCCTGGCGCGCAGGTGGTCGGGGACCAGCCGCTGGTAGAGCGTCACATAGACGATGTTGAAGAAAGGTCCTCCTGCTCCGTAGGCCACGGCGAGCAACAGGGCGGTGGGGAAGCGGTGCGCGAGGCCCAGCGCCACCGTTCCCAGGCCCAGCACGGCCAGGGAGCCCAGAAGCGAGAGACGGCGCCACGTGATCTCGCCGAAGAGCCCAGCCACCAGCGTCCCGGCGACGGCCCCGGCCGCGATGGCGGATTCGAGCATCCCCATCCCCGCCACCGTGGTGCCGAGCTGTTCGGTGGCGTACGGCAGGAACTGGGCGGAGATGGCCGCCTGCCCGGCGTTGGCCACGGCCAGGGCCCCGACCAGCCAGAGCAGCTCCTGGTGGTCCTGAAAGAACCGGTAGCCCTCGGCTAGGCGGCGCAGGAACGGTTCGCCCGGGTCGGAGAGCTGGTGGCGGATGGGCGAGCGCAGCAGCCAGACCGAGGTGGCGCTAGTGGCGAAGGAGGCGGCGTCGAGCAGAAGGGCCGGTCCGGGTCCGAATGCCTGCACGAAAGCGGCGCCCAGCGCCGGCCCGACGAGCGCCATGACGTTGCGACTGCCTTCGATGAGCGCGTTGGCCCTGGCCAGGCGCGCTTCCGGAACGATCTCGGGGATCACTGCCATCAGCACCGGGAAGAAGACCGCCTCCGCCGTGCCAACGACGAAGGCGAAGCCAAAGAGGTGCCAGACCTTAAGCAGGCCCGCGGCGTATAGGGCTGCGGGGGCGGCGAACGCCACCACTCTGGTCCATTCGGCGGCCATGAGCAACCGCCGGCGGTCGACCCGGTCCAGCAGCGGCCCGCTGATCAGGCGAAAGAGCACCATCGGCAAAAAATGGCAGAGCCACAGAGTACCCATGGCCACCTTCGACCCAGTCAGGCGGTAGACCAGCACCGACTGAGCGGCGATGCCGAAGAAGTCCCCCAAGACGGAGACGGTCTGCCCGCAGACGAGCAGCGAAAAACCGCCTTCGCGCAGCGGCGAAGGCAGGTACCGGCGCAGGTTCATTCACGTATACCCTCAGTTCTCAGAGTCGCTATTCTCCGGCGAAGTGTACTCAGCTTCCTCGGGAAGAATCCACGCGCCTTTGACCCGGCGCAAGCCACGGCCCATCAGGGCCAGGAAGGACCGTCGTTCGGTCTCGAACCAGTCTTCGCCCAGGAGCGGAAGGCCTTTGTGGTAGGCCTCCAGGGCTGTTACGTGACCCTCTCGCAGCATGCGTCGGAACTCCTCCGGCGTGTAGCCGATTGCTTCCAACGGCACACCGGCCGATCTGAGTTCAGCCAGGAGCGCCAGCCGGCGGAAGAAATCGGACGGCAAGTCAGACGCGATCACCACAAGATCCAGGTCGCTGGCCTCACAGTAGGTTCCGTCGGCCACCGAGCCGGCCAGGATAACGCAGTCCGGCGCCAGACGATCCTGCACAGCTTGGCAAAAGGCTTCAAGCCCCTCTCGCCAGGCCGGGGAGAGCCCGGCGGGCCAGGAGATTCTCATCCCCGAATCTGCGTCTGGGCGAACTCCACCAGGTCTTTGGCGCAATTCAGCGCACCCTCCCCCATCGCCTGGGTGTAGTGCTCCGATGGCGTGCCGGCGGGTAGCGCGTCGGGGTAGCGGGACGGGATGTAGTGCAGATCCAACTGACGAGCCTCTTCCTGCAGTGCTGGCGGAACCACCAGGCCACGCGCTACCACTCGGTCAAGCAGCTCGCTGACCGAATACCCCCAGGGCGCCTCGTGCAGGAAGAACAGGAGCGCCTTGGCCGCTTGTCTCCGCCGCCTGTTGGGCGTAGAATGCGCACGCGTTGTATCGTTCGCCGGCCAGCAGCACGCGGCCCGTCTCCAGGTCGGCCTGCGCTTCCCTCAGCCACGTTTCGGCCCGGCTCACTCCGCTTCCCCCCGCTTCACGCCTTTACGTAAGGCTCATCATGGCAATTATAGCGCCTGGCGCCCACCGAGGGAAAGACCCGGGGCTCATTCTGTCCTTGAGCGCTTGATGGTGGGTGACTTGCCGGGCGACCCCATCGGTGGTACAATCTTCTTGCTCCGCAGAGGGGAGTAGCTGCTCGGGTAGGGTCAACATAGTGGTCTGAAAAGACCTGGCTCTACCAGCCGATGAGGTTCAGCGAGACCTTTGCACCGACAATTCGGTGTGAAGGTCTCTTTTTTTGACCTCGCACCCAAGAAGGAGGATTCGCTGTTGGACGCATTCTGGCTATCGTTCGGGATGATCTTTCTCGCCGAACTCGGAGACAAGACCCAGCTCGTTGCTCTGACCCTTGCCACCCGGTACAACGCCGGTGTCGTTTTGTCCGGCATCTTCTTCGCTACGCTCGCAGTCCACGTCTTCTCGGCTGGCATCGGGGGCCTCATGGGTGGACTGCTGCCGACCGACTGGATCAAATTCCTCGCAGGCGTCGCCTTTATCGGCTTCGGGGCCTGGACACTTCGGGGGGACAGCCTTGATGACGATGACAACGGCAAGGCCCGCCGGATCAGCTCGCCTTTCTGGCTGACCTTCGTAACCTTCTTCCTCGCCGAGCTTGGGGACAAGACCATGCTCTCCACCGTCACTCTCGCCGCAACAAACTCCTTGATCCCGGTCTGGATAGGTTCGACGGTTGGGATGGTGCTCTCTGACGGCCTGGCAATCCTGGTCGGCAAGGCACTTGGAACCCGCCTCCCTGAGCGGGCCATCAAGGTTGGGGCGTCCTTGGTCTTCTTCGGCTTCGGTGCGTGGAGCATGATCCAGTGTGGCCTGAAGCTACCTGGTTGGGCTTGGGGTCTCGCCAGTCCGCTGGTGGTCGTTCTCCTCTGGGTCTTCTTGCACCCGATGAAGAAGGCCACGCCGGCGAAAAGCGAGGCGTGAAGAGATGCCCGATGTGGGATTGGGGTGACAGACGATGAGATACCCCGTCATCGGCGGTATCATCTTCGCACTAGCCATTATCCAGTTCGTGATATGGCTCAACAGACGGTCATACGCCCCCAAGGACTCGTTCTGGCGGAAGGTAGGCAGCTAACGACCTGAAGCCGCCGCTGATTTGAGAGAGACGATAATCCGGAAGGAAGAGGCGACCCTTGCAGGCAACGGCTTCCGTTATCTAGTTGATGGAGCCGAAGTGTCCGACAAAGTGACAGCACAATGACGCATGACAGGACGGGGTAACCCCGTCCTGTCGTTTCCACCAAGCCGGTGTGGAGGAACGCTGTGAGCTTGGTGGAAATATGTGGATGTCAGTTTGCCGGGAGGTGCTCTCTACGATGGATGTCACCATTCGCCCTGTACGACCGGAGGATCTCAGCGACCTGTACTCTCTGGCGCTCCAGCCGAAGGTGATCTCTGGAACGCTCTACTCTCCCTCGACCCGCCTTTCCGATGTCCAGAAGCGGCTTGAAAACCTCGGCCCCAACGACCACAAGATGGTAGCTGAAGTCAACGGGAAGGTAGTCGGCGAAGCGCAACTGCGGGTGATGCCCGGCAAGCTGCGCCATGTGGGTGTCGTGGACGTTCTGGTGCATGACGAGTATCAAGGGCAGGGGATCGGGCGAGCACTCATGACCACGCTGCTTGACTTGGCCGACAACTACCTCGGACTGCTTCGGGTTGAGCTGGAGGTTTGGGAGGACAACGCCCCGGCAATCCACCTATACGAGACTCTTGGCTTTCAGATCGAGGGGAGAAAGCGCAAAGCCCGGTTCCGGAACGGCGAGTACCTCGACATCTTGGTCATGGGCAGGGTGCAGTAACAACTCCGCCGAGGACGGAGACGTTCAATGATCCTTCATATCACGTCGTCAAGTGAGTGGCGGCAGGCCCAAGCGAAGGGAGAGTATTTCTCGAAGACGCTTGCCGCCGATGGATTCATCCATTGTTCCGCTCCCGAACAGGTCGTTGGAGTGACGGATGACCTGTTCCGTGGTAAGCACGGTCTCGTTCTCCTCTGCATCGACGAGAAGCGGCTCCGTGCCGAGGTCAAGTGGGAAGACCTTTACGACTGCGGAAAGGAATACCCTCATGTGTACGGCCCGATTAACCTCGATGCCGTCATCCGAGTTGTGGACTTCTCGCCGAACGAAGACGGCACAATTTCCTTGCCGGAGGATGCCCGGGCTGCCGTCTAGCGTTTGGCCCCTTTCAAGAAGAATCGTTAACCAAATGGCACGCATCTGACAGCCCAATGACCGGTTCTACCGTTTCTTTCTGCCAGTCATTCGCTCGTCATTTTCTAGCCATTTCCCGCTGTCACAAACGTCCGAGCAGGACTTTGAAACCGAAGAAAGGGTGCAGACTGTTGCCAATCTGCACCCTCAACGGCTGACGTATGGTTGGTCATCAACTACTTATCGGAAGCCGTTGCCTTGCAGGGTCGCTTCTCGTCTTCCTTCAAGGACTGTGGCACCGAACCTCCTGGCCGCTAAGACTGAGATGAAGGACTACCGGATGAGAAAGCCGACGGCAAGGTAGGCCACGGCCGAGACGCCCACGCCGACTAGGGCGTAAGGTAACTGCACGTTGACGTGCTCCATGAGCGGAATGCCCATGAGAGTAGCTGTCAGGATCGCCGTCTCCCCAAGGGGAGAGGCATTGTCGCCGATGATCCCGCCAGCGAACACCGCCCCGACCACAAGGGGCAAGTATGCTCCGGTTGCGTGAGCCAGAGTGAAAGCGATAGGAACGACCAGCGCCCAGGTGCCCCAGGCGGTGCCCATCGCATATCCGATCAGGGTAGCGCCGAGGTACAGGGCGACCGGCAAGAGCCAAGCCGGGACGGTCCTTCCAAGGGTAGAGGTCACGAAGTGGGCGAAGCCAAGGTCGCCGGCCGCAGCGGTGAGGCTCCACGAGAGTATCAACACCACGATTGGCGGCAGCATCTCACGGCCGCCTTCGAGCAGATGGATCTCCAGCTCATAGGCGGGGATCTTCTGCACCAGGTAGAGCACCCAACTGACGAACAGCGCTAAGGCGCTCGCCAAGAAGATCGCCTCATCGGCCTTGGCGTACCGGATTGAGTTGAAGAACCCTCGGCCTGGCTGGTGCCCCGTCCACCAGAGCATGAACCCGGCCAGGAGGATGAGCGCCCCAAGCGGCACAACGAGATTCGTCAGCCTCGGGGGATATTCGTCGAAGCTGCCTTCCTCATGGGCCTCATGGGCGTGGTGCTCACCTTCACCGTCATCCTTTAGCTTTCTCGACAGATGCCAGAGCGGCCTCTTGCTGAAGGTGACGTACACCGTTATGAGCACCATCACGACTGCAAAGAAGTTTAGGGGCACGCTTCGCAAGTACACGTCGTAGGCGGAAGCTGAGATGCCAGTCCTCCTGATCCCAGAGCTGATGAGGCCAACCATGTACCCGAAATAGGTCGTCCCGAACGGGATGAGCGTGATGAGCAAGGATGAGGTGGCGTTCACCACGAACCCGAGTCTGGTCTTGTCGGTCTTGACCTTCTCGGTCAGCGGCTTGGTGATGGCACTCGTGGCGATGCCGTGGAAGCAGCAGTCGATGAAGGTGAGCGGAGTGGTCAGCCAGACGGCGTAAAGAACACCCCGTTCGCCCTTGACGTACTTGGCGATCCTGTTGGCGAGCGCCTTGATGCCGCCCGACATCCTTATGGTCTCAGTCAAGGCCCCGAAGATGAACAGGAACAGGATGACCTGGACGTTCCCCCGGTCTGAAAGGGTGTCAGCCAGATACCGCAGGGCCGTAACGGCTCCCAGAAGCGGCGAGGGCTTTAGGAGCCAGCCAGCAGTCAGGAGTCCAGCGGCCAGCGATGGCACCACTCGCTTCGTCCAGACTGCCAGGATGATGGTCATGAGTGGCGGGATCACGGAAACGAAGTCAGGCATCCAATTGCCTCCCGGCACAAGAGCTGTAGGTAGTCTGCCCGAGAGGAGAGCACGATCGCCGGACCGGCCACCGGTTTGGGTGCTTCGGCTACGGTCCACAATCCTCCGGCGCAGGATACCCCGGGTCGTGCTGCGGCTGGTAAGATGATCGAACCTCGAAGCGCAAGTAACGGGCCGGAATATCCGGCCCGCTACCTGTTTTTGCACCGTCCACCGTCCGGGCGGTAGACCTGCTATGGGTTAGTTTGCACGATAACGCAGCACCCGAGCCGAGTTCAGCACGGCCAGGACGGAGACCCCCATGTCACCGAAGACCGCCATCCAGATGTTCGAGAGGCCCAGAACGCCGAGCAACATGAAGAGGCCCTTGATGACCAAGGAGAAGCCGATGTTCTGTGAGACGATGGCCTTCGTCTTCCTGGCGATGCGCACCGCTGCCGGAAGCTTGGTCAAGCTGTCATCCATGATTACGACATCCGCTGCTTCGATGGCCGCATCGGAGCCGAGGGCACCCATCGCAATCCCAACGTCCGCCCTGGTGAGGACGGGAGCATCGTTGATTCCGTCGCCAACATAGGCGACTCGCCTACGCCGTGGTGCTGAGACAAGCTCCTCCATCTTAGCTACCTTGTCACCAGGGAGGAGTTGCGCCCAGGTCTGATCGAGTCCGAGGTGTCGGCCTACCTGCTCGACGGCGGTGGTGTCGTCGCCACTCAGCATATCGAGTCTGGATACATCGAGGCTCCGGAGCTGGCCGAGCGCTTCCTTGGCCCCGGCCTTCACCTGGTCGGAGATGACGATGTACCCGTAGTAGACTCCATCAGCGGCGACGTGAACCACCGTGCCAGGAACCTCACAGACGGCCTCGTCGTGGAGAATATCCGCCTGGTGCATGAACCGGTCGTTGCCGGCGAGGATCAGCCTGCCACCTACTCGGCCCCGGACACCGCAACCGGGCACTTCCTCATAGTCCTGAAGGTCGAGCATATCCACCGGCTTGCCGTGCGTAGCGAGGATTGACGCCGCAATGGGATGCGGTGACGCCGCTTCGATTAGCGCAGCAGTCTCCAAGACCTGCGCTTCGGTGTACCCGTTGTGCGGTTGGATCGAGCTGACCTTGAACGTGCCTTCGGTGAGGGTGCCGGTCTTGTCGAAAACCATCGTCCCCACATCCGCCAGGACATCGAGGAAGTTGGCTCCCTTGACCAGGATGCCTTGGCGTGAGGCCGCCCCGATGCCTCCGAAGTAGCCTAGCGGAACCGAGATGACCAGCGCACAGGGGCAGGACACCACCAGGAGCACCAACGCACGATAGACCCAGGCGGAGAAGGTGGCACCCGGAACCACCAGGGGAGGAATGATGGCGACGGCAGCGGCCAGCGCCATTACTCCGGGCGTGTAGTACCGGGTGAAGGTAGTGACGACCTGCTCGGTCTTGGCCTTCCGTCCGGCGGCGTTCTCGACCATCTCCAAGATCCGGGAGATGGCCGACTCGGCGAACGGTCGCTCCACCTTCACGTTGAGAAGGCCCGTGGAGCACACCATTCCGGCCAATACCTTGTCGCCCTTGCCGACCCTGCGAGGAACGGATTCCCCCGTCAGCGCCGAGGTGTCCACGAAGGACTCTCCTTCGATGATCTCCCCGTCGAGCGGCACCCTGTCGCCCGGCTGCACTACGATTTGGTCGCCGACCTTGACCTGCTCGGGCTTCATGGTCACGATGAGACCGAACTTGTTCACCCTGGCCTGATCGGGTCGGATGCTGACCAGAGCCGCGATGGAACGACGGGAGCGGTTAACCGCAAAGTCCTGAAGGCCCTCCCCGAGCAGGTAAAGAAGCATCACCATGACCGCTTCGGGGAGTTGGTGGATCACGATAGCCCCGATGGTGGCGATGGACATGAGGATGTGTTCATGGGAGAGGTTGCCCTTGCCGAGATTCCGGAAGGCCGACTGGAGCACTTCGAGGCCAACAATCAGGTAAGCCCCGAGAAAGATGACGTATTCGAGCCACGACAAGCCGGTGACGTGGATCCAGTCTTCGAGAAGAACGCCGACGACCATCAGGATTGCGGCCGCCAGGACACGCATGACGGTCTCACGCTGTTCCTTGAAGAACTCGGAAACGGAGCTTTTCTTCTCCGGGGCCGCTGTTGGGGCGGCCTTCTCCACAGGCACGACCTCGACGCCAGGCTCGATGGAAGTGATAATCTGCCGGGCCACATCGAGAAACTCTGGGTTCAGTTCGGCGGATGAGGTGGCGAAATTCACCCGGGACTCTTCAAGCCCTTTGGTGTTGCGCATGGTCTGTTCCATCTTGGCGGCGCAGTTTGCGCAGCCCAGCCCCTTGAGCAGATATCGCTGTGTAGCCATGTTATCTCCCCCCACGTTACTGCCTTAACGCTCTTCGGCGTAGTGCTCCTGGGCGACCCTCACGAGTTCCAAGACGTGTTCGTCGGCCAGGGAGTAGTAGACCATCTTACCCTCGCGTCGGTACTTGACCAGGTGCAGCATCTTCAACAGCCGCAGGTGGTGCGAGATGGCCGGAGTGCTGGTTTCGAGGATGTCAGCGAGGTCGCAGACACAAAGCTCCTCGAAAGACAACAGGTAGAGGATCTTGGTGCGAGCCTCGTCAGATAGAGCGCCGAACAGCTCTGAGAGACCAGCAACTTCGTTTATCCGATCTTTCAGGAGAGTGATCTTCTCGGGGTGGGGGCTGTAACACCCGCACGAGTCCTTCTGTTCAGTCAAGTGACGCCCTCCCTTGTTGTCAACGAATAAGCAATCGTTTAATTCTACGCTATGCCTGAGCATTCTTCCTTGTCACGGCGGAACCATATCTTCCGTGCCTCGGCAACGCAGCCTAGTAGACCGATGCGCCTCCATGAAGCCAGCTCCAGCTCGGCAGATTCAAGTAAGGACGTTATCTCCAGCCGGGAGTAGACCCGCACATCGCCCTCTTTGGTGTTGGGGATGAGGACGTAGTTCCTGATCTGCCGAAGCGGAGTGGGAAGCCACACATCTGCGAGCACGAGCTGGCCTCCGGGCTTCAGGACACGCCGCATTTCGGAGAGCGCCTTCTGCGGCTGCGGGTAATGGTGATACGACGAGGAGCAGGTCACGGCATCGAATGTGCCATCAGGCCACGGCAGGTCTTCCGAGTCGCCCACCTTCAGGTCAGTTTTTGCCCCAAGCCTGTCGGCGGCCAACCGAATCATCTCGGGCGAAAGGTCAAGGCCAGAGACGCTGGCCGTCACCGCGAAGGCAGTTGTCAACAGCCCCCGGCCGGGTGACCGTAGGCGACTGAAGGCGTAAGAAAGGGGCATGAACCACGTGGATTCATGCCCCCCGACCATGTTGCCGTCTTACAGCATATCTTCCGAACCTGCTCTCGCAGGTGGGTGTCCTGACGAAGGAATCCGTTTTGCCTCGGCGGGCACCTACTTCAAGCCTTCGTACCAGACTCCCAAGAAGTCTTCATGGTTCGAAGATATGTGACTGTTCTCGGACAACTCAGTACAGCGCTTATGTTATCAGGTCGCCCGGCCGTCTTCAATCAGGACCTGTTGGTAGCCTGACCACTGCTTGCCGGCCGGGCCTCAGCGCCAGGGGAGCGCCCGGGCGAAGGCGACGAGTCCCAACGCGGAGGTCGCCAGCGTCACGGGCAGCCCCACCTTAAGGTAATCCCAGAACCCGATGCGGATGTTCTCCCGCCGGGCGGTCTCCAGCACGATGAGGTTGGCGACCGACCCGGTGACGGTGAGGTTCCCGGCGAAGGTGGAGAAGAGCGCCAGGGCCATCCACCAGGCGCCCGCGCCGGCCGCCGGGATGAAGGGACGGAGCAGCATCACCGCGGGGACGTTGCTGACGAGGTTGGAGAGAGCCACCGTCGCTGCCGCAAAGCCCGGCAGGTTCTGCAGGCGCCCGGCCCCCAGCCGCCCGGCGAGCTCGCGCATGAGCCCGGTCTGTTCCACCCCGCCGACCACCACGAATAGCCCGGCGAACATAACCAGCAGGTTGAAGTCGACCGCGGCGTAAATCTTCTCCGGCTTGACCCGGCGCGTGACGAGCAGGGCCGCCGCTCCCAGGCTCGACATGACGGCGAGGTCTTTCCCCGCGACGTACCCGCCGACCACCAGCGCCAGCACAATGAGGCTCTTGAGCACGAGCGCCCGGTGGAAGCGCGGCCTGAGGCGCACCGACGGCGGGATCGTGCCCTCCAATTCCCGGGCGAAGATCAGCCTCACCGCCAGGTAGGTGATCAGCAGACCCGCCCCGGCCACCGGCGCGGCGGTCACGAAATAGGACAGGAACGGCGCGCCCGACAGGCTGGCGATCAGGATGTTCTGCGGATTGCCCAGGAAGGTCGCCGCGCTGCCGATGTTGGCGGCGAGGGCGACGCCCAGCAGGTGCGGGCGTGCCTCGCAACCGGCCTCCCGGCAGATGAGGATGACGATGGGCGCAAAGAGCAGGCACACGACGTCGTTGATGAAGAAGGCGGAGAGCAGGCCGCTCGCCAGGACGACCGCGAGGAGGAGCTGCCGGCGGGTGGCGACGCTCCGCAGCACGAGCGAGCCGACCAAGCGGAAGAACCCGGAGGCCCGCAGGTTGGCCACGATGATCATCATCGAGAAGAGGACGACGATCGTGCGATAGTCGACGCTCCGGACGGCCTGTTCGAAGGTGAGCAGCCCCAGGGCGGTGGTGAGCGCGGCGGCGCTGATCGCTGCGCCGGCCCGGTCGAGGCGGAAGACGGGGCTCCTGCCGAGAGAGAAGACGAGCAGCACCAGAGCGAGGAGTACGCCTGCCAGAAGCATGAGCCCGCTGCTTCCTCCTGCTTGTGGTTTGAGGAGCGACGCCACCTAGGGTTTCGGGGGGAACAACTGCCGGAACGAGTCGTGAACCGCCGCGTCCATCTGCGCCCGCCAGGTTTCGAAACGGGCCAGAAAGTCGCGGGCCTCAGGGGTGAGCGCGGTGCCGCCGCCGCCCCGCCCGCCGGTCTTCGTCGCCAGCATGGGGAAGCCGAGCCGCTCTTCACATTCCCGCAGCTTGCCCCAGGCGGCCCGGTACGACATGCCCATCTCCCGGGCGGCCGCCGTGATGGAGCCGAGCGCCTCGATGCGGCGGAGCAGCCCGGCCCGTCCGTTGCTGAAGACCAACTCGTCGCCTTCTTCGATCCACAGCTTGAAGCGGGGTTCCACCCGTCCGCCACCTCTTTTCCCCCGTCAGCATTCGGCCTCCGCTTTGCCGGCTCCTCCTCTCGCAAGGAAATGCCTGGGCGCGGGCGGGGCGTCCGGTCTTCTTTCGGCCGCTCCTGTGGAGCGTGCGCGTCCTCAAGTCGCTTCCGGGCTGAGAGGAGCTACTATGCAGCATCGAGTGGCAGGCCTGGCAGGATTATCTAGACGGGACGACGAAATCAAAAGGAGCCCTATGCTTTTGGCCAAATCACCACACGTTCAGAGGGGACGAGTGCTATGGCACGCAAACTGCCACTCCGGGTAAAGCTGCCGATCATGATCATCGCTTTCGCGGTCATCCCAGCGACGATCATCGGCCTTTTCCTCAGCAACACCGGCCAGCGGGCGGTACGCACCGTGACGCAGGGCCTCCTGAATACCGGGCGGGCGGTGATCAGCGCCACCACCCAGGACCTAGCCAAGATGAGCGAAGGCATGCTGGGCAAGACCAGCGACGAGCTGATCGGCACGGGTCAGGAAGGCGTCGAGCGGGTGAGCCGGGAACTCTCCGGCATCAGCCAGAAGTCGATCCGCGACTCGTCGCAGCAGATCGCCGGCGCGGCCGGCCAGTCGATCAGGCAGGTCAGCGGCGCGATCACCGAGAACGTCCGCCTCAACCTTGAGATGATCTCCAGCAACGTGCTGCGGACGTCCCGGAACGCGCTGGCCGCGTCCCCCCAGGCGACGGTGGCCGAGCGGGCCCGCCGGATCGCCCTCCAGGTCGGCGATCTGATCGGCAAGGAAACCGACGCCCTCGCCCTCACCGCCCAGGTTTCCGAACTGAAAACCATGGAACCCGCCAAGGCCAAGACCATCCTGCTTGGCCTTCAGTCCAAGCGGGGCTACCTGAGGCTGGCC
Organism: Chitinophagales bacterium; assembly: GCA_050260095.1. Lineage (GTDB taxonomy): Bacteria > Bacillota > UBA5301 > DYFA01 > DYFA01 > JBLNBQ01. The sequence goes on from JBLNBQ010000150.1 coordinate 12,991, forward strand.
TTCCTCGACGGCGGCGCGCAGTCCATGGCGTCGTACGGCTTTTCGCCGAAGGACGTCTTCTACGGCAAACCCGAGTTCACCGGTCCCATGAACCAGGGGATTGTCTACGTCTCGCCGGTGCTCATGGAAGAGGCGCGCAAGATCGCCTACGTCCGCCTGGGCGTGCCGGTCTTCCTCTATGGCAAGAAGACCGCTGGGGTTCTCGTGGCCGACCTGTCGCTGCAGAGCCTGGCAAGCCTCATCGCTCGCGAAGAGACGTCAGGGTACGTCTTCGTGGTGGACGAGCAGGGGCGGGCCATCGCGCACACCGATCGCCAGGTGTCCTCAGCCCGCGCCGACCTGAGCCAGCTCGAGCCGGTCCAGCAGGCCCTGGCCGGGAAGGCCGGCGCAGCGGAGTTCGTCGACGATGTCTGGGGCACGATGGTGTCCGGCTACGCTCCGGTGCCGGGGCGCAAGTGGGGCGTGGTCGTCGCCGAGAAGGGCTTGGAAGCCTACAAGGCCATCACGGAACTGCAGAACAACATCCAGGACGTGATGAGCGAGACTGAGGCCGACATCACCCGCCTCGCCGCAGAGCGGTCGCGGCAGACGGAGAAGGCGCTGACGGAGCCGGTGGAGCAGGCGGTGAGCGCCGCCTCGGGGGCGATGAAGCGGCGTTCGTCGGACCTCGCCAGCCAGATTGTGGGCGAGATGCGGCAGAAGTCGCAGCAGTCGCTGGCGCAGTCGCTGGCCGCGATGCAGCCGAAAGCGAAGGAGGCTTCCTCCCATGCCACGGCGACGATGCTGCCGCAAGCGGAACAGCAGCTCAAGAAGACGGTCCGCGACTTCCAGACCTGGGGTCTTGCAATCCTCATCGCCTGCGCCGTGCTGGCCGCCGCCCTCAGTCTCTTCCTGCTGCGGGGCATCATCAACCCCATCCGGCAGCTGGTCACCGGAGCGAAGACGGTGGCCCAGGGCGACCTGCGCCAGAGGCTCTCGGTGCAGTCCGGTGATGAGCTGGGCGAGCTGTCCGACGCGTTCACTCAGATGGAAGGGAACCTCCAGGACCTGATCGGTGGCATCCGAAACGCCTCGACCCGGATCGTGGAACTCGCCGGCGATCTCTCGCAGGCCTCCACCGAGGTCGGGCAGTCGTCGGAGTACGTGGCCCGCGCGATGAACGATCTGGCCCAGGGCGCGACGGAGACGGCGGGCACCGTGGGGCGCACCGTGCAGGAGGCCCAAAACGTGGCCGGACAGGTGGCGCAGACGCTCAGCGCCGCCCACGAGGCCGAGCGGGCGGCGGAAGAAGCGGGCAAAGCCGTGGACAGCGGGCGCCAGGCGCTCCTGGGCCTGGTCAGCCGCATGAACACCATCGCCGCGAAGGGCGAAGAGTCGCTGGCTCGCATGAGTAGCCTTCGCCAGAGTTCGGCCGAGATCGGGCAGATCACGCAGATCATCTCCTCCATCGCCGAGGAGACCAACCTGCTGGCCCTGAACGCCGCCATCGAGGCGGCCCGGGCCGGCGAGCACGGCCGGGGCTTCGCCGTGGTAGCCGCGGAGGTTCGCAAGCTGGCGGGGCAGTCGAAGCAGGCGGTCCGCCGCATCGGCGGGCTGATCGAGAACATCCAGACGGAGACGGATCGCCTCGTGGCCGCGATGGAAGACGACGCCGCCGAGATCCGGGGCGGGGTGAGCGCGGTGGAGGGCGCCCAGGGAGCGTTCGGGGCGATCGCGCAGTCCTCCGTCGCCATCGACGGCGAGATCAAGGGCATCCTCCAGGCCGCCGCCACGCTCGACCGGAGCAGCCAGGTGATGGCCCGGGCGATGGAGGAGATCTCAAGCGTGACCCAGGAGACTGCCGCCAGCGCGGAAGAGGTGGGCGCCAACGCCCAGGAGCAAGCCGCCGCCGTCCAGCAGATCAACCGGCTGGCGAATGACCTGACGGGCCTCGCGAAGGAACTGCTCGACCGGGTCGGACAGTTCAAACTCGCTGCCGACCTGCAAGGGAATGCGGGGGAGGGTAAGCGCTCATGAGGGAGAGACGCAGGAGCACAAACCGATCGGTCACCGTCTCGCTTCTCGCCATCGTGACCGCCGTTCTGGTCGTCAGCCTGACCGGGCCGGCGGCGGCGGGTCAACTGCCCATCCTGGTGTGGCGGAATTCCCCCGGCGAACAGGCCATGGTGGCTGGGTTGCAGGCTGGGCTCAAGACGCTGGGGATGGATACCATGGTGACCCCCTCCGTTCTGTCGGCGGAGGGGGATGCGACTAAGGCGCAGAACCTGGCGAAGCAGGCGGTGGCGCAGTCGCCCGTCGCCGTCGTGGCGGTGGGCGGCGTGATGGCGCAGGCGGTTCTGGCCGCCAGCGAAAGCGTACCGACGGTTATAGTGGGAGTCATCGACCCCATAAGTCTCAAGCTCATCAAGGACTGGAGCGGGTCCGGCAACAACGCGGTAGTCGCGAGCAGCTTCGTCGCCGAGCGGCAGCGCGCCGAGTATACGCTGACTCTCTTGCCCGACGCCCGCCGCTGGGCGGTGTTAGGCAGCACGGCAGCCGAGTCCAAGCGCCAGGCCGACGAGCTGGTGGCGCTCGGGGACGACCTCGGCCTGCTCGACGTGAGCGTTGGCCTGGCTGACACGGCGGAGGGACTGGTCGAACAGGCGAAGCGGCTGCTGCCCGACGCAGACCTGTTCTTCCTGGTCGACGACGGGCTCGCCGAGCAGGCTGCGCCGCAGTTGGTCCAAGTGGCCGGGGGGAAGCCCGTCATCGGCTCCACCGAGGCCGAGCTGGAGGCCGGCGCGCTGGCGGGCCTCACAGTGGACGCCCAGCTATTGGGCGACCAGGCCAGCCGGCTGTTGGCGCAGGTGATCGCCGGCCAGGCCACGGCCGGCCTTCCCTCAGAGGCACCCGAGCGGGTCAAGTTCGAGATCAATCTGAGGAGCGCTCGCGCCCTGGGCCTCAACATCCCCATCGACCTGCTGGCCGCCGCGGATCAGGTGATCGAGTAGCGAGCGCCCGGCCGCGCAAGAGCCGAATATCTTCCGGGGAGCCACGAGCCGGCTCCCTTTTTTGTTTGCCCGGCCGGGCGCCCGCCTTAACGCACCGTTGTGCAGCAGGTGCGAAAAGGAATACGTGTATTTGTGTATTGCGCGAAGGGACCCGGCCCCGTATAATGGAGCCGTACCCAGCTAATACGGGCCTGCGCGCAGCGGGCTAAGCCGAGAAAGGGGACAGGGAAGATGAGCGTGACTTTGCCGATCACCACCTCCGAAGCGGTGGCGGAACGGAACAAGAAGGCCTCGTTGGTCGTCATGAGCGGCGATCTGGACAAGGTGATGGGCGCGTTCATCATCGCCACCAGCGCGGCCGCCTCCGGGATGGACGTGACGATGTTCTTCACCTTCTGGGGGCTGCGCGCCATCAAGAAGGACGTTCCCACCGGGAAGACCCTCTTCGGGCGGATGCTCGGCCTCATGTACGGCGGCGACATCACGAAGTGCAACCCCTCCAAGTTCAGCTTCGGGGGCCTGGGGCGGTGGATGTTCGGCAAGATGATGAAGAACCACCGGGTGGCCACGCTTCCGGAACTGCGGCAGATGGCGATCGACCTCGGGGTCAAGCTCTACGCCTGCCAGATGAGCATGGACGTGATGGAATTCTCCCGGGAGACCCTCATCGACGAACTGACCGACGTGGTGGGCGCCGCCTTCTTCGTGGGCGAGGCGGCCGAGTCCGATTTCAGCCTGTTCATCTGAGAGAGTCGCGGACCTGACAAAATGGAGGAGGTACGAACATGTCCGACCTGAAAGCCGATCTGAAGCTTGACCTGCGCGGGCTCGCCTGCCCGCTGCCCGTCGTCAAGGTGGGCAAGGGCATCAAGGACGTCCCGGTGGGCGGCATCGTGGAGGCGGTGGCGACCGACCCCGGCGCGCTGGCCGACTTCCCTGCCTGGGCCAAGACCTCTGGCAACGAGATCCTGTCCACCGAGCGCAACGGCGGCGAGATCGTCTTCTTCATCAAGCGCAACCGGTAACCGGGGCCCCGCCGCAACCTCCAAGCACAAGAAGGTGAAAAGATGGATGCCTTCTCCTTCTGGGTCGCCGGCGTGATGGTGTACGTCGCGGTGGGCGTCTTCCTGCTCGGGATGGCTGCCCGCCTGATCCAGTGGTTCTCCGCTGCGCCGAGTCCGATGAACCTCGGGACCTTCCCCAAGCCGCAAGGCATCGGGCGGGTGACCCGGGTGGTCAGCGATACCCTGTTCTTCCCCCAGCTCGCCGAGGTAAACGGCTCCCTCTGGCTGGGCTCCGCCGTCTTCCACGCAGCGCTCGCCGGCGTCTTCGTAGGCCATCTGCACCTGCTCGGACGCTTCCCGGGCGGGCTCGAGGCGGCCATGACCGCCGGTTCCCGGGTGATGGGCGCCGCCATGGGCGCGCTCTGGGCGCTGTCCATCGTCTACTTGCTGGTCAGGCGGTTCAAATCGCCCGAGAAGGAACTCTCCACCCCGGAAGACTACTTGCTTCTCCTGCTGCTGCTCGGGGTCGTGGTGATCGGGGATCACCTGCGGTTCTTCGCCCACCTGCCGGTCAGCGCTTACCAGGAGTACGTCCGCAGCCTCTACGCCTTCCATCCGGAGTTCCCGCCGGCCCTCGCCGCGGCCGGCAACGCCAAGGTGGGGTTCGTGACGCATATCCTGTTCGCGAACCTGCTCCTTATCTACCTGCCGTTCAGCAAGCTGGTGCATTTCGTGGGAGCCTTCTTCACCAACGCCCTGAGGAGGAGTTGACGGTGGACGACCAGACCAGGACCAAGTTGCTCGGCGTCATGCGAAGCCGGATGAACCGCCAGCTCCTCCAGTACCTCGACGTCTGCGCCAGGTGCGGCGCCTGCAAGGACGCCTGCCACATCTATAAGGCTACCGGTAAGCCGGAGCATACCCCATCGGCCCGGGCCAAGGCGCTGCAGCAGCTCTACAAGCGCTATTTCCACCCGGTGGGGCGGGTCTTCCCCGCACTCTACGAGGCCCGGGAACTCGACGACCGGATGCTCGACGAGATGTATCAGGCCGCTTACACCTGCACCGGCTGCCGACGCTGCATGACCTTCTGTCCCTTCGGGGTCGACCTCACCTGGCTGATCGGCGTGGAGAAGGCGATGCTGGCCGCCGCCGGGAAGGTGCCGGAGGAACTCGACATGCTGGCCGAGGCTTCGATCGAGAAGGGCCGGAGCATCGACCTCTACAAGGACATCATGGCGGAACAGATCCACGGCTACGAGCCGGACCTCCAGGCGGAGACGGGGCTGCCCGGGGCGAACATCCCCATCGGCAGGAAGGGGGCCAGGGTGCTCTACGTGGCCCTCGCCGGCAAGGCCTCCATCTACCCGCCCGCCGTGGTGTTCAACCTGGCCGGCGAAGACTGGACGCTGTCGAGCTTCGAAGCGGCCAACTACGGCTACTTCCTGGGCGACACGGCGCGGGCGGCGGAGATCGCCGAGCGGATCGTGGCCGAGGCCAAGGAACTGGGCGTCGAGGAAGTCGTGCTCGCCGAGTGCGGCCACGCCTACCGGGTGCTGAAGCATCTCGACGAGGTGTGGTCGAAGCAGAAGTTCCCCTTCAAGGTGAGCAGCATCTTCGAGCCGTGGGCGCGGTACCTTCGCGAGGGGCGCCTCACGCTCGACCCGGCGAAACGCATCGCCGAACCGGTGACCTACCATGACCCCTGTCAACTCGGGCGCAACGGCGGCGTCTACGAAGAGCCGCGCCAGGTCGTGGCGGCCATCGCCGCGGATTTCCGGGAGATGACCCCGAACCGGGAGAAGAACTGGTGTTGCGGCGGGGGCGGAGGGCTGGTGGCCCAGATCGACCTCGAGGAGTACCGAGCGGAGACCGGCAAGCTGAAGGCCGAGCAGATAAGGGCCACCGGCGCCCGGATCGTCGCCACCCCCTGCGAAAACTGCCGCCTGCAGCTCGGCCTCCTAAACGAGCGCTACCGCCTCGGCGTCGAGGTGGTGGCCGTCACCGACCTGCTGGTGCGGTGCCTGTTGCCGGCCGGGTCGGCGGGGCGGCGCGAGGCTGCGGCGGCCCGGGGCTAGTGAGCCGTCGTGGTGAACCGAGCTAGTAAGTCACGGTGGTGAAGCTGTAGCCCGTCCCGGTGAACGGGTCGGCGAGCAAGGTTCGCGGGCTCAGGAGGTTGTTTCCCGGGGCGAGCGTCACGGCCAGGCTGGCCGACCTGGCGCCGCCCAGTTCGAAGGCGAGGCTGTGGGTCCCCGCCGGAAGTCCACCGACCGCGAAGTAACCTTCGGCCGCTGCGCCCACCTCACCGCAGGCCACTCCGTCGACCACCACCTGCCAGGTCAGGGAACGATCGGCCAGCCTGGTCAGGAAGCCTTCGGCGTAGGCTGGGTCCAGGGGGAAGACCGGCGGCGCTCCCGAGGTGAGACCGGAATTCGAGACTACCAGGCACCGGGCGACCCGCGGGTCGAGCCCGGTGCTGTCCGTGTACTGCACCTGCCAGAGGTAGCCGGAGAGGCTGGCCGTGTCCTCCGCCCGGGCGGTGCAGGGGGGCAAAGCGCCCGTAAGGGTGAGCATCGCCGCCAGGCTGAGCGACAACGCCAGGCAGGTCCACGCCCCAGCCCGGCCTTTTCCGAGCCAGTTGGCCATCCGAGTTCCTCCTCCTCGCTACAGAGTGTAGAAACTGTGGCAGGTGGCACACCGGGCGCGCTGGGTGTCGTCCCTGCCTTCACCGTGGCAGCCGCTCCCCGCCGGGGTCTGGCCGGACGCCGGTGCGGCGGCGTACTTGCCGTGGCGGGAGCCGGTCACGACGATCCACGGTTTCAGCAGCCCTCGCCGCGGCGTGCTCCCGCCCGAGCCGGCGCTGGCGTGCGTCTCATGGCAGGAGGCGCAGCCGAACGGCGCGTGCCGCGGGTTGGTGTGGAGCTTGTGGTAGTTGATCAGCGTGGTCGGCGGGTACGACTGGAAGTACCGGGAGGCCGGCGGCGGCCCGACGAAGCTCGTGGTTCGGGCGGTGAAACTGCTGATCTCGCTCCAGACGTTCGGGGCGCCCGCCCAGTAGCCGTAGTGGCACTGCAGGCAGACGATCGTGGTGTTGTAGCCCCAGTTGTACTCGTGGAAATACCGGGCAGCGGCCGCGTCCGCGGCCTTTTCATGGTTGGTCGCCTGGGGGTCGGTGGCGATGGCGTTGGTGCCGGCGAGCACCCCCTTGGCGGTCACGGCGTGCGGGTTGTGGCAACTGGCGCACGTCACGCTCGTTCCGCTCACGTCGACGCTGTGGCGCGAGTCGCTCCCGCTCAGCGTGCCGGCGAACCCATTGTTCAGGTTCACGTTGGCGTGACAGGCCGTGCAGAGGCCCGGCATGCTCTGGCGCAGCAGATTGGGCACGAGCGCGCCGCCGGCGTCCCGGACCCCGTGCGGATCATGGCAGTTGGTGCAGGTGCCGCGGGCCGAGTCGCTTCCGGGATAGCTCGTGGGCACAGCGGTGTTCGCCGGCGGACGCCAGTGGACGCTGGGCGCCGACTTCGCGCCCCACGGCGCCTGGTACTTGGTGTTCTGATAGTAGGCCTGGCCGGGCCAGGTGGCCGTCCCGCGCGCCGCCGAGCCCGCCGCGCTATGACAGCGGAAGCAGAGGTTCTCGTCGTTCGCCGCCACGAGCAGCTTCGGGTACGGCGTGCCCTGGGTGTTGTGGCAGCTGCGGCAGCCGTTCGGGAGCTTGGTCGGGTCGGCGTGCGGCCCCATGGCCAGCGTGGAGGAGCTGCGGTGGCACGGCGTCCCGTAGCGGCCCGAGTAGCCCGCGCACGAACTGTGTCCGGTGACGTTGCCGGCCCGGTCGTGGCAGGTGGCGCACGGGGTGGCGCCGACGACCGGGTGGGTCCCGGGCAGAGAAGCGCTGGGGTGGCACCCGCCGCAGGTGTTGGTGGCAAGATCGGGGGAGGCCAGAAGGCCGTCGGCGACCCAGGTGGCCGAATCGCGGTGCGGCCGGTGGCACCGAAGGCACGAGAGGTTGTCGTAGGCGGCGAGCCTGCCGTCGGGCCGGAGCGCCGGATGGGCGGCCGCGTCGAAGTGCGCGGCGGGGTGGGCGAAGGCGGGTGTCACATGGCACTCCGTGTTCGAGCAGAGCGTGGCGGCGTTGGCTTTGAGAAACATCGGACCCACGGGGTTTTCGACCTCATGGCAAGCTGAGCAATACCCCGTGGGATGCCCCTCACTGTCGTGCTGGCGGAGGGCCGCCGCCACTCCCGAGGGCGCGGCGGGCTGGTCCTTGGAGAGCTGGTGCAGGTTGGCCAGCGCGAACGTCTGCCGCACGGTGCTCCCCGCGGTCACCGGCGCGCTGAAGGTCTGCCCCGGATAGCTTAGTCCCTTGCTTAGCTGCAACTGAAGCGTGCCGGGTGCCAGGCCCGTGAGGCGGAACTGGCCTGCCTGGTCGGTGGTTGTGGTCTGGCCCGCCGCCACCACCTGGATGCCGGCCAAAGGTCGCGCCTCGCCGCCCGCCTCCGGCAGCGTGGTCACAGTGCCGAGCAAGGCAGTGCCGGAGGTGGATTGCAGTCGCCCGAAGCAGCCGCCGGCGGTCAACACCAGCACGGCGAGGAGTATCATCAGGCTGCCGCCGCCGCCCCGTCCCAGCGCCAGTCGCCCGCGTCGCGCCCTCACACCCGTCACCTCGCTCTCGGCCTCCAGCCAACCCGGCCAGTTGTTTTCCCGTTTAGTCTGCCTGGAACAGGGGGCCAGTTATACCGAGGGCTGGTCGGCGACCACGGCCGCCGGGCAGAAAGGAAACGCCGGCGCGGGCTGGAATAAAAAGCCTGGCAGGATTTGAGGCCGCAATGGGAGGCACAGACATGACGCAGATTGGATTCGTCCTGAAGCGCCGGCGGGGAGCCTGGCTCGCCGGAGCGTTGTTGACTGTGGCGCTGCTTGGGCTGACGCTCAGCGCACACGCGGCCGGCGTTTCCTTTTTCCAGGAGGACGCCCGGTTCGAGGTCCGGTTCGGCAGCCACGACGGGGAGACCACACTCGGGACCGGCTTCCGGCTGTTCGACGGCTGGTGGGTATTGGCCAACCTCGATCGACTCGGCGAGGACAGCCCCCGGACCAGCGCCTCGGTCGTCTTCGAGGTACCGAAGAAGTTCCTGATGTTCACCGTGTACGGCGGGCCGGGAGTCCACGTGGGCAGCGCGAGCGACGACTTCACCGCCCACGTGCTCGGGGGGGCGCGGTTCTGGGTGCTCTATTGGGAGAACGAGTACCCGTTGGCCTCGGGCGAGACCACTTATCACCGGGCCGGCTTCCGGCTCGATTTCTAGCCGCGGCCCGGTTGCCACTTTCGGAGGCTCAGGCTATAATCCCCTTAATGGAACTGAAGGTTGAAGTCTTTCTGAACTGGATCGCACCATTCGTCGGCGACCCGGTGGCCCTCGCGGCGGTACTGGGGGTGGCCGGGCTGCTCAACGTCTTCTTTCCGCCTCTACCCATCGAAGCCCTCGCGCTGGCGGCCGGGGCGGTGGCGGGGGCCGGATACGGCAGCCCGTTCGTCATCTGGCTGGCCTGCGCCACTGGCATGGCGGTGGGCAGCACGTTGCTCTACCTGCTCGCCGCGAACCAGGGCCATGCGCTGCTGCGGCACGCATTCATCGCCCGCCAGGTGCCCGAGCAGGCCTTGGCCCGGGTGGAGTCCTGGTTCGGCCGCTACGGCGTGCTGACCATCTTCTTCGGCAAACTCATTCCCGGGCTCAGTTTCGCAACGGTGCTGGCCAGCGGCCTCTTCGGTCTCCGGAAGCGCCGCGCCTTGCCCGCCATCTACGCCGCCAACCTGGTCTTCTTCGGCCTGCTGGTCTTCGCCGGCCGGTACGTGGGGCGCGACTGGCAGCGGTTCGTGCGGGCCAAGGCCGGCATGGGGTGGCTGGCCGTCGCCCTGGTGGCGCTTGGCGCGGCGGGGGGAGCGTGGCTCGTGCGGCGGGTGCGCCGCAAGGGCGACCCTGGTTGAGTTGGAAAGATCCGCTTGACTGCCGATGGTCGTTATGATATACAATAGTTGCAGTATACAACATTGGAAGGGGGCAAGTCCGTGCAGTGCTGCTCTGAGCTGGAGGAGTTCCGGGAGATGCTTCAGGCCCTGGGCCGCTCCCTCGGTTCCCTGGAGAAGGAGCAGATGAGCTGCTACGGGCTTACTCCGCAGCAGGCGTACACGCTGGGGATCATCGGTTCGTCGCCGGGCGTGACGATGGGAGTGCTCAGCGAGCGCCTGGGGATCGCCACGTCCACCCTGACGCGCAACGTCGATAAGCTGGAAAGCGACGGCGTGGTCGTGCGGAACCGCACCACGGAGGACGCCCGGGCCGTCCAGGTGCTTCTGACCGACAAGGGGCGGACCAAGCTGCAGCAGGTGCAGGAATGCTACTCATCTTGCTTCCGGAGCCTGCTTGAGTGCGTGAGTCCCGAAGACCGGGAGACTCTCCTCAAGGGCATGAGGATACTGGTCCAGGCCTTCCGGCAGTGCGACTGCTGCCGCTAGCGCTCCCCCCTTTTTTGCCCAAAAGTTTGTATCCTGCAATAGATGTCCAATACAAATAAGGAGGGTCAAGCATGGAAAAGACGTGTTGCCAGGTGAACGTCGTGGAGACCGAGGACGGCTACCGCGTCGAGGTCAGGGGCGACCAGGCCAAGCTGCGTGAGGCGCGGGGAGCGTGCTGCGACGTCACGGTTCACGCGGTCGACGGGGGCTTCGACGTGGCCTACCGCGGTGAGAAGGCCGCGCTGCGGGGTTGGCTGCAGAAGGCGGGCGCCCTCTGCTGCCGGCGCTAAGCTGGCAGCGGGCCGGGGCACCAGGCCGGTCCAACGAGTTCGGTGGAGGGGCGGGAAGAGATCCCGGCCCCTCCGTTCTGTACTTTGCAGCATCGCTGTTGCTATAATGTGGTTGTTAGGCATTACTCCCATTCCAGGCGGCGCTCGCCAAAGGGGGAACGATCGATGACAGCGAGGCATCTGGTTGCGACCCTGACCGTGCTCCTGCTCTTCTCCCTCTGCCCGGTCGCTTCCTTGGCCGCGGGCGCGGCCGAGGAGGCGGAGGCGCGGCTCCTCGCGCTTGCGGGCGCCGAAGTTCGCATCGCCCTCGTCGCGCCTGAGGCACAGGCGCAGGGACTGCAGTTCGAGGTCTCAGCCAAGAGCAGCGGTGCCGTGCCGGTGGACTGGCGGGCAGCCCGTCTCGAACTAGCCGACGGGACCTCGCTCGCCCCTGACGCGGTGGCGTTCCCCGGCGCCGTGACGCCGGACGGGTGGACGAACGGGACCTTGTCGTTTGTCGCCCCCCGGCCGGGAATAACCGGACGGGTCACCTTGACCATCCCCACCGGCGTTCCGGGCGCCGCGGCGGCCCGGTTCAGCTGGGATCTGCCGGACGGGGACGGAACCCCCGCCGGCCCCACCTGAAGCTGACCCGACGCCTGGGTCCAGGCGCGCGATCTACTGCGTTGCCCGGTCGGCGATGAAGTACCTGAAGAGTTCGATGGGGAAGACGATCGTCGAGTTCTTTTCCACCGCGATCTCCGTCAAGGTCTGCAGGTAGCGCAGCTGAATGGCGGAGGGTTCGGTGGCGATCATCCGGGCCGCCTCGGCCAGCTTCTCGGAGGCCTCCACTTCGCCTTCGGCCATGATCACTTTGGCCCGCCGCTCCCTTTCAGCCTCGGCCTGTTTCGCCATGGCCCGCCCCATCGATTCCGGCAGCTCCACTGCCTTGATTTCCACCGTCGTAACCTTGATGCCCCACGGGTCGTCGCACCTCCTCTGCGGGCGAATTCGGCGTTGAGATGGAAGTATGTGCCATCGCTGGCAGGAATCGGGGGATGAGGTCGGGAAGTTGACCTTGGGGTGACTTAGATGGCTGGGCGGACGAAGACTGCGTCCTTCGGCACCACGCGACGGGAGAGCCACGACGCCACCAGCTTCTACGGGCGGCAGCTCTACGGCCATGGGTTGCCCGGCCTGCTGATCGACTGCCTGCTGCCTCCGGCGCCGGTTCGCTCGGTGGCGCCCCGCCCGCTGGCGGAGTGGGCCGACCGCATTTACTGCGGTACCGCCGAGGACCTTTCCGAGGTGCCCGACGGCAGCGTCGGGCTCGCCTTCACCTCACCACCCTACAACGCCGGGAAGGATTTCGACGCGGATCTCGATCTGGCCGGCTACTTCGCCCTGATCAAGCGGGTGGCCGACGAGGTCTACCGCACGCTCTTGCCGGGCGGGCGCTACGTGGTCAACATCGCCAACCTCGGCCGGAAACCCTACGTGCCGCTCCACGCCTACTTCCATGCTATACACGCCGCGGCCGGTTTCATGCCGGCCGGCGAGATCATCTGGCGCAAGGCCAAAGGGATGAACAGTAGCTGCGCCTGGGGCACCTGGCGCTCGGCCAAGGCTCCCCGGCTGCGCGACCTCCACGAATACCTGCTCGTCTTCGCCAAGGAACGGTTCGACCGCCCGGAGAGGGGGGAGAGCGGCATCAGCGCCGAGGAGTTCATGGCCGGCACCCTCTCGGTGTGGGACGTGGCGACGGAGTCGGCCAAAAGGGTTGGGCACCCTGCGCCCTTCCCGGTGGAGCTGGCGGGGCGAGTGATCAAGGTCTTCTCCTACGAGGGCGACGTCGTCCTCGATCCCTTCTGCGGTTCGGGCACCACATGCGTGGCGGCGGCGAGGAGCGGTCGGCACTACGTGGGTTATGACATCGTGGAGCAGTACTGCGCTCTGGCCCAGGCCCGGCTCACCGCGGCGAAATCCTGAAGGACTCCCTTTTCCCATTCAGTGGAGGCTTGGGTCTCCTCCTTGGATAGTCTCCGCTGAAGAGGGCGCTGTCAGCCCGCTTGGGCTGCCGGTCGCCGCGCTGCTGGTCGTGCTGGTGGCCGGCACCGTGTCGGCCGCTCCAACGACCAGGTGGCCTTCGGTCGGATCGGCGCAGCCCTGGCTGGCGTGCTGCTCACCGGCTACACGAAGACCAGCTACCTCAATATCGGCCATCCCTACCAGACCGCTTCCATCGCCGCAGTGGTGATCGGCGGCACTTCCATCCTGGGCGGCTACGGCACCTACCTGGGGACCATCGCCGGGGCCATCATCATGACCACCATCCAGAGCCTCCGTCCCGTGTTGCGCATCCCCGAGGCCGGCCGGCAGATTGTCTCCGGCGTCATCATCCTGCTGCTCCTGCTCCTGCATGGGCGGGGCCGAAGCGACCGGGAGTAGGGCCTCCTCCAGGGCAGGTCGGGGGGGCGCGCACCTGGCAGGAGATTGCCGGCGCCTGCGGAAAGACTAGCCATTGTCCTGAAGGGCGACGCGCGTTGAGGGGGAGGCGAGCCCAGTGACCACGACCGGATCCATCCTCGTCACCGGGGGCGCGGGGTACATCGGAAGCCACATCGTTCGCCAACTGGTGGCCGCGGGGTTCCCGGTCCTAGCCGTGGACAATCTTGAGAAGGGGCACCGGGCGGCGGTGCCCGAGGGCGTGCTGCGCCAGGTGGACCTCGCCGACCAGGCTGCCTTGGACAAGCTCTTCGCGTCCGAGCGGGTGGCGGGCGTCATCCACATGGCGGCGCACAGCCTGGTGGGGGAGTCCATGGCCTGCCCCGCCAAGTATTATCGCAACAACCTCGCCAACGGCTTGAACCTCCTCGAGACGATGCAGCGCCACGGGGTGCGGCGCCTGGTCTTCTCCTCGTCGGCGGCGGTGTACGGGGAGCCGCAGCAAGCGACCATCCCCGAGACGCACCCGACCGAGCCCACCAACACCTACGGCGAGACGAAGCTGGCCTTCGAGCGCATGCTCCGCTGGTTCGATGAGGCTTATGGCCTAAGGTACGTGTCGCTGCGGTACTTCAATGCGGCGGGGGCGGACCCGGCGGGGGACATCGGGGAGGACCACGACCCGGAGAGCCATCTCATTCCGCTGGTCTTCAAGGTGGCGCTGGGCCAGACGCCGGCAATCAAGGTCTTCGGCAGCGACTACCCGACGCCCGATGGGACGGCGATCCGCGACTACATCCACGTGAGCGACCTGGCGGCCGCGCACCTCCTGGCCTTCGATCACCTGCTGAACGGGGGCGCGAGCCGGGTGTACAACCTCGGCTCGGAGCACGGCTTCAGCGTGCTGGAAGTCATCGAGAAAGCCCGGGCGGTCACCGGACGGCCGATTCCGGTGGAGATGGCGGGCCGGCGAACCGGGGATCCGGCGGTTCTGGTGGCCAGCGCGGCCCGGGCCCGGGCGGAGCTGGGCTGGCGCCCGGCCTACGCTTCGCTGGAGGCCATCCTGGAGACGGCCTGGCGCTGGCACAGCGGGCACCCGCAGGGGTTCGGCGACGCGGGCAGGGGGTGAGCTTCTGCTGCGCCGGGGCGGCAGGGGTGCTGATCGGTGACCGCGTGGGGAAAGGCGGGTTCGGGCAACTGGTGGGCGTGGGCGGGACTGGCGGCCTTCCTGCTGGCGGTCTTGGCGGGGTACGTCTCACCGCGGGCCGGCGCAGGCGCCCAGGAAGCCTTCCTGCGCCACCTCTTCGGCTGGCCGGCCCCGCTGGCGCACCTCGTGGTAGTGGCCGGGCGCAAACTGGGACACCTCTTGGGATACGGGTTCCTGGGTTTCGCCCTGGTCCACCTGCTCCGCCCGGTTACGGTGCGGCGGCGCCTTCTTGTCGTTCTGTCGCCGGTCCTGGTTATAGCCGTTGCCGACGAATGGGTCCAGAGCCTGCTTCCCTGGCGCAGCGGGCTGGTGAGCGACGTGTTCCTCGATTCCTTGGCGGGGCTGCTTGGGGCGGGGCTGGCGGAGGCACAACGGGCGACCCGGGGGCGGGAACGGATGGGCGACCGCTCGGGGCCTGCCCGCAAACGCTAGCCCCGGTTCAACTGCCAGGAAACGCCATACTTGTCTTGCACCCAGGCGAACTTCGCGGCGAAGGGATAAGGCGCCAGCGGCATCAGGACGGCGCCGCCTTCGGAGAGCCGCGCGAAGACCCGCGCGATCTCCTCTTCCGACTCGCACCGGACGTACAGGGACATCGCCGGAGTGAAGGTGAACGGCTGCGGCACGCTGCTGTCGATGCACATGAAGGTCTGCCCGGCCAGGGTGAAGGTGGCGTGCATCACGGTGCCTTCCTTGCCGGCCTCGTTTGCGCCGTAGCGGCGGATGCTGATGATCTCCGAGTCGCCGAAGAGTGAAGTGTAGAACTGCATCGCCTCTTCCGCTTGGCCGGAGAACATCAGGAACGTCGTGATCTTCGGCTCTTCCACTCGGCTTTCCCCTTTCAGTGAACCAGTGTTCGCGTCATGCCCGGGAATATGACCCCAACACCCGGAGCAGCGAGCCGTCGGCCTTAAGCTCCTCGAGGGCCGCGGCCAGCGCGGGTTCGGCGACGTGGCCTTCCACGTCGATGAAGAAGACATAGTCGCCGAGTTGCTTGCGGGCCGGACGTGACTCGATGCGGGAAAGGTTCAACCCTCGTTCGGCGAAGTGGCCCAGCATGCGGTGGAGGCCGCCCGGCCGGTCGCGCTCCAGCGTGCAGGCGAGCGAGGTGCGGTCGCGCCCGGTGGGCGGGGCGGGCTCGGTGGCCAGGCCGACCTTCGTGACGAGCAGGAACCGGGTGGCGTTCTCCTTCACGTCCTGGATAGCGGCGACCAGGATGTCGAGGCCGTAGCGGCGGGCGGCGCGTTCCTGGCCGATGGCGGCGAGAGGGAGCTGGTTAACGGAGACCACCCGGGCCGCCTCCGCTGTGCTGGCGGTCTCGTACTGTTTCGCTTGCGGCAGATGCTGGCGGAGGAAATTGCGGCACTGGCCCAGCGCCTGCGGGTGGGAGAGGACGGTCGAGACTGTCGCCAGGTTAAGGCCGCGCTGGCCCAACAGGTGGTGAACGACGGGGAGCGCCGCCTCGCCAGCGATGGTGAGGCCCGTGGCGAAAAGCAGGTAGTCCCAGGTCAGCCCGACCGAACCCTCAGTGGAGTTCTCCGCAGGGACGACCGCCCAGGCGGCCTCCCCGGCCTGCACCAGTTCGAGGCTGGCGGGGATGCTGCCGCAGGGCACGAGATCGTCCGCCGGAACCCCCAGCTTTTGCGCGAAGCGTTCCGCGGCCTCCTCGGTCAAGGTGCCTGAGGGGCCAAGGTAGGCCAAACGTCGCCTCGGATCGCGGGACAACTGTTGCGTCGCCATGTCACATCTCTCCGTTCCAACTGTTCCGCAAGAGTTCTGTTCCGGGGCGGAAGACGCGCCCGGCCGCCCGGGCCACCAGCGGCAGGTCGAAGACGAGCGCCTCGAGTTCGGCGGGGGTCAGCGACTGGTAACCGTCGGACCGGGCCTTGGCTGGGTCGGGGTGGACCTCGAGCACCAGGCCGTCGGCGCCCGCCATTAGGCCGGCCTTGGCGAGGGTCGGCACGAGCCGGCACTTGCCCGTCCCGTGGCTGGGGTCGACCAGCACCGGCAGGTGGGAGAGTTCCTTGACCGCCGCCACCGCGGCCAGATCCAGCGTGTTGCGGGTGTACTGCTCGAAGGTTCGGATCCCCCGCTCGCAGAGCGCCACCTGGTCGTTGCCGGTCAACAGGACGTACTCGGCGGCCATCAGCCACTCTTCGATGGTGGCGGAGGGGCCGCGCTTCAGGAGCACCGGCTTGCCCGACTCTCCGGCGGCGGTGAGCAGGGCGAAGTTCTGCATGTTGCGGGCGCCGATCTGCAGCATCCCGGCGTAACGACTGACCAGCGCCACGTCTTCGGGGGCGATGACTTCCGTCACGACCGGAAGCCCCGTCTCCGCGCCGGCCTCGGCCAGAAGCGCGAGTCCCTCCTCGGCCAGGCCCTGGAAGGAGTAGGGGGAGGTGCGGGGCTTGTAGGCGCCCGCCCGCAGCAGGTGCGCGCCGGCGGCCTTCACCGCCTGGGCCGCCTCCCGGATCTCCGCCCGCCCTTCGACGGCGCAAGGGCCGGCGATGAGCGCCACCTCGGGTCCGCCGATCTCGGTCTCTCCCACCCGGAAGCAGGTCGGTTCCCCTTTCGACTCGCGCCCCGCCAGCTTGAAGGGGGAGAAGAGGCGGGAGACCCGGGCCACGCCGCGCAGGTACTCGAGCGCCCGGGCACCCTCCCGGTCGCCTTCGCCGATCAACACCACCGTGGTCCGCGCTTTTCCCCGCATGACCCGCGGCCGGAAGCCAAGCCCGGCGGCGTGCTCCGCCACGGCCTTCACCGCGGCACCGTCTGCGCCTTCCGCCAACGTCACCAACATGCTGCCCACCCCTTTGCGCGGCTCGACTGACTGGAAAACAGAAAACCTCCCGCCCCGGAAAAGGGACGAGAGGTAAACCTTCGCGGTACCACCCTTGTTGGCCGCCTCCATGGGCGACCCCGCTCGTGTGAGGTACGGGAGAGACTCAGGCGAGCCTTCCGATACCCTCCTCCTCATAACGGTGGAGGTCTCCGGCGCCGCCTACTTGCCCGGTGGCTTTCAGCGCCGCGGCTCCCGGGGGAACTTCGCGCCCGGCGGACCGTCCGGCTCGCACCACCCGCCGGCTCTCTGTCGCTGCCGTCCCGAGGCTACTTTCCCCGTTCAACGCCTTTACGTGTGTTGCCCATTATGCTACCAAAGACCCGGGAACTCAGTCAATAGGAAAAACCGGCGAGCCTTGGCGAAGGGGAGACGCGCTCTGCGCCGAACCATGACGATACAACGAGCACGATCCGGCAGGGACCAGTTC
>JBLNBQ010000151.1:0-9415 GCA_050260095.1 Chitinophagales bacterium
AAGCACGATCTCCGGCTCGAGTTCCTCCCCGGCTTTCTTGGCGCTCTGGAGTGTGGGGAACAACAAGAGGCGCTTCTCCTCCAGAACGCTTGTGGTGGTACGAGGCGCCTCTTCCTGCGTATTGACTGCTCTGACCTCTTTTTCCGTCTCCTCTGGGGTGGGCAAGTCGGCCAGGTTCCGTCCGCAACACCGGCAAACGGTCGGCAAAAGATTACCGGCCAGGCTGACCTCCTCCTTTACGCCCCAGGGTCCGCGGCCGCTCGACCTCGACCCGGTAATCTGTCGCTACAACCCGGACCATCTCCGTCCTGGCCGCGAATCTGGACCACAGGCGAGGCCCGAGAGCATCCTCCAGTTGATCCGGCCCCAGGTTGCTTGTGAACACCGTTCGCTTGCCGGTCCGGTAGCGGCCGTCGATGAAGGTGAAAAACCGATCCTCAGCCCAATCCGGGAACCCCGCCAAGTCGTCGATCAGGACGAACCGCGCAATTTGGAGCTTCGCCAAGATCCATTCCTCCGAGCGGCTGTCCGGGTCTGTGTTGTCCCGCCTGTTCCAGGAGGCTCGGATCTGCTGAAGTAAGTAGGGCTGCGTGATCGCCACTGCCAGGCTGCCGTACGTCCGCTCGATCTCGTTGCGGAGTGCCATGGCCAAATGGGTCTTGCCATTCCCAGGCGGCCCGAACAGCAGCAACCAATTCCCGTTGGGCTGGTCGTAGTCGGCTAGGTACTCCTTGACCGCCTTCACGGCGGCTTCGGTCCCGGGTCGGTTTTCGAAGCTCTCGAATGTGGCGGAGCGGTAGTGGTCTCCCACTTGGCTCCACTTGAGGAAGAGTTCCGCGGTGCGGCGGTTCTCGCGGCGCACCTGCTCCTCCTCGAATTCCTTTTGCCGGCGCTCGGCACAAACGGCGCAATCCCCTACCGGCGGCGGCGGCAAGATGAAGCGCTGGCCAGGCTTGAGCGGGTGTTCCATGTTCACACCAGCGTAGTGCGTGCCGCAGCCTTCGCAGGTCCAAGGCACTCGGTCAGTTAACCACCTCCCACTTGGAGGTTGGGCTGTCTGCACGTATGACATCGAACTTTTTCCCTCCTCTGGGCTTATCCAGTCCCTTTCCGGCGTGCGCTTTCGCACGTTCGAACTCCTCCGCATCGGCCATCGTTCGGACCCCCGCGGCCAGCATGTTTCCAACCAGGTAGGCGGCCCAGGAGAGCGGGTCACGTCGCCTCTCTATCAACCCCTGCTCGATCGCTCGAATGATCACGTCCGGGGACATGCCGGCGGCCGCGGCGTTGTCCAGAACGGTGGCTGACTCGCTCCGAGGCCATCGGCCACCGAACTTTTGCTCGTACCACTTGCGCCAAGTAAACACCGACTCGGGCGTGGTCTTCGTCGCCGGAGCCTCTTCCTGATGAAGAGCATTTTCATGGGCTTGTTCCATTGGCTTGTTACTGTTACCCACGGTAACAACCCCTTGTGTAGATTTGGAACAACCGTCGTTTCCTACGTAAACAAGGTTGTTACCGTTTGGAACTACCTTGTTACCCTGAGTCACTACCTCGCCGCCGCCAGTCCCCCTGGCCTTACGCTCGAACACTTGAACCGCTTCCCAAGGTGCTGCCAGACGGTACAGATTGACCGCAGCTTCCTTGCTGTCTGGCTCGTGCCGGCGGATCACCTGCACGGCCCCGACCGCTTCGAGCATTCGCACCGCCGCTATCGCACCTTTCGGCGTTAGCCCCAGGCCGGCCGCCAGACGTTTCAGGCTGGGGTATGCGAACCCAGTTTCGCCGTTCCGATGCGAGTAGAGTACCAGGTAGCAGAGCTTTGCGTTCGGCGGCCAGTTGCATCGATCTCGGACCCATCGGAGGACATCAAAGGGCTTATCGAGCGATAGCCCCTCGTCCTGTGTCACACCCTTCGCCGCCCCCCCCTTCGCTTGAGACCAGGCCCCATCCGTGGTATGATCAAGTTGAACATTCGCATGGCGCTCGCGACCCTGGCCTGGGTCCGGGCGCCGCATTTTTGTGATCATGCTGCGCCCCCAATGAGTCACAGAGGTCATTCCTAGGCGATCATCTTGGTCTCTCGTGATAGTCGGCGCCTCGCTCGCACTGCCACCAAGATCTGCATGTGCCTGGCCGCACTCCTCACGGCCAGCTCCGGCCATTCCGGTACCGGAGTCTTCGCAAGGCTATCTCACCGATTCCCCCGAATTCGGCCCAAGGGCCTGCCCGGCCGGGGGAGAGCCGGTCTACGTCCGTCGCTGCAACGAGAGTTTTAACCCGCCCGCCTTTCGGCCCGCGGGCCACCCTTGTCAGGGTGGGGTGACATTCTTGGGGTTGACCTGTGTGCCCGGGATTTTCTCCTCACTCCTGGTTTACCAGGCGAAGGACTCCATCTAGTCCGTCAGGCCACTAGGCGCCGCCCAAAAGACGGCTTTTCATGAATTGCCCACTTAGGCGCCGGTAGCGGTCATGGGGGGCTGCGCATTTCCGACAAGCTGAAACAGCTCATCTTCCGGTATCCCCAGCACCTTCGAAAGCCGCTCCTTCCATCCCGGATAAGGATGAATCTTGCCGGCTTCCAGCTGGCAAATCGTGACCGGATGAATGCCAGTCCTACGAGCCACCTCAGCTTGGCTCCAGCCTCTCAACTGCCGCTCCTGCTCGACACGGAACATACAACTCCCTCCTTGCTATGCGCTTGTTTCTGACATACAATCTGGTTAGTGCTTGGTTTATAGTCTAATGTTACACAATCGTGTTTGTGTGTTATTAACGTGCGTAAGGAGGGCATGAAAGTGCGCCTACACTCCACTGAAGATGTGCGCAAAGAATTGGAACGGAGGCTGTTGGGCCTCGGGCATCAACTGCCACAGCAGGTATGGGAGCATGTCGTATCCAAGGGTTGGCCGGCTGCGGTTTTAGCGGGGCGACTGACGATGGAGCGCCTAGTGGTAGAGAGCGAGGACTTGATGAAACTTGTGGAAAGCGTCAAGCCGCACCATCGCCCTGTGTCCATCACGCGAGAAAGTCCGCCTGATCATGCTTCCCGAGCTCTGGCTGAGATCGTGGCCGCAGAAGCAGCCAAGGACCCCTACGTTGTGGCCGTCCGCGAGATATTCACCTACTATGACAACGGCACCGACGGCAAATCGTGGGCAGAACTCAACGAGGAAGCGGCGGTGGCGGCTTACGGCCGCAGCGGCGTGGACACCCTTGCCTTCCCACGTGCCCGGCCTACCTCGGAGCAGTCCCGCACTGCGCTGGAGGCACACATCAGGCGGTGGCGTGGTGAAATGAGCACAGAAGAAGAGGAGGCATTTGTGAAGAGCCTGGGTCGCAGTGGGATCTCTGATGCCGACGCCTTCGTGGATTGTCTCGAGTGTCTCGTCGATGTGCTCGTAGACCGCTATGGCTGGAACCCGTTGGAGGCGCAGGATTTCATCATAAAGGGAATCACACCTCGAATGCCGATCGCCCGAGTCCGGTACCAGGAGAACCGGCCGATCCCGGCCACCAACCGCATAATCCTCGAAGTCAACCCCAGATTGAGCCCGCGGGACGTGATGGACCTTTACGCCAAGGTGCGTAGGGAGATTATCGGGGAAGATGCACGCTACCGGCCTATTGACGAGAAGGGCGCCCACCTGGCCGTCTTCGCCGATCGCTGCAACGATGGTCGCACCTGGGAAGAGGCCCTGAAGGCTTGGAATACGGAGCACCCTGACCAGACGTATGCCGAGACCCGCTCATTCACCAGAGACTGCCGAGAGTCATACCAGCGGGTGACCGGACAGCCTCTCTCATGGAAGAACGGTGGCCGCTCCAAGTCATAGCGAAGCCCCCGGCCCATATTCCCCGGAAGGCGGGGTTTGGGTCGGGGGCTTTATTCCACACGCAAATATTAGACGATTGCAATTATACTGGTCGCACGACACAATGGCCATGAGAGACTTACTCGGGGGTGACGGTTTGAGAAACTATGCTCTCTGGTTTTCGGTGATTCTCCTGGCGCTGTCGCTGACCGGATGCGGTACTGAATCGGGCAAACCTGCATCAGTTCCCCAACTCGACGCCGCGAAGGCCGAACTTCTGGCAGCTACACAGCGCGTCGTTGAGTTCAAGGTTGAACCGGCGGAACAGTCGGCAAGAGTCGGTCAGATGGTGCAGTTCGCCTTGAAAGTCAAGAACAAGAGCACACAGCCGATCGAAGGAATCAAATTCTATGCGGGTGGCCCGTGGATTTACCTAAGTGACCGGACAGTGAAGCCGTCCGGACAAGTGGAGGACGGGTTCCTCCAAACGACCATCAAATCCGACGCCACGATTGCACCCGGTCAGACCACTACCTTCACTGTCACCGGTGTCGTTAGTGACCTCATTCAAATCAAGACCGACGGACACGAGTTTACGTTCACGCCGACCGTTACCTTGGACGAGAAGAAGATCGTTGGTGCCGATCTGTTGAGGGTGAAGGTGTACGTTCTCCCGGCAAAGTGATTGTTAAACGACAGTGACACTCGGTGTACCGTACCGGTGTCACCTGTCGCCTTATGACGTGTTTACCCCGCCTCAGCTGTAGGCTCCGCCCGTCCAACCAGGTCAGGCCTCCGTCCGTGCTGACGAACAGGGACGCATATATGGCTGCCGCCGGCGGGTCCTTCGCCGGGTCCAGCCGGCCGGCGGTCGGGTCTGCACCCGGGGCATACTCCTCGTAACAGCACAGGAACTCATTGCCCTCGTCGGCCTCTGGCACCTCACAGGCGCTGTGCAGTTGCTCCATCAGGAAGGCGCCCCAGGCGAGGAAGTCCAGGGCGTGCATCGGGAAGGCCACCACGGTTCCCTTCTCGGAGTCGTCCCATGAGATCATGCTCGCCTGGTCGTCCGGCAGCCAGGCCTTATGTAGACCCGAAGGTGGTCGATCAGCTCGTCAATGGGCACTCTCACCCCGGCGAAGATCACCGCCGGCGCAAACTGGTATTCAAGCGGCTGGGGCATCTGGCGTCCCTCCGTTCCTGCGAACCTGGTTTCGTGGTGACTTCAGCAGTACTGAAGTCATGGCCCAGGGCTGCTTTGCTGTCATACCATCATGCTGTTCGACTGTCTTGTCGTCTTGGAACCACTTAGATCAAATGTCGTCTGGATATTTCGCTCGATCCCGGTCTGCATGGTGTTCCAATTCAACGAACGGCATCTCGGATGTGGTGCGGAAGCCGTATTCCTTCTGATACTTGGCCCCCAAGGGTCCGCGGTACGTGAGATGGATTGTACCGCTCACGTCCTGCTCCTCTGGGTTCCATGCGAACGAGAATGTACACCCACGGCCAGGGGGGACATACTCAAACCATGTTGGCTCAACCGGTAACGGTTGGCCAGAACAATCAACGACATCGACCGTCACATGAGAAGCCACACCGGCACCTTCGTTGGTCAGGACTGCCGTAGCGCCCTTTCCCGATGTTTTTATGAGATTCCCGTACCCATCTGCAACCTCGTCGTATGCCTTGTCCAGCTTCGCGACAAAGAGTTGTGGCGCTGTTTCGATGTGTTTCATCCGAATGGACCGCCTGATGTTCGCCTGTTCCCGTTTCCCTGACCACAATGCCACCACAACTGCCCCAAACGTAGCGATCGCACTAATCACTTGACCGATCGCTCCAAAGGCCGTCCAGAATTCCAGGTCTATCACTCCCCTGCTGATGGCGACGCGATCGGGCACCCGCTGACCAGATCAGTGGACTGACCCTTTAACCCTGTCGATCTTGACCTCTCCATCTTCCCCTTCGGTGACCTTCAGCGCTGGCTCGCTGGGCTGGTCAGGGCCCACAGCAGATCGGGCCTCGGTTTCGGCCTCCTGGAGGGCGCCAAGACTTTCCTCTTCTACCACGCTCTTAACCAGGTCGCCCAGCTTGTCCCACGCCTCCGGGTGAGTGTCTAGGACCGCCGAAAAGATCTCGCTGCCGGCTTTGACGATGGCGGTCTTCTCCCGGGGCCTGCGTGATAGCCGCATGACCACCTTCGGCGCTGACCAGATCAAGGAATTGACCAGCAGATATGGCTTGTCACCGATCCATGTCGCAAACTGCTCCTCCACGAACTCTAGCAGCAGCTTCTCAGCTTTCACTTTGGTGGTGGCGTCAGCCGCTCGGAGGACATCCTCCCACAGTACAGCCGCTTTGGTGCCAGCCATGGCCATGCGGAGTCGTCCTCCTTCCTGCCGGAGGACCTCCAACATCTTCAACATGGCGGCACCGACCGGGTTACCTTGTTTGGCCGCCTGGCGGTAGTCGGCGCAGACCTTGTTCCAGATGATTTCCGAGTCGCCGGCAGCCATGATCTCTTCTCGGTATTCCGGGCGCCAGCAGGCGGCAAAGTCTGCCCGCCAGTCATCCTCGCGCTCCGAAGGATCCGGCGAGAAGACCCTGACGGCCAACAGAGACATGGCCGTGAGTCTGGCGTTCGCTGGTTCCGGGTCTTCGCCCAGAAAGTCCAGGACCTCATCCCAGGCCCCACTCGCCTTCTCCTCAAATGCGTCCAGCACGGCAGGATCGTCTACAAGGAGATCCGTGGGGACCTCCGACATGAAGAGACGCCATGGCAGAGCGAAGGCATCGTCCAGGATCTCAGGGGTAAGCGGCACAAGAACACCTCCCGCGGGTCTTTGGGTTCGGTTCACCAGTTTACCGTCATACCGTCAAGCTGTCTTACCGCCATATCTACCACGGGAAACCGCATTGGTGCCAATCGGAGGACAAGATGCCCCGACGAACGTCAAGATCGACGGTGCGTTTTCCCAGGCACTTCGCACAGCGCCATATCTCTCGGTGAAAAGGGTTGCCCCACTGCGGAAGGGGTTTGTCAGGAAAGGCCTGCGTATAGGCCGGTGCGACTATGCTCCACGCAGCGCCATACCCATGACGCTTGCCCAAGGATCGCCCGTGCTCGTCGTAGATTTCGACCCACCCGCCAGTGTTCCCCCGTCCCGTCCAGCCGAGTGCCTGCAACATCATTCGCACGGCATCCCCATCCCGATAGAACCAAGGCTCGATGGGCTGAGCTGGTGCCAGAGTGCGGAAGCGATGCGACGTAAGTCGGTTGCAGGTTCTGCAATAGCAGGTCATAATCGCGGATTCCATGTCGGTCCAACCGGTGGCTTCGGTGCCGCACTCCTCGCAGACCCTCGGCCCGGTGAAAAGCGGCCGATTCACGATCTTCTCCGTCCACGGGTTCACCAGCCGCGGTGAAGCGGTCTCCGTCTGAAGCTCGTCGAAGATCACTTCGGGCTCTGATTTCTCTTTGTCTGCCATGCGGCACCTCCATGCTGGTTTGCTGTCTTACCGTTACACTGTCATGCCGCTGCCGCCTGCTTGCTCGGGCCCGAAGGGGAGGACGAATGACCCGCCTCGGGCCAGGTGCTCCCGGTACTGGTCCACCGTGCGCATGGCCGTCCTGATCATGAGCGATTCCATGTCCCACAGGATGGCCATGGCCCGCATGGTCTCTACGTCCGTCTCACTCCAAGACCCCCGCTCCCATTGGTCCAGCCGGTCATGGTTGAGCGGGTGATCCGGGTTGTCTCCTCCGTACTGAGGCCAGGCGCCCAGGGCCGTGTGGATGGCCAGGAGGGCGTCATCTACGCTGAGGCCTTCGCGTTGCCTCAGGTCTTCCCAATCCTCCCATGACCGGCGCCGGTACACCTGTGTGCCGTTGGCACCGAGAAGCGGGAACTCCCGCCGGCCACGCTCCTGCAACCAGCTCAACCACTTGAGTGGGTGCCCATGAGGGACGGTCTCCCCATGCCACGTCAGGGCCTGGACCCGCAGCTCCAAGGGGGTAGGTTCGGCCTCGAGGAAGGAAAGCTCCCGCTTCGAGATGGCGTACGTGGTCTCCGGCTCCTCAGGCAGCGTGGTCAGGCATTCCTCAAGCCCGATCTCCTGAACCTGCCACAGTAGATACTTCTCGAAAGAGCGCGCGGGTTGCTTCCGGCGCCGCGGGTTGTATCCCTCTAGCTTGCGGCCGTGAAGGTCCAGGTTCATGTAGTTCGTGGCCCACATGACCATGCCGTCCTCAAGCATCTGCCAGCCGCTCTCGGGACTCACCCGAAACTTCACCCACCGGGCCGGGCCGCCGGCTTCCCGGACGGTCAGACGGTAGGTGCGGTCCTCATGGGAGCCATGGCCTAGCTCCTCCCAACGCTTGGGGACGCCGGGAAGGTGCAGGCGCATGGTCACCTGCCACGGATCAAGCCACCGCTGCTCTTCGGGATCCCAGACGAAGGGTTCCCGGTCTGAACCGCGAATCTGGTTTCGTGCGTGCTCATTCATGGCTGGCGCCCTCCGCCTCGGCGTGATTGCGAAGGTCTTCTTCCAGGTGGGGGCGGATGGCTCTGACTAACTGTGCGAATGAGCAACCGGACCGCAGACGCTTCGCAAGCTCTTCGTTACCCAGAGACCGGTGCAGGATCCAGTCAGCAACATCCTCTCGCAGGCTGGCCGGGGCAATGTCGCGGCAGTTCCAAAGGGCGCCGATCAGGTTCCGCGCCTCATCCGGGCTCTCCAGGACCTCCCACCACTCCTTTTCAGTGGTGGACCTGGTTTCATCGAAGGCCTCAATCAGCCGCTCCCGAAGGTGCCCGGGCATGTGAGGGCGATGTGTTGCCTTGACGACTTCTCCCTGTAAACGGATCCACTCGTCTACCGCCTTCGGGTCGAACCGTAGCGCACCGCCGACCTTTACAGACGGCATCCCCTTTTCCTTCAACCGGAACACCGTCGCCCGACTCACCTTGAGGCGCTGTCTGAGCTCTTCTAAGGTGACCAATTCCCTCAGTCCATCCGACACCTATCACACCTACCTTTCGGCCGCATTGTAGCACAAGTCTAAAAAAGTCTCAAGAGGTCTCTTGCAGTATCCGGTTGAAGTGTGTAGAATGGGGATACAAGGTCCCGATGTGAAGCGTATCGGAAGCCAGCATGACTGCTAGCCAGTTTGACAGCAAACCGCTCAAGCGGTATGACAGCATGGAGGAAGTGCACATGGAGCGAAACCTGATCCCGGCGGCCTATGACCTCACCTCTCGCTTGGCGGAGCAGGCCCAAGAGTACCTCCAGAGCGCCAAGGCCGAAAACACCATCAAGGCGTACCGCTCTGACTGGCAGGACTTCACCGCCTGGTGCCAGACCCAAGGCGTCCCCTCGCTGCCGGCCTCCGCCGAGACGGTTGCCCTGTACCTTACGGCCCTGGTCACCGCCGGGCGGAAGACCTCCACCCTCACGCGCCGGATCTCCGCCATCAGCCAGGCCCACCAGGCCGCCGGCGCCGACAATCCCACCCGCTCGGCCGAGGTAAAGACCGTGATGGCCGGCATTCGCCGGGTGCACGGCACCGCCCAGACCGGCAAGGCCCCGGCCGTGGT
>JBLNBQ010000152.1:0-8995 GCA_050260095.1 Chitinophagales bacterium
GTTCGGGAGGCTGCTCCTCGTTTTTTTGGCCCTGGGGATCAGCGGGTGGCTGCTCGTGGAGTGGAGCGTGGGGCTGCCGGCCGAGGTTCACCTGGCCCAGGGCCGGACGTACGCGTTTGACCTGCGTCTTCCGGTCTCCGTCAGCGTTCCGCCGCGGGCGCGGCCGGCCGTCCGCGTGAGCCGGGGGGAAGGGGAATCGTCGGCCCTGGCGGGCCTGGCGAGCAGCGGGGGACGGACGGTGGTGCTGCACCCGGAGCGTCTCGGCCGGACCCGGCTCAACCTGCGGCTCTTCGGGTTCATCCCGCTCCGGGGCCGCGAGGTGACGGTGCTGCCGGAGGTGCGGGTGGTGCCCGGGGGCCAGGCCATCGGCGTGCTCGTGGCTCCTCAGGGGATGATCGTGACGGGCTTCAGCCCGGTGCAGGCCGCCGGGGGGGCGGTCGACCCGGCGCGGCAGGCCGGGCTCAAAGTTGGTGACCTCATCACCCGGGTCGACGGCGAGCCGGTCTACAGCGCCACCCAGCTCGAGGCGCTCGTCAACGCCGGCAAGGGACGGCCGGTCCGGCTCGAGGTTCGCCGGGGCGCGTCCCGCTTGGAGGTGACGGTTTCGCCCGCCCAGGTGGCGGCGGGCCAGGACCGGCCCGAGGCGGGGCGACGCGCCGGGCGGTGGCGGCTCGGCGTCTACGTCGAGGACCCGGCGGCGGGAGTGGGAACGCTCAGCTTCTGGGACCCGGAGTCGAAGGTTTACGGCGCCCTCGGGCACATGATCACCGACAGTCTCTCGCGCCGCGGCGTGGCCCTGCACAACGGGCGCATCGTGCCGGCCGTGATCGCCGGCATTCAACCGGGACGGCGGGGCCAGCCCGGGGAGAAGATCGGGCTCTTCCATCACACCCAGGGGGTGCTGGGCACCATCGAGCGGAACACGTTCTGCGGCATCTTCGGGCGGATGATGCGGCCGCCAGGTTCGGCCTCGGCCACCCTGCCCATCGCCGCCCGGGAGGAGATCCACACCGGACCGGCCGAGATGCGGACGGTGGTCCGCCAGCAGAGGATCGAGGCGTTCCAGATCGAGATCGTGCGGGTCAGGCGCACGGATGAACCGGCTGGGAAGGGACTGGTGATCAGGGTGACGGACCCGCGGCTTTTGGCCCGGGCGGGCGGGATCGTCCAAGGCATGAGCGGCAGCCCCATCATCCAGGACGGACGCCTGGTCGGGGTCGTGACCCACGTCTTCGTGAACGATCCCACGCGGGGCTACGGCCTGCTGGCAGAGTGGATGGCCATGGAAGCCGGGCTCTTCCGCAAGGCCCAGTCCAAAAAAGGAGAATCCCAGGCATCGTAGAAATCTAACGCCATCGCTGCGCAGGGGTGGCGGAGATGGACGCAGAGCCGATCAAGATTCTGATGGCCGACGACAGCGGGGAGCTGTGCGAGATCGTGGCGCGGGCGACCAAACGCCGGCGCGACATGGTCATGGTCGGAACGGCCCGCAGCGGCCGCGAGGCCCTGCGGTTGCTCGAAGAGACAGAGCCCGATGTTCTTCTGCTCGACCTCATCATGCCAGACCTCGACGGCATCGGGGTGCTGGAGGAACTCCGGAAGCGCGCTGGGCGCCGCCCCAAGGTGATCGTCTTCTCGGCGGTGGGGGCGGAGCGCATCGCCAATCAGGTGCTTGCCCTGGGGGCCGACTACTACATCATCAAGCCCTTTCAGCCCGACATGCTTTGCACCCGCATCTGGCAGGTCGTGCGGGAGCCGGGGGCCGACCCCGCCCAGACCCCGCTGCTGTCGCGGGTGGAGGCGGTGGCGAAAGTCCTGCACCGGCTGGGTGTCCCGGCCCATTTCAAGGGCTTCGCGTACCTGAAGGAGGCCATCCTGTTGGTGCTCGAGGACGAGCGCCGCCTCTCTGAGGTCACCAAGCGCCTGTACCCTGAAGTGGGGGCGCGCTTTGGCGCCTCAGCCGCCCTGGTCGAACGCAACCTGCGCCATGCCATCGAACACACGTGGACGTTCGGCAACCTCGACGCTCTCTACGAGGTGTTCGGCTCGACCGTGCGGGCCTCTTCAGGCAAACCGACGAATTCCTCGTTCATCGCCCGCGTTGCCGATCTGGTCCGCCTCTCCAGCTAGACGGGAGGATATCCGTGGGAGTGCCGGAACGCCTGGCCGGGACGGCCAGAGTGGACAGCCGCACCAAACGGCTGGCGAAAAGGATCCGTCCGGGTGAGGTGGCGGTCATCGACCATCGGGACCTGGATGAGGTTTCGGCGGAGTCGCTGGTGCGGGCCAAGGTCAGGGCGGTGATCAACGCCAGTCCATCCATCAGCGGGCGCTATCCCAACCTCGGCCCGGCGGTGCTCGCTGAGGCCGGGGTTCTGTTGTTCGACTGCCTGACTCCCGACCTCTTTGTCCGGGTGAGCGAAGGGGCGGAAGTCGAAATCGCCGGCTCCACCCTCTACCGGGGCGGGGAAGCGGTGGCCCAGCTCGAGCGGCTCACGGCCCAGCGCATCCGCGAGCGGATGGCGGTAGCGCGGGCGCATCTCAGCGAAGAGCTGGACCGGTTCGTGGAGAACACCCTGGAGTACGCCAAGCGGGAGAAGGGCCTCATCCTGGGAGAGGTGCCGTTGCCCGACACGTTGACCCCCTTCCGCGGCCGTCACGTGCTCGTCGTGGTCCGGGGTTCCGACTATAAGGAAGACCTGGCCGCCATCCGCGGGTATATCGAGGAGATGCACCCGGTGCTCATCGGGGTTGATGGCGGGGCCGACGCGCTCTTGGAGAACGGGTTCAAGCCCGACCTCATCCTGGGCGACATGGACTCGGTCAGCGATGAGGCGCTGCTCTGCGGGGCCGAGTTGATCGTCCACGCCTATCCGGACGGCCGGGCGCCCGGGCTCGCCAGGGTGGAGAAGCTGGGCGCCGCGGCGGCGACGATGCCGGTGCCGGGGACGAGCGAGGACGCAGCGCTTTTGCTCGCCTACGGCAAGGGCGCCGAGCTGATCGTGGCCGTGGGCACGCATTCCAACATGATCGACTTTCTGGAGAAGGGGCGGGCCGGGATGGCCAGCACCTTCCTGGTGCGCCTGAAGGTGGGGTCGATCCTGGTCGACGCCAAGGGCGTCAACAAACTTTACCGGGGGCGCGTGCGGGCACGCTACCTGATCCAGATCGCGGTGGCGGCGCTCATCCCTGTGGCCATCGTGATCGGACTCTCGGAGCCCATCCGGCAGTTGGGGCGGGTCAGCCTGCTCCACCTGCGCACCATCTTCGGTTTCTAGAGGCAGGGAGTTCACTTGATCATCGACATGCGTTACCACATCGTCTCGCTGGTCTCGGTCTTTCTGGCGCTGGCGCTCGGCATCCTCATCGGGAACGCGCTGGGCGACCGCGTGCTGGTCAAACAGCAGACCCGGCTCATCGAGCGCATGGAGGCCGACGTCAACCGGCTCACGACCGAGCGGCGCGATCTCCAGCGGGCGGTGGGAGCGGAGCGGGCGGCTCACCGGAATGCCGACCGGTTCGGCCGCGCCGTTCTCCCTGTGCTGGTGGCCGACCGTCTCTACGGCAAGCAGGTGGTCCTCGTGCGGCTGAACCCGGCGGCGGAGGTCAGGCCGATCGAGGAGTTGCAGGCGGTTCTGCGCAAGGCCGGGGCGGAAGTGGCGATGTCGCTCACCTTCCTGCAAGACCCGGCGGCCATGCCGCTGGAGAAGCGGGCCGGTGCGGCGACCATTCTGGGCGTCCCGGATCCCGGGGCGGCGGGCTTGCCGGTGGAGGTGCTGCGGGGGGTCGCCCGGGAACTGGCGCGCGGTACGCCGACCCTGCTGACGTCCTACCTGGTCGACGCGCAGGTGGTCTCGGCGCACGGGGGCACGAAGCGTCCTGCCCAGCTCGCCATCGTCGTCGGCGGGGCGACGGACGAGGCGCGGGCCGCCGCAGCGAAGAGCCTCGACCTGCCGCTGATCGACGCGCTCAAGGAGGTCGGGCTGACAGTGGCCGTGGTGGAGACGTCCGACGTGAAGGTTTCCCTGATCAAGCAGTACCGGGGCAAAGGCGTGCTCACCGTGGACAACGCTGACACCCCGGCCGGACAGCTGGCGCTGATCTGGGCTTTGGCGATGGGCCGGGTCGACAACTACGGGGTTAAGGAGACGGCGCGGCAGTTCCTGCCGCTGACCGGCGAGTATGCGCTGCCATGAGCGGGCGGGCCAAAGTGAGCGTCCTGATCCCAGCGTTGAACGAGGCGGCGACCATCCAGGCCACGGTGCAGGGCGCCTGGGCGACCGGCCTAGTCGACGAGGTGGTCGTCATTGACGACGCCTCGAGCGATGGCACGGGTGAACTCGCGGCGGCCGCCGGGGCTGCGGTGGTGCGCCGGCCGGCGCCGGGCGGGAAAGGCGAGGCGCTGAATGCGGGCCTGCGCGCCGCGACCGGAGAGGTGCTGGTGGCGCTGGACGGAGATATCGGAGAGAGCGCGGTGGAAGCCGGCAAACTCATCGCACCGGTGCTCGCCGGCGAGGCCGACCTGACCATCGCCCGTTTCCCCAAGGCCAAACGGAAGGGCGGTTTCGGGCTGGTGAAGGGGCTGGCGCGCTTTGGTATCCGCCACCTCGCCGGGCTGGAGGTCGAAAGCCCGCTGTCGGGGCAGCGGGCCATGCGCCGGCGCGTCATAGAAGAGTTGGGGGGTTTCGCCTCGGGTTACGGGGTGGAAGTCGGCATGACGATCGACGCCTGCCGCCTGGGTTTCACCGTGCGCGAGGTTCCGGTGAACATGACGCACCGGGAGACCGGACGCGACCTCGCCGGCTTCTGGCACCGGGGCCAGCAGTTCGTCCACGTGGCGCGGGAGCTGGCGCGGCGCGTGGTGCGGGGAGGGGCGCGGCGATGAGGGGGATCAGCGGGCTGGGGGAGGCCATCGTCTGGCTGGCGCTGGGCGCCATCACGGCCTGGTTGCTCTACCGCCCGGTCACGGGGCTCCTCGTCGCCTCCGGGGCGATCCGGCGCAACTACGCCGGACGCGACGTCCCAGTGGCGGGAGGGCTCGTCTTCGTGTTCGCCGCGCTCGCCGTGGGAGCGCTGCAGTGGGCGCGCCAAGTCTGGTCGGGTGTCCGGCCGGAATTGGCCGTCCTGGAGGTGGCGCTCCTCGTCACGCTGGTGGGTTTCTGTCTCTTCGGCTTGGTCGACGACCTGCTCGGTTCTCGGGAGACGGGCGGCTTCAAAGGACATTTCCGCCTGTTGCTCACAGAGGGGCGGCTCACCTCCGGGGTCGTCAAGGCTCTGGGCGGGCTTTTGCTCGCCGTGTTTCCGGGGGCGGCCGCCTTGGCCGTCCGTCCGGGGGCGGGGCGGGGGTGGCTCGGCTTGGCCGGTGAGGCGGGGCTGAACGCGGTCATAATAGCGCTGTCGGCCAACGCCATCAACCTTCTCGACCTCCGCCCCGGGCGGGCGTTCAAGGGGTTCGTCCTGCTGGGGGCGGGTGCGCTGGCTTTGGGAGCGCCGGGTCATCCCGTCTGGGGGTGGCTGTCGCCTTTGGCCGGTGCGGCGGCGGTCTTTGCCGGGCACGACCTGCGGGCCGAGGTCATGATGGGCGACACCGGGTCCAACGTGCTGGGCGCCGCGGTGGGCGTGGCCGCCGCCTGGACGGGCGGGTTCGGGGTCCGCCTCGGGTGGCTCTTGGCGCTGGTTTTGTTCCACCTGTACACGGAGCGGACCTCGCTCAGCGTGAAGATCGAGCAGGTGCCGGCGCTGCGCTGGCTCGACCGCCTCGGGCGCCGCCGCGAACTGGAGGCAGGCCGGAAGTGAGATTCGGAGTCCACATCCCGGTGGGCGGCGGCTTGGCCCGGGCGGGCGAGGGCGCCCAGATGATCGCCTGCGAGACGGTGCAAATCTTCTCCGGCAACCCGCGCGGCTGGAAGAACGGTCCGGTGCCCCAGCCGGAAGGGCGGCTGTTCAAGGCCGCGCTCACGGAGGCCGGCATCCATCCCCTGGTGATCCACGCCATCTATCTGATCAACCTCGCCTCGCCTCAGGCGGACCTGCGGGCGAAGTCCATCAAGGCCTTCGCCGAACTGCTGGGGCGGGCCGTGGCGCTGCAGGCCGAATACGTGGTGCTCCACCCGGGCAGCCACGGCGGCGAGGGGCCGGCGGCCGGCGCAGAGCTCTCGGGGAGCGGCTTGCGAGAGGCCTGGGAGGAGGCGGGGCGCCCCGAACAGCCGGTCATCCTGCTGGAGAACGTGGCCGGCGGCGGGCAACTGCTCGGCGCCTCACCGGCGGAGCTGGCGGCGATCCGGGCGGCGGCGGGTGAGGAACTTGGGCCGCGCCTCGGCCTCTGCCTCGACAGCTGTCACGCTTTCGCCGCCGGGTACGACCTGCGGGAGGAGCGCGGCTGGCGAAGGCTGCTCGACGAGGTCGGTGAGAGCTGGGGCGCCGGCGCGGTGAGGGTGGTGCACGCCAACGACTCCGCGGGCGAGCTGGGCAGCCACCGAGACCGGCACCTCCAGCCCGGCGACGGGGCCCTGGGGGAGCAGGGATTCCGGGCGATGCTGTCCCAGCCGGAGCTGCGTGAACTCCCGGCCATCGTGGAGACGCCTCAGGAGGAGACGGAACCGCCCGGGCACAACCTGCGGCTGTTGAAGAATTTGCGGGACAACCTGGCTCCGTAGCGTTCGGGAAAGGGAAAGCCTGGCCGGAAGGCGAATTTCTAAGGCAGAAGAGACATCTTCTGCCATTTCTTCTTTCCGGGAGGCGAGGCGCGGTTGAGGAACAGCCTGCGTGCGGCGGTGGCCCTTGCTTTCTGCCTGCTGTGTGCGGGGCCCTCGCTGTCGGCTGAGACGGCGATCTACGTGGTCCAGCCCGGCGACACGCTCTATTCTCTGGCGAAGCGTTATGACACGACCGTGGCGGCACTGGTGGAGGCCAACGGCCTCGACGCCTCATACCTCATCCGGGTCGGGCAGAAGCTCCGGGTGCCCGGGGCGGAGGTGAAGCCGGCGCCGACCGGGTCGGCGCCCAAAGCCACCGGGTCGCCGGCGGGTTTCGACGGAAAGGGCGCGCGGGTGCGCAGCGCCGAGGAGGCAGCCGCCCTCTTTCACGCCGGCGTGGAGCGCGGCGCGGTCATCGGCCGGCCGCCGGCTCCGGTCGCCTCGCCGGCCGTCCCGGCGGCGCGCCCGGCCGTTCAGGCGGCTCCCCCGGCCGCCCAGACGCCGCCGGCGGCCGCCGCGCCCGCGCCGGCCACCGCGGCCCCTGCGGCCTCCGGCAGGGTCATCGAGGTCACCGACGAGGAGCGCCTGCTCCTGGCCCGCCTAGTCATGGCGGAGGCGGGCAACGAGCCGGCCTTGGGGCAGTTGGGAGTGGCGGCGGTGGTCGTCAACCGGGTCCGCCATCCGGCCTTCCCGAAGTCGGTCGAGGCCGTGGTCGATGAACCGGGGCAGTTCAAGTCGGTGGAACTCGGGCGGCTGGCAAACCTGGTGCCGGATGAGGCGGTGCTCGCGGTGGTCGACCGGGCCCTGGCCGGCGAGGATCCGACGGGCGGCGCCCTCTTCTTCTACAACCCGGCGAAGTCAGTGGCCCTGGATTTCTGGAAGACCCGGCCGGTGACCGCGGTGATCGGCGGGCACAACTTCGCGCGCTGACCATTAGTTCCCCTCTGCCGCATAGACATCAGGCAGGGGGGAGCGCGATGGTGATCATCGATCTGAGAGGTCGGGGTCGTCTGGCGGCCGCCGGCCTCCTTCTTTTGCTGGTCGTGGCGATCCTGCTGCGCGGCGCCGGCCAGGCGGTGCGGCTGGCGCGGGAGGCGCTGGCGCCGCCTCCGGCCGCCATCCGGAAGGTGGCCCGGCCCGACCGGGTCGTCGCGCTCACCTTCGACGCGGCGTTTGGCGTGGAGGACGCGCCGGCCATCGTGGAGGCGCTGGCCAAAGCCGGCCTGCCCGCCACCTTCTTCGTCACCGGCGGGTGGCTGGAGCGCCAGGCCGGCCTGGCGGCCCGCCTGCCGGCGCTCGGCTGCGAAGTGGGCAACGCGACCTTCAGCTACCTGCACCTGGACGTTCTCGGGCCGGAGGGGCTGCGGGAGGAGCTGCGCCGCACGGAGGCCTTGATCCAGCGGCACACCAAGAAGAAGCCCGAACTCTTCCGGCCGCCCTTCGGGGAGGAGAGCCCCGAAACGCTGGCCATCGCCCACGAACAGGGCTACCGCACCGTCCTGTGGACAGTGGACACCCTGGACTGGCGCAACCCCAGCCCGGGCTTCATCGCCGCCCGCGTCGAACGGCACCTTGCGCCGGGGACCATCTTCCGCTTCAGCACCGCCGGGCGCCATACGGCCGCCGCTCTGCCGGAGATCGCCCGGCTCCTCGCCCGGCGGGGCTACCGGGCGGTCCGCCTCTCCGACCTCCTCCTGCGGGAGGACAGCTACGTCGACGGGCGCACAGGGGAACAGCGGCCCCTGCCCGGCACCCGTCCGGGGGAGCGGCCGGTGCTGGTCGACTGGTGGCGGCGCTGGCGGGTGGGCGTCCGGCCCGGCGTGACGCTGGCGGGGCGGCCGATGGCCGGGCTTCTGCCGGAGGAAGTGCGCCGCGAAGTCGAGGAACTGGCCCGGCAGGTTGACCGGCCGGCTGTGCCGGCCCGGTGGGATCCGGCGGGCGGGGTGGTGAGGCCCGAGCGCCCGGGACAGCGCCTCAACGTGCCCGAGACGGTGCGAGCCGTTCTCGAGGCCGACCGCAACACCGCCGTCCAGCCACTGGTGAGTCCAATTGCCCCGGCGGTCGTCTCCGGGATGTTCAACGCCGTGTACCAAGGGAGGCCCGACGGGCGCCGGGCGGCCCTCATGTTCAACGTCTCGTGGGGGAACGAGGTGCTGCCGCAGCTTCTGGCGGAACTGGACCGGGCGAAGGTGAAGGCCACCTTCTTCGTGGAAGGCAGGTGGGCCGAACGCTTCCCGGACCTGCTGCGGAGCATCGGCGAGCGGGGGCACTGCCTGGGAAGCCACGCTTACCGGCACGTC
>JBLNBQ010000153.1:0-28315 GCA_050260095.1 Chitinophagales bacterium
CAAAGCCTCGGGCAGTTTCTCCGGAACCTTGCCGCCCGCCTGCGCCATCTCCGGCCGGCCCCCGCCACCCCCGCCGACGAGGGCGGCCGCCGCCTTGACGACGTTGCCGGCGTGCACTCCCCGCTTCACTGCAGCGGGCGAAGCCATGACCAGGATGAGCGCCCGTCCCTCTCCGCCGGAGCCGAGCACCACGACGCCCTCCCCGACCTTCTGCCGGAGCTGGTCGCCCATCTCCCGGAGCGCCTCGGGCGCAAGCCCGGGAACCACGCCGGAGACCACCTTGAGGCCGCCGATCTCCTTGGCCTGCGCCACGAGCGCGTCGGCCTCGCCCCCCGCGAGGCGGGCCCTTAGGCGGTCGAGTTCCTGCGCCTGTTCCTGCCGTTCGCTGAGCAGCTTCTCGAGCCGCTCGAGCAACAGTTCGGGCGGAACCTTGAGGCGCGCCGCCGCAGCATGCACCAACTCGTCCTGATCCGTCAGGTACCTCTCCGCGCCCTCCCCGGTCGTCGCCTCGATGCGGCGCACCCCTGCGGCGACGCCGCCCTCCGCCAGAATCTTGAAGAAACCGAGTTCGCCCGTATGGCGGACGTGGGTGCCGCCGCAGAGTTCCTGGCTGAAGTCGCCCATCTTGACCACCCGGACGTCCTTGCCGTACTTCTCGCCGAAGAGCGCCACCGCGCCCGCCGCCTCCGCCTCCTCGCGGCCCATCACCGTGGTCGTGACCGGCAGGTTCTCACGGATGCGCGCGTTGACCAGGCGCTCCACCGTCCGCAGTTGCTCGGGAGTCACCGGCGCGAAGTGGTTGAAGTCGAAGCGGAGCCGCTCGGGCGCCACCAGCGACCCGGCCTGCGTGGCGTGTTCACCGAGGGTCAGCCGGAGCGCCCGGTGCAACAAGTGGGTCGCGCTGTGGTTGCGGGCGGTGGCTAGGCGCCGCGCCTCATCGACGGCGGTGGTGACCTCCTCGCCCACCCGCAGCCGCCCGGCAGTCACCCGGCCGCGGTGGACGACGAGCCCCTCCACCGGACGGAATACGCCTTCCACCAGCAGACGCCCGGCGAGCGTCTCGACGAGGCCGTGGTCTGAGGTCTGGCCGCCGCTCTCGGCGTAGAAGGGCGTCTCGCTGAGCACGACCTCCACTTCGGCGCCCTCCGAAGCCTCCGAAACCTCTTCCTCCTGCTGGACCAGGGCCAGGATCTTTGCTTTCCCGGCCAGGGCCTCGTAGCCGGTGAAGAGCGTGGGCACGCCGCCCTCCTCGGAGAGACGCGAGGCAAGACGGGCGTAGAAGGCCGAACTCACGTCGAGATAGGCCCCGCCCGTGCGGGCCGCCCGGGCCCGTTCCCGCTGCGCCTGCAGCGCCGCCTGGAAGCCCTCCTCGTCGACCGTAAACCCCTGCTCCTCGGCGATCTCCTTGGTCACCTCGAACGGGAAACCGTAGGTGTCATAGAGCCGGAAGGCGTCCTCGCCGGCGAGACGCCGCTCCTTTTGGGCCTCGGGACGGGCCGTCAGCTCCGCCAGGATCGTCATGCCCTGCTCCAGCGTCGCCTGGAAGCGCTCCTCCTCCTTGCGTAGGGTGCCGAGGATGCTCTCCCGCTTCTCGACCAGGTCGGGGTATGCGCCGCCCATCTGGTCGATCACGACCTGCGCCACCTCCGGCATGAATGAACCCTCGAGCCCCAGCCGGCGACCGTAGCGGATGGCCCGCCGGAGGAGCCGCCGCATGACGTAGCCGCGCCCCTCGTTGCCCGGCAGGATGCCGTCCTTGGCCATGAAGGTCACGCTCCGGGTGTGCTCGGCGAGAACCCTGAGCGCCGTGTCGTCCTCGGGGGAGGCGCCGTAAACCTTCCCCGACATGTCGCGGACCTTGTCCAGGATGGGCCGGAAGATGTCGGTCTCGAACACGTTGTCGACTCCCTGCATCACCACGGCCAAGCGCTCCAGGCCCATGCCAGTGTCGATCGACTTCTTCTCGAGCGGGTGGTACTCCCCCGCTTCATCCTTGTGGAACTGGATGAAGACCAGGTTCCAGATCTCCAGGAACCGGTCGCAGCTGCAGGCGGGGCCGCAGTCGGGCGAGCCGCAGCCGTACTTTTCGCCCCGGTCGACGTAGATCTCGGAGCACGGGCCGCACGGCCCCACCCCGATCTCCCAGAAGTTATCCTCCTTACCCAGCCGGACGATGCGCTCGGCCGGCACCCCCGCCTTCTCCTGCCAGAGCTGGGCCGCCTCGTCGTCGTCCAGGTAGATGCTGACCCACAAGCGCTCCGGGTCGAAACCGAGTTTCTTCGTGACGAACTCCCAGGCCCAACCGATCGCTTCAGCCTTGAAGTAGTCGCCGAACGAGAAGTTGCCGAGCATCTCGAAAAAGGTGCAATGGCGCGCCGTCTTCCCCACCCGCTCGATGTCGGGGGTGCGGATACAGGGTTGGCAGGTCGTGACCCGGGTATAGGGCGGTTTGGCGGTGCCGAGGAAGTACGGCTTGAAGGGGACCATGCCGGCTCCCGTCAGAAGCAGGGTGGGATCGTTCTTGGGGACCAGGGACGCGCCGGGCAGGCGCTGGTGGCCCTGGCTTTCGAAATAGGAAAGGAACATCTCGCGCAGCGCGTTGGCGGAAGTCACGGGCTTTCCCCTTTCTGGAAAATCACCTCAATCATACAATGCCGCTTACAGGCTTGTCAACGCTTCAGGCTGCGGCGGAAACGGCTCTAGGAGCGGTTCCAGACCCTGTGACCCGGCTCAGTCGGGCGCGGTGGCCCGCTCCCCGAAGAGCCACCGGGCGGCGTGAGCGAGCAGGACCCGGGCCACGGCCGCGGCCGGGACCCCGAGCACCATGCCGACCACGCCGAAGAGTTGGCCGCCGGCCAGCAGCACGAAGATCACCACGAGCGGGTGCAGGCCCACCCGGTGTCCCATGATGCGCGGCACCAGCACCCCCCCTTCGACCTGGTGGATCACGAAGAAGAGGACGATCACGTAGACTCCGGTCAAGGTGGACCGGGCGAAGCCCAGCACTGCGGCGGGAACCAGCCCGATGAGCGGGCCGAAGTACGGTATAATGTCGGTGATCCCCGCGACCAGGCCGATCAGAAGGGAATACGGGATGCCGAGCAGGGCCAACCCGGCCCAGGTGCCCAGCCCGACGAAGCAGGAGATGAGCAGTTGGCCACGCAGGTAGCCGCCGAGCACGGCGTTGACCTCATGGAAGAGCGCCCTGAGTTCCTCCCGGCCGGTCGCCGGCCAGAGCGCCAGCACCCGGCGGCGCCAGCGCGGCAGGTCGTGGCTGGCGTAGAAGGCGATGACCGGGGCGAGCAGCAACAGGGCTGCTTTCGAGAAGAGGGAGAGAGTGGCGACCACGACGTACCGGCCGGCCTGGGCCGCCCAGCGCTGGAGTTCGGCGGCCAACCCCGTGAGCGTGGCGCTGGCGAGCGCCGGCAGCCGTTGGTTGCGCCCCGACGAGAGGAGGCGTTGCGCCAGGATCCGCAACTCGGCGGCCCGCTCCGGCACACTCCTTAAGATGCGATTGGTCTCGGCGGCCAGAATGGGCCAGAGATAGACGATGCTCACCCAGACGACCGCGGCCAAGCCCGCGTAGATCACGATCAGGGCGACCAGTCGCGGCACTTGGCGCCGCTCCATCTGCTCGACCACCGGTTCGGTCAGGTAGACGAGGAAGAGACCGGCGGCGAACGGCAAAAGCACACCCCGCACCAGAAACAGCAGCCACAGGAGGCCGGCCAGGCCCAGCGTGAGGATGATCCCGAGCCGCAGGTGCCGGCTGACGGGGGACACTTCCTACCCCTTGGTCAACCGGTGAGCGGTGTGCGCCAGGGTCCTTAGGGTTTTCCGTTTGCGAAAGATGCGCCGCCCCACCCGCACGGCGCCCTGAACGTCGCGCACCTGACGTCCCCAGGCTTTGACCGCCTCGCGACCCACCTCCCCCACCAGCGCCAGCCCGCGCTCCTGCTTGCGCCGGCTGCTGCGGCGCCAGAGGAGATAGGCTGCTCCGCCGGCCAACGAGCCAAGAAGAAGCCCGCGCCAGAGATGCCGCACATAGATCCCCTTTCCTGCGAATCCTCGACGGCGGTCAGCGTTGCGGCGAAACCCGGCTCGGGAACCCCAAGTCGGCCAAGCCTTCCTGCAACTGCCTTGTGGCGCCCGCGTCCGTGAGCCGCCTCGTCCGCAGGGCAGCCGGGTCAAGGCGCACGGTCGCCTCCAACTGCCGCACCACCGGCGCCACCAGGTTGAGCCGGTAGAGCCCCCGCAGGCTCCGCCAGTTGACCGCTGCCATGACCAGGGTCACCCCCCCCACGACGGCCAGCGCCGTGACCAGAACCCTGCGCCAGGGAAAGCGCGCCCGGCGACGCCCGTACCGCATGATGTCTCACCGCCTGCGGCGGTAGTATGCCCTGGCTGGACCGTCAGAAAACTTCCGCGATGGTGCCGCCGCCCAAGACGAGATCCCCCTGGTAGAACACGACGGCCTGCCCGGGGGTGATGGCGCGCTGCGGCTCTGTGAAAGAGAGCCGTACCTCGTCCTCTCCGAGCGGCTGCAGGGTGGCGGGGGCCGGCGGGACGCGGTACCGGATCTTGGCTTCGACGCTCAGCGGCGCCTGGGGCGGCGGCACCGAAACCCAGTTGACCTGGATCGCCCGCAGCTCCCGGCGATAGAGCGCCTCCGCGGGACCAACGATCACGGCGTTGCGGCGCGGCTCGAGGGCCACCACGAAATGGGGGCCGCCCGGCAGGCCCAAACCCTTGCGCTGGCCGATGGTGTAGAACGGCAGGCCCTTGTGCCGCCCGACCTCCCGCCCCTCCTGGTCGAGGAAGGGTCCGGGCTCGATGGGCTGCCCGCCGTGTTCTTTCAGGAAGAGGCGGTAGTCGCCGTCCGTCACGAAGCAGATCTCCTGCGAGTCGGGCTTGGCCGCCACCGTCAGCCCTCGCTCGGCGGCGAGGCGCCGCACCTCGCTCTTCGTGAGGCCACCGAGCGGGAAAAGGGTTACGCCAAGTTGCTCCTGGGTCAGGTTGTACAGGACGTAGCTCTGATCCTTGCCCGGGTCGACGGCCTTGCTCAAGGTGTGGCGGCCGGTCTCGGGCGCCGCGCCCCGGCGGGCGTAGTGCCCCGTCGCCAGAAAGTCGGCGTCAAGTTCCCGGGCTTTCTGGAGCAGCGCCCGCCACTTGACGTCGCGGTTGCAGAGGATGCAGGGGTTCGGCGTCTGGCCGGCCAGGTAGGCCTGGCAAAACGGCTCGATGACGGTGTGGGTGAAGACTTCGCTGAAGTTCAGGACGTACCACCGGATGCCCAGCTTGAAGGCGGTCGCCCGGGCGTCTTCCACTGCCCCCAAACCGCAACAGCCCCCTTCCGGTGCCCCGCCGGGGAGTAAAGAGGGCCAGACCTTCATCGTGATGCCAATGCATTCGTAGCCCTGCTCCGCCAGCAGCGCGGCGGTGACGGCCGAGTCAACCCCGCCGCTCATGGCCACCACCACCCGCGGGCGGCGAACCCGGCCGCGGGGGCCGGCGGGCGGAGGGCCGCTTCTCTCCGTCATGCGGTCAGCGCCCCTTGGGCCCCTCCAGCTGCACAGCGGCAGGGCCGCACCCCTGGCACCCTTCCCCGGCCTCCTCGCAGCAGTCGTGGCCGTGCCCGTGGCTCTTGACCGCGAACCCGGCCGGCGCCCCGCCGTGCTTGGCGTAATAGTCTTCGATCGCCCGGTGCAGCGCGTCGGCCGCCAGGTTGGAGCAGTGCATCTTCACCGGGGGCAGCCCGTCGAGCGCCTCCGCCACGGCCTGGTTGCTGACCTCGAGCGCCTCTTCGAGCGTCTTGCCGAGCACCATCTCGCAGACCATGTCGCTGGTGGCGATGGCGGCCCCGCAGCCGAACGTCTTGAAACGGATGTCGGAGATACGACCGTCATCGACCTTGAGATATATCTTCATGATGTCACCGCAGGTCGGGTTCCCTTCCTGGCCGACCCCGTCGGCCCCGGGGATCTCCCCTGCGAACTTGGGGTTGCTGAAGTGGGCCATCACCTTGTCCGAGTACACGCTGTCCGTCTCCTTCCCCGCCTTGCCCGGCCCGGTCAGATTCTGCCTTCCGCCAGCGGCGACATAGCCCGGAGCTTCTCGACGATCCCCGGCAATGTCTCCAGCACGTAGTCGATGTCCTCTTGCGTATTGTCGCGCCCAAGGGTCATCCGGAGGGACCCGTGGGCGATCTCATGGCTGATCCCCATCGCCAGCAGCACGTGGGACGGTTCGAGCGCGCCCGACGTGCAGGCCGACCCCGACGAGGCGGCGATCCCCTGCAGGTCCAGGTTGAGCAGGAGCGATTCGCCCTCGACGAACTCGAAGCAGAGGCTGGCGTTGTTGGGCAGCCGGTTCGTGGGGTGCCCGTTGTACTTCACCCGGGGAATACGCTCCATGACTCCCTTGACCAGCCGGTCGCGCATCTCCGCCAGGGCCTTTGCCCGCGGGGCGAGCCCGTCCATCGCGATCTCGATGGCTTTCCCCAGGCCCACGATTCCCGGCACGTTTTCCGTGCCGGCCCGGCGCTTTCGTTCCTGTCCACCACCGTGGATCAACTGGCTGAACCTGACGCCCCGCCTGGCGTAAAGGACGCCCACGCCCTTCGGGCCGTAAAGCTTGTGGGCTGAGAGGGAAAGCAGGTCGACGCCGAGTTCGTCGACGTTGATGGGGATGGACCCCACCGCCTGCACCGCGTCGGTGTGGAAAGTCACGTTGTGTTCCCGGGCGATCCGCCCGATCTCCGCGATCGGCTCGATGGTGCCGACCTCGTTGTTGGCCGTCATGATGGTGATGAGGGTGGTCTTCGGAGTGATGGCCTTGCGCACGTCGTCCGGATCGATCATGCCGTACTGGTCCACCGGCACGTACGTGATCTCAAAGCCGAGTTCTCCCAGGCAGCCGCAGGCGTCGAGGACTGCATGGTGTTCGATGGCGGAAGTGATGATGTGGTTGCCCTTGTTCCGGTTGGCCAGGGCCACGCCCTTGATCGCCGTGTTGTCCGCCTCCGAACCGCCGCCCGTGAAGATGATCTCCTGGGGCAGGGCGCCGAGGCTCCGCGCCACTTTCTCCCTCGCTTCCTCCATCGCCTGACGGGCTTCCCGTCCCCAGCCGTAGATGCTCGACGGGTTGCCGAACCGCTCGGTGAAGTAGGGCAACATCGCCTCCACCACCGCCGGAGCGGTTGGGGTCGTCGCCGCGTGATCAAGGTAGACGTGCCGCATCAAACGTTCCCTCCTTGCCGTGGGTTCGCCCACGTTCTAAGGCTAGATGTAGTACATGTGCCGGGAGGCGGTGCCCGACCGGCGGCGGGCGTCCTCCGCCAGTTCGGCTAGGTTCATCGCGTCGAGCGCCTCCACCATCGCGTCGCGCAGGCGGCGCCAGACGATGTAAGTCACGCACTGGTCGACCCGGTCGCACGGTGTCGCGCCCCGCTCGTCGACGCACTCCACCGGGGCGATGGGCCCCTCCAGCGCGCGGATGATGTCGCCGGCGGTTATGTTTCCGGGATCCCGGGCCAGCGAGTAGCCGCCCTGCGCCCCGCGCACGCTCCCGACCAGCCCCGCCTTGCGCAACGCCCCCATGAGCTGCTCCAGATAGTGTTCCGAGATGCCCTGGCGTTCAGCCACGGCCTTCAGCGGCACAGGGCCTTCGCCAGCGTGCATGGCCAGGTCGATCATGGCTTTCAGCCCATAACGGCCGCGGGTGGAAAGGCGCACCCGGTTTCCCCCCGGTCACGGGACCGCACGCTCTCGCCGCCAATCCCGAGTAAACTAATAGGAATTCATCTAACCCTATGGTAGCATTCCCGGCGACTGCCTGTCAATCATCGCGTGAAGTTTTTCCTCTTGAGCCTCTCAGCGATGGTAGCCTCGTAGCCGGAACCGGAGGGGTGGTAGAACTCGGCGTCCTGCAGGTTCTCGGGCAGGTAGCGCTGGGCGACCCAATGCTCCGGGAAGTCGTGGGGGTAAAGATACCCCTGCCCGTGACCGAGCCGGGCCGCCCCACGGTAGGAGGCGTCGCGCAGGTGCGCCGGCACCTGGTCGTCCTGAGCAGCCTGAACCGTCGCCTGTGCGGCGTCGATCGCCGCCACGACGGAGTTGGACTTGGGGGCGGTCGCCACGTACAGCGCCGCCTGGGCGAGCGGGATGCGCGCCTCCGGCAGGCCCAGCATCTCCAGGGCCTGCGCCGCAGCGACAGCCACCAGCAGCGCCCGGGGGTCGGCGTTCCCGACGTCTTCCGCCGCATGGATCACGATCCGGCGGGCGACGAACCGGGGATCCTCCCCCGCTTCGAGCATCCGGGCCATCCAGTAGAGGGCGGCATCCGGGTCGGAGCCGCGCATCGACTTGATGAACGCGCTGGCTGCGTCGTAGTGCAGGTCGCCGTCCCGGTCGTAACGGAGGATGCGCCGTTGGCACGACTCCTGCGCAACCTCCAGGTCGACCCGGATGACGCCGGAGACCGGCTCCGTCGAACGGACCGCCAGTTCGAGCGCGGTCAAAAAGGCCCGTCCGTCGCCGTCGGCGCACTCCACCAGGTGGGCCAGCGCCTC
Source organism: Chitinophagales bacterium (assembly GCA_050260095.1). Classification (GTDB taxonomy): domain Bacteria; phylum Bacillota; class UBA5301; order DYFA01; family DYFA01; genus JBLNBQ01. The sequence continues at coordinate 8,570 of JBLNBQ010000153.1, forward strand.
TTCAGTCACCTCGATGGGAGTTCCCCCCAGCCCTCGTTCCCGGTCGGCCAACGCCCGCCGGCCGAGTTCCAAGAGGTCCTCCCGGGTCAGGGGCTCGAGCCGGAAGAGGCGCGCGCGAGAGAGCAGCGGCCCGATCACGCTGAAGAATGGGTTCTCGGTGGTGGCGCCGATAAAGGTGACGACCCCCTCCTCGACCGCCTTCAGCAGGGCGTCCTGTTGAGCTTTGTTGAAGCGGTGAAGCTCGTCGATAAAGAGGATGGTCCGGCGTCCCTGCAGCTTGCGGCGGTCTTCCGCCTCGGCGAGCAGCTTGCGGACCTCGGAGACCCCGCTGGAGACCGCGTTCAACTGTTCGAACTGGCAGTGGGTGCTTGCCGCGATGATGCGGGCCAGCGTGGTCTTTCCCGTTCCAGGAGGGCCGTAGAAGATCAGCGACGGCACCCGGTCGGCCTCGATCATCCGCCGCAGAAGCTTCCCGGGCCCCACGAGGTGAGCCTGCCCCACGAAATCGGCCAGCGTTCGCGGCCGCATCCGGGCGGCCAGCGGTTCGTCGTCGCGGCTCAAAGCGGCGTGGTCGAAGAGATCCATCGTGAGTTCCTCCTGGCCAGAAGTCGGTTCCGTCGCCTCCTGCGTCTCACCCACCGGCTCACTCGGCCTTACTGGCTTGGCCTGCGCTGGGGGCGACACCCCGCTCGCCGGCCTCGGGCAGGCCGGCCTCGCTAAACCCGGTTCGGACGGCTTCCGGTAGGTCTTGAAGCAAGTCGTTCACGACGACGGAGGCGAGGATCAGGCCGGCCGCGGAGGGGACGAACGCGATGCTCCCGGGGATCGTCCGGCGCATGGTGCACTTCCAGGCGCCGTCGTCTTTGTTGGGACAGACGCACCCGGTCCGGCAGTCCCACTGCGTGGCCTGCGTCGGCAGGGGCGGTTCCGTCGAGAAGACCACCTTGAGTCCCTTGGTTATGCCTGAGCGGCGGAGTTCCTGCCGGATCACCCGGGCCAACGGGTCTCCGTAGGTCTTGCTGATGTCGGCCACCGCGAAGCGGGTCGGGTCGAGGCGGTTCCCCGCGCCCATGCAGGAGACCAGGCGCAGCCCCTTCCCGAGGCTCCGCCGGATGAGGTCGAGTTTGGCCGTGACGTGGTCGATGGCGTCCACCACGTAGTCCAAATCCGCGGTCAAGAGTTCCTCCCCGTTCTCGGCTGAGTAGAAGACCCGGCGCGCCTCGACGACCAGGCGCGGGTTGATCTTCCGCAGCCGCTCCGCCATCACGTCGACCTTCGCCCGGCCTACGGTGTCGCTCAAGGCGTGCAACTGGCGGTTGACGTTGGTCACGCAGATGTCGTCGTAGTCGACCAGCACCAGGTGGCCGATCCCCGACCGTGCGAGCGCCTCGGCGGTGAAGGAGCCGACCCCGCCGAGCCCCATGATGGCCACCTTGGCGGCGGACAGGCGCCGGAGTCCCGCCGCGCCGATGAGCAGTTCCGTGCGGCTGAACCGGCGGTCGGTCGCCCTAAGGGTTGTCCGCATCCCTTTCAAACCTCCCCTGGCCCCTCCCCGGGGCCGCCATAAAGAAACGCCTGCCCCCGATGGGCAGGCGTCCTCGTCAACGTATACCCCGCCGTGCCGCTAACGCGCTGACGCTGGCTGAACCTGCACCTGCAGGTGGGTGCCCTCCTCCCAACTCCTGGGTTTCCGTGGAAGCCACGGCATACGCGCCGTTGGGAGAGGCCAGGCTCCCTAAGTTATGTGTGTTGGTTCACAACTTAGTCAGCTTGACCACGCACACGGTAGGGTAACGTTCTGTGCACTTTCATGATACCATATCGCCCAGCGTCCGGCAACCGAACCGGCCGCCCGCAGCACTAGCGTACGCCATTCGGGCCGCGATTATTTCGCGTCCCGCCCGGGCGCCACCGGCGCCGCGACCCGGATCGCCAACTCGTTCAGTTGCGCGGGCGAGACGGGCGAGGGCGCCTGCGTCAGAAGATCGCTGGCCGACTGGGTCTTGGGGAAGGCGATGACTTCCCGGATCGAGTCCTGCCCGGCCATGAGCATCACTAGGCGGTCGAAGCCGAGCGCGATGCCCCCGTGCGGCGGCGCGCCGTACTCGAACGCCTCGAGCAGGTAGCCGAACTTGCTGCGCGCCTCCTCGGGCGAGAGCCCCAGAACGGCAAAGACCAGTTCCTGCACGGCCCGGCGGTGGATCCGCACCGACCCGCTCCCCAGTTCGATGCCGTTGAGGACCAGGTCGTAGCATTTGGCCCGCACCTGCCCGAGCCTCTCCCCCCGCTCTTCGAGCAGCGGCAGGTCGCTGTCGAGCGGCATGGTGAACGGGTGATGCATCGCGCTCCAGCGCTTTTCGTCTTTGTCCCACTCCAGCAGGGGAAACTCCACCACCCAGGTAAAGGCGAACTTGTGCGGGTCGGGCAGGCCGAGCCGGCGCCCGAGTTCCAGGCGGAGTTGCCCCAGGGTGAGCGAGGCGATTTCCCAAGTATCGGCGACCAGCAGGAGCAGGTCACCCTCCTTGGCCCCGGTGAGCCGGAAGAGCGAGGCCTGTTCCTCCTCGGTCAGGAACTTGGCGATCGGCGACTTGACGCCTTCGGTGGGCGACAAGGCGATCCAGGCCAGGCCCTTGGCGCCCTGAGCCCGGGCCAGATCAACCAACCCGTCGAGGTCGCGCCGGCTCATCCCCGCCTGCCCCACCACGTTGAGCGCCTTGACTCGCCCGCCGGAGCCCACCGCGCCGGCGAAAACCTGGAACGAACTGTGCCGCACGGCCTCCGTGACGTCGACGATCTCCATCCCGAACCGGAGGTCGGGCTTGTCGGAGCCGTACTTGTCCATCGCCTCGTGCCAGGTGAGGGACGGCAGCGGGAGCGGCACCTCGACCCCCAGCGTCTCCCGGAACAGGTGGGCGACGAGGCCCTCGATCACCCGCCGGAGATCCTCCGCCTCGACGAAGGACATCTCGACGTCGATCTGCGTGAACTCCGGCTGGCGGTCGGCCCGCAGATCCTCGTCGCGGAAGCACCGGACCAACTGGAAGTAGCGCTCGTAGCCAGCCACCATCAGCATCTGCTTGAAGAGCTGCGGCGACTGCGGCAGGGCGTAGAACTCGCCGGGATGGACCCGGGACGGCACCAGGTAGTCGCGGGCCCCCTCCGGCGAGGTGCGGATCAGCATGGGGGTCTCGATCTCGAGGAAACCCTGGCTGTCGAAGTAGTCGCGGACCGCCTTGGCGGCCCGGTGGCGGAGGATGAGGTTGGCCTGCATCTCCGGCCGCCGCAGGTCGAGGTAGCGGTAGCGCAACCGCACCGACTCGTCGGTCTCCGTGTAGTCGGCGATCGGGAACGGCGGCGTCTTGGCCTCGGCGAAGACCTCCAGTTCGCTCGCGTACACCTCGATCTCGCCCGTCGGGAGCTTGGGGTTCTCGGCCCCGGCCGGCCGGCGGCCCACGCGGCCCGTCACGCCGATCACGTGTTCGCTGCGGAGCCGTTCGGCCCGGCGAAAGACCTCCGGGTCGGTCTCCGGGTTGAAGACCACCTGGACCAGCCCGGACCGGTCGCGCAGGTCGATGAAGATGAGCCCTCCGTGGTCGCGCCGCCGGTGGACCCACCCGGCCAACTTGACGGTGGTCCCGGCGTCGCCCACTCTGAGCGCGCCCCCGGAATGTGTGCGGTAATGCGTCTGGGTCACTGGTCTGTCCTCCCTTGCAGCCACTCTCGCAGCCATTCGGCCAACCCCTGAAGCGGCGCTTCTCTCTCTTCGCGTGTCGCCAATTCCCGGACCTTCACCCGGCCCGAGGCCAGCTCATCGTCGCCCAGCACCGCCAGGAACCGGGCGCCGATCTTCGCAGCATAGTCCAGTTGTCCCCTGAGGCTCCGGCCCTGGTAGTCCAACTCCGCGCCGAGGCCCGCGGCCCGAAGCTCCGCCACCAGGCTGGGCGCTGCTTCCCGCGCCCTTTCCCCCAGCCGGGCCACGAAGACTGTCACCCCGGCCGGCTCCGGCCACGGCACATTCTGCTTCTCCATCGTGAGGAGCAGCCGCTCCAGCCCGAGCCCGAACCCGATCCCCGGGGTGGGCTTGCCGCCCACGAGTTCGATGAGCCCGTCGTAGCGGCCGCCGCCGCAGACCGTACTCTGGGCGCCGAGGCCGCCGTAGATGATCTCGAAGACCGTCTTGGTGTAGTAGTCGAACCCCCGGACGATGTAAGGATTCACCTGGTACTCGACGCCAAACGCAGTCAGATAGCCCTGTAGGCGCGCAAAGTGATCGGCGCACTCAGGGCAGAGATGCTCGAGCATCACCGGCGCCTGGCTGGCGACCGCCCGGCACGCCTCGTTCTTGCAGTCGAGCAGGCGGAGCGGGTTCTGTGCGAAGCGGCGCTGGCAGTCGGCGCAGAGTTCGCCCAGGTGCGGGCGGAAATGGTCGAGCAGGGCCTGGCGGTGGCGGGGCCGGCAGACCGGGCAACCGATGGAGTTGATGTTCACCGAAAGGTCTTTGAGCTGGAGCCGGCGCAGGAAGGTCCAGGCCAAGTGGATGATTTCGGCGTCGAGCGCGGGGTCTTGCGAGCCGAACGCCTCCACCCCGAACTGGGTGTGCTGGCGCAGCCGCCCGGCCTGGGGACGTTCGTACCGGAAGATCGGTCCCAGGTAATAGACCTTGGTCGGCTGAGGCGCCCCTTCGAGCCCGTCCTCGAGGTAGGCCCGGACCGTCGGCGCGGTGCCCTCCGGCCGCAGCGTCAGGCTCCGCCCCCCCTTGTCCAGGAAGGTGTACATCTCCTTCTCGACGACGTCGGTCGTCTCTCCCACGCCGCGTTCGAACAGTTCGGTGTGTTCGAAGACCGGGGTCCGCAGTTCGGCGTAATGATACTCACGGGTGATGCGGCGGATCTGGTCTTCCACGTAGTGCCATTTCCAAGAGTCGGCCGGGGTCACGTCCTGGGTTCCCCGGGGGCGGGTGGTCAGCATCGGGCCACGCTCCTGTCTGCCAAAGAGGGGGAAGCGGCCAGGCCGCTTCCCCTCTCGCTACCCATCGGCGGAGAAACTACTTCTTGGTCTGCGTCTGAGCCTGAGACTGGGTCTGGGTCTGAGTCTGGGTCTGCCCGCTCTGACCGTTGGCCGGAGCCTGCTGCCCGGAACCCACCGGCGGATGTCCGGCCGGCAGGCCGCTCTGCTGCTGCGCCTGGCTCTGCGAAGCTATGGCGTTGATCTTCTCCTCTTCCTTCTTCGCCAGGTCATCCCGCTTGAGTTCCTTGAAGGCGCTCATCAGGATGTAGTGCAGGTAGAAGTTCTTCGGTTCAAGGTCGGACGCCTTCTGGAAGGCGGCCACGGCCTTGTCGTTCTCCTTCTTCTGCTGGTACAGCTCGCCGAGGGAGAGGTGGAAGAGGGCCTCGCCCGGGGCGTACTTGACGGCGCTCTCGTAGTACTTCAGCGCTTCGTCGGGCTTCTTCTCCCGCTCCGCGATCTTGGCCAGGTCGCCGTAGACGTAGCCGTTGTTCGGCTTCTGCTTCAGCGCCTCCTGGTAGAGTTCCTTGGCCTTCTTGAGGTTGCCCTCGGCCGCTGCGTTGTAGGCAGCAAGCTGGGCATCCTTGATCTCGATCTTCGCCTTCTTCCGCAGGGCGGTGAACCAGTCGTTGAAGGCCTTCTGACCCGCCTGCTCAGCCAACTGCTTGCGCAGGCCGGCCTTTGCCTTGTCGAAGTCCGGACCCTTGGCTTCCTTACGCTCCGTCACCTGAATGATGTGGTAGCCGTAGGCGGACTTGACAGGCTCCGAAATCTCGCCGACCTTCAGGGCGAAGGCGGCCTTCTCGAACTCGGGCACCATCTGGCCCCGCTTGAAGAAGCCGAGGTCGCCACCCTTGTCCTTGGAGCCCGGGTCGTCGGAGAGCTGCTTGGCGAGCGTGGCAAAGTCGGCGCCGGCCCGCAGCTTCTTCACGGTCTCCTCGGCCTTGGCCTTGGCGGCTGCGTCCTGCTCAGGCTTGTCGACCTTGAACAGGATGTGGCGCGCCTTGACCTCCTCGTACGCCTGGGCCACCTGCGCGTCGGTGACCTTGGCGTCCTTCTGGATCTTGTCGACCATCTTCTCAACCATCTTCTGGTTAGCGAGGCGTTCCCGGAAGTCACGCGCCGTGAGGTTCCGCGCCTTCAGCGCTGCCTGGAAGTCCTTCTCGTTCTGGTACTGCTTCACGTACTGCTGATAGGCCTTGTCCAGCTCGGCACGGGTCACCTTGATGCGGGCTTCCTTGGCCGCCTGGAGAACCAGTTTCCCGTTGATCATCTGGTTCAGCAGCTGCGCCCTCAAGGCCTCCGTCTGGCTGGCCGGAACGCTCTGTCCTTGAGACTCCTGGAGCGTCACGATCTGCAGGAAGAGTTCATTGAACTCCTGGGTGCTGATCTTCTCTTTGTTCACCACGGCCACCGGAGCGGCCAGGGAACCGCCGGCCGCCTGCTGGAACCCGCCGGTGTACCCGGTGTAAAGCAGGCCCAGCGCGAACGCGACCACGACGATGTAGATGACGACCTTCATGGACTTGCGCATCTGGCTGAAGACCATGAACTTTCCCCCTTAAGTCGTGTATGGCCCGGAATCCCGATAGACAAAGCCATTCTAACCTTCTGGCAAGGGCCTGTCAAATAGCTTTTACCCGGTTAATCTCCAGGACCTGCCAACCTGGCGCGGCGTGGTCAAACGTAGGGGTTGAGGCTCTTTTCGTCACCGATGCTGGTCGCCGGTCCGTGTCCCGGATAGACCACCGTCTCGTCGGGCAGGGCGAAGAGTTTCTCCCGGATGGAGGCGACCAGTTCCACAAATGACCCCCCCGGCAGGTCGGTCCGCCCGACCGACTCGGCGAACAGGGTGTCCCCGGAGAAGAGCGCACCCTCCGTGTAGAGGCAGAGACCGCCCCGCGTGTGGCCCGGCGTATGGATCACCTTGAGGCGGAACGACCCGACGGCCAGCTCCTCCCCCTCGCGCAGAAAACGGTCAGGGGGGCTGTCCAGCCAGGACGCGTCCGCCTCGTGGATGAGCAAAGGAGCGCCGGTCGCCTGCCGCAGCGCGGCGTTGGCGCCGGTGTGGTCCCAGTGACCGTGGGTGTTGACGATCGCCACCACCCGGCTGTTCAGCGCTCTGATCCGCTCCAGGAGCGCAGCCCCTTCATCGCCTGGGTCGACGACCAGCGTCTCGCCGGCCGCCCGGTCGGTCACCAGGTAGCAGTTGGTGCCCAGAGGGCCCACGCTTACGGCTTGCACCGCCAAAGCCGGACGCGCCGCTTCGTCCATCCGCCCGTCACCTCGTCAAAAGAGCCGGCCACTGTCCAACAACATTGTAACCGGTCCATCGTTTGCCAATTCCACCAACATGTGGGCCTGGAATTCCCCGGTGGCGACCGCCAGCCCGGCTTGGCGCAGCGCGGCCACGAACTCTTCGTAAAGGCTCCGGGCCACCTCCGGCGCCGCGGCCTCGGCAAAACTCGGACGGTTGCCGTGGCGGCAGTCGCCGAGCAGCGTGAACTGGGAGATCGCCAGCACTGACGCGCCGGCCTCCCGGGGCCCGAGGTTGAACCGCCCCTCGGCATCGGGGAAGACGCGCAGGGCGGCCACCTTGCGGGCCAGGTACCGGGCGTCCTCCACGCCGTCGCCCCGCGCCACGCCGAGAAAGACGCAGAACCCGGGGCCGATCTCGCCCACCGTCCGCCCGTCCACCGTCACCCTGGCCTGCGCGACCCTCTGCACGACCGCTCGCATCCCTGCTCCGCCTTTCCGCCCGCTTCTTGCGGCGCCTACGTCGGGTTGGCCCGGTAGACGTTGAGCACCCCGGGCACCCGGCTCACGATGTCGAGAATCCGCTTCAGATGGTCGACTGTCTCGATGTCGACCGTCATCCGGATGACCGCCTTCCGGTCCCGTCCGGTCCGGGCCTGCACGGCGGCGATGTTGGTCTTGGCCTCGGCGATGGCGTTCATCACGCTGGCCAGAAGGTTGACGCGGTCGACCGCCTCGATCTCGAGTTCGACCGGGTACGCCCCCTTCTCCTGGGAGTCCCACTCCACCTCGATCGCCCGCACCCCGTCTTCGGCGAGGCCACCGGAGGGCGCGATGTTGGGGCAGTCGAGGCGGTGGACGGAGATGCCCCGGCCGCGGGTTATGTAGCCTACGATGGGATCGCCCGGCACCGGGGTGCAGCAGCGCGCCATCCGCACCAGCACGTTGTCGACGCCCTTCACCACCACGCCCTGCTGCCTGGTGAATAGGTCAGCGGGCTGCTGCTTGTGCTTGAAGCGCTCCCGCAGGGCCTTGCGACGCTGCGCCCACTCCCGTTCGCCCAAGAGGCGCGTGAAGACCTGTCCCACCGTCACCTTCCCGAAGCCGACGGCGGCCTCCAAGTCTTCGACCCCGACCAGGCCCATCCGCTTGGCGACTTCCAACAGCCGCGTCTCCTTGAGCGTCTCGGAGACCTCCAGGCCGTGCTTGGTGGCCTCCTTCTCCAGCAGGTCGCGGCCCTTGATGACGGATTCGCCCCGCCGCTGCTCCTTGAGGAAGCCCCGGATCTTGTTGCGCGCCCGGGCCGTCTTCACGAAGTTCAGCCAGTCGCGCTTGGGAGTCCCGGTCTTGGAGGTGAGGATCTCGACGAATTCCCCGTTCTTGAGCTGATAAGTCAACGGAACGATCTTCCCGTTGACCTTCGCGCCGATGCACCGGTGGCCCACGTCGGTGTGGACCGAGTAGGCGAAATCGATCGGGGTCGCCCCGGAAGGCAGGGTCTTCACGTCGCCCTTCGGCGTGAAGACGAAGACCTCGTCCTCGAAGAGGTCGATCTTGAGGGACTCCATGAAGTCCTCGACGTCCTTGGTCTCCCGCTGCCACTCCAGGAGCTGGCGCAGCCAGGCCATCTTTTCGGCGAAGTCGGGACGTTCCCGTCCGCCCGCCTCCCCCAACTGGCTTTCCTTGTAGCGCCAGTGCGCGGCGATGCCGTACTCCGCCGTCCGGTGCATGTCCCAGGTCCTGATCTGGATCTCGCAAGGATCCCCCCGCGGCCCGACCACCGTCGTATGCAGCGACTGATACATGTTCGACTTGGGCATGGCGATGTAGTCTTTGAAGCGCCCGGGGATCGGCTTCCAGAGCGTGTGCACCAGGCCCAGAACGCCGTAGCAGTCTTTGACCGAGGCGACGATGACCCGGACGGCCAGCAGGTCGAAGATCTGCTCGAAATCGATGCCCTGGCCTTTCATCTTGTTCCAGATGGAATAAAGGTGCTTGGGCCGCCCCTGGACCTCGGCCTCGATCCCGATGCTCTTCAGCTTCTCCCGCAGGGCGTCGATGACCTCCGAGACGTACGTCTCCCGCTCGCGCCGCTTCTTCGCCACCTTCTGGACCATGGCGTAGTAGGCCTCGGGCTCCAGGTACCGGAAGGCCAGGTCCTCCAGTTCCCACTTGAGCGCCGACATCCCCAGCCGGTGCGCGAGCGGAGCGTAAATCTCCAGCGTCTCCCGGGCGATCCGCTTCTGCCTCTCCTCGTCGACGTGGCGGAGGGTGCGCATGTTGTGGAGACGGTCGGCCAGCTTGATCAGGATGACCCGCAGGTCGTCGGCCATCGCGAGGAACATCTTCCGCAGGCTCTCCGCGGCCTGTTCCTCTTTGGACTGGGTGGGGATGCGGGAGAGTTTGGTCACCCCGTCGACCAGCTGGGCGATCTCTTTGCCGAACTCCTGCTCCAACTCGGCCCGGGTGACCGGCGTATCCTCGACCACGTCATGGAGGAGCCCGGCGGCGATGGATTCGACATCGAGGTCCATCTCGGCGAGAATCATCGCGACCTCGACGGGATGACGGATATAGGCCTCCCCGCTCTCCCGGGTCTGGCCCTCGTGCGAACGGGACGCGAACGCAAAGGCCCGCCGGATAACCTCGAGGTTAGTCCCCGGATTGGCGGCGGTGACCCGCTCCAGCAGCTTGTCGAGCGTCGTTCGCACCATAGGCAATGGCGGCCGGCCACTTCAAGAAGCGACCGGCCGCTACCTCACTTTCGCGCCCTGTTATTCGGCGTCGTAGCTGACGAGGGTCAGGATGTCGTCGACGTTGCGCTCGTGGAGCTTCCGCCGCCCGCCGAGGAAGGCGAGTTCGATGACGAAGGCGGCGCCGACGATGTTCCCGCCCAGTCGCTCGACCAACTCCATGGCCGCGCCGATGGTGCCGCCGGTGGCCAAGAGGTCGTCGACCATGAGCACCCGCTCGCCCGGCCGCACGGCGTCCTTGTGGATTTCGAAGGCATCTTTCCCGTACTCGAGCTGGTACTCGACCCGCTCGACCTCACAGGGCAATTTGCCGGGTTTCCGCACCAGTGCGAACCCGCAACCCAACTCGTAGGCGAGCGGCGCGCCGAACAGGAAACCGCGGGATTCGGCGCCCACCACCCGGTCGATCTTCCCGCGGAAGCGGTCAGCCATCGCCCCGATGGTATAGCGAAGCGCCGCCCCGTCGGCCAGGATGGGGGTGATGTCCTTGAAGTTGATGCCCGGCTTGGGAAAGTCGGGGATCTCCCGGACCAAGCGTCTCAGGTCCATCTTCCACTCTCCTTGTCAGGCCGGCACGATGGGCCGGTTAACCATGGCGAGCAAACTGTGAGCGGGGACTGTTCGCGCCGTTTCCTGAAAGGCTTCGAACGCCGCCCGCTCCTGCATACCCTCATTATACCTAACTGAAGAGGCCAAGTCCAGTTTCTTTTCCGGCCGCTGGGCCAGGCGCAGACGGCGTTCCGCCCCCTCGCGGGCGCGAGTCACAAGGCCCAGTTCCGCGAGGATGCCCATCGCGGCCGAGACGGTGTCAGGGGTCACCAGGCTGAAGCCGCCGCTCCTGCCGGGACGCCCCTCCTCCGCGGCCGCGGCCGTCTCCCGCCGGGCGTTGGCCAACTCGGCCAGCTCGCCGTTGGTCAAGAGCGTGCCGTCGCCGGCGGCAACCTCCCGGAGCGCCAGGTAGATCGCCTTGAGCGCCTCGCGGTCGGGCGCCTTGCCCCGGAGGATGAGTCGGTTCAACTCGGCGTCGCGATCGCCGTACAGAAGGTGGATCCAGGCCTCCCGCCCGTCGCGCCCCGCCCGCCCCGACTGCTGGTTGAAGTCGGTCTCGTTGAAGGGCAGATGATAGTGGACCACGTGCCGGATGTCGGGGATGTCGACCCCTTCGCCGAAGGCGCTGGTCGCCACCATAAGGCGGACCGCGCCCTCCCGGAACAACTGCTCGAGCATCGCCCGGGGGCCCGTGGACAGGCCGCCATGGTAGAAAGCCACCGCGTCCTTCTCGGCCAGGTTGCCCTTGCGTAGGCGCCGGGCGACTTCGACGGCCTGGTCGCGGCTGTTGACGTAGACCACGGTCTTCTCGCCGCGCCTGAAGAGCCGCGTGAGATAGTCGAACTTGCCCTGTTCAGGCGTCTGGCGGGCATCTTTCACATGCAGGTTCTCGCGCACGGCCGGATCGACCACCAGCGCCGAGAGGCCCAGGGATTCCTGAATCTGCCGGGCGGTCTCCCGGTCGGCGGTCGCGGTCACCGCCAGAGCGAGCGGACTGCCCAGCCGCGCCCGCAGCTCGCCGAGGCGACGGTAGGCCCCCCGGTTGCTGTTCCGCTGGGCCAGGTGGTGCGCCTCGTCGACCACGAGCAGTCCGAGCCGGGCGAGGAGTTCGGGTTGCCGGGCCAGGTGAGCCTCGGCGAACTCGGGGGTGGCGAGCAAGAAGTCTACCTCCCCGAGCGAGATGGCCATCATGAGGTCTTCCCGCTCCCGGTCCGAGAGGGCGCCGGTGGCCGGGTACGCGGTGAACCCCAGGGCGGTCAGGCGCCGGCGGGCCGACTCCAACTGGTCGTTCACCAGCGCCCGGAGCGGATAAAGGATCAGGGTCACTCTCCCGTGCCGGAGCGCCTGGAAAGCGCCGAAGGACTGGAAGATGGCCGATTTGCCTCGCCCGGTGCCCATGACGACCAGAGTGCTCTCCCCCGCCTGCAGCCTGGCCAGGGCCTCGGCCTGCTTCTCGCGGTACGGCGCCCCTCCAAGCAGGGCCTGCCTGATGGCTCGCCAGATGTCAGCGTCGGAGGCGCCCCGGAGGGCGGCCCGCTGGCGCGCGCCTTCGGCCCGGCCGACCGTCTCCTCCTCGCTGGGCAGGCGCTCCAGGTAGAGGTTCACCCCACGGCTGCGCCCCTCCTCGCCGCCGGTCAGCGCCGAGACCACCGCCGTATACTGCCAGCCCTTGTCGAGCGCCGGGCCCAGGTGCCGGGCGAGCCCTGCCCGAAGATAGCCCACCTGCTGCCCGTCCACGGTCTCAACCCGCACCGCCTGCGGGTCGTGGGGGTTTTCCGGCTCCCGCTTGAGGAGCAGCGCTTCTCCGGGTTGCAGCCGGCGAAGCACCTCCTGCCGCCCCTCGAAGGTGACCCCCACCGCCTTGGTGTTGAACGCGGAGGCCTCGAGGATCGAGTCGTAAGGGTCGGCCGCCTCACCCGCCTTGGTGAACAGTGCATCGATGGCCGTCGGCTCGCCGGCGATCCGCAAATCCTGCAGCACCAACTGGACCCGAGGCGCGCCGCGCCACGCGTCCACCTCCGGCGAGAAGGCCAGATCAACCGGGCCGAAGTGGCTCTTCAGCCGCTCCCGGTAGCCGGCCATCTGCCAGCCGATGCAGTCGAGCGGCGCCCCCCCGCCCGCGGGACGCACTGAGAGTTTCAAATGGCGCCCACCCTCGCCGACCGTGCGCTCTTCGGCAATCTCCACATTCTTAAGGCCCAGCACTGGCGTGGGGTTCCCCGCGCCGAAAGGGGCCAGTCGCTCCAGTTCGGCCACGAGGCTGGGGGTGAGTTCGTCGGCGGTCACCTCCGCGTCGAGCCGCAGGGAAGGGACGAAATCCTCCGGGGTGAGCCGAGCCTCGGCGCAGCGGCCTAATCTCCCGCGGAACTCCGGGATGCGCTCGGCCGCAATAGTCAGTCCCGCCGCCATGGCGTGCCCGCCGAACTTGAAGAAGAGGTCGGCGCACTCGCAGAGCGCCCCGTGCAGGTTGAACTCGGGGATGCTCCGGGCCGAACCGTGCCCCACGCCATCCTCGACGCTGATGACCACCGCCGGACGGTGGAAGCGCTCCACCAACCGGGAGGCCACGATACCGATGACCCCGGGGTGCCACCCCTCACCCGCCGCCACCAGCGCCCAGGCGCCGTCCGGATCGCCCTGGGCCGCCAGAGTCGCCAGCGCCTCGCCGAGAATCTTCTCCTCCAACTCCTGCCGCTCCCGGTTGGCCTGTTCGAGCGCCTGCGCGAGTTCGAAAGCCCGCTCGGGATCGTCGGTGAGCATGAGTTCGACCCCGACTGTCGGGTCGCCGAGGCGGCCCGCCGCGTTGAGGCGCGGCGCCAGGCCAAAGGCGATCAGCGCCGCATCGCTGCGCCGCTCCAGGTTGCCGGCCGTCATCAGGGCGACGATGCCCGTTCGGGGGGCGCTCCGGATGCGTTTGAGCCCGAGCCCGGCGTAAAGGCGGTTCTCGCCCCTGAGGGGAACCACGTCTGCCACGGTGCCCAGCGCCACCAGGTCGAGGTATTGGTCGAGCCCTACCAGCCCGTGACCGGCCAGTGCCTGGACCAGCTTGAAAGCCAGCCCAACCCCGGATAGTTCCTTGAAGGGATAGGCGCAGCCCGCCTGCTTGGGGTTGACCACGGCGACCGCGGCGGGAAGTTCGTCCGGCGGTTCGTGGTGATCGGTAATGATGAGATCGACGCCCAGTTCCCTGGCCCGGTCCGCCTCCGCCCGGGCGGTGATGCCGCAGTCCACCGTGACGAGTACCCGGACGCCGTCGGCGGCCGCCTCGGCCACCGCAGACTCGGAGAGGCCATACCCTTCCTCGAACCGGCTGGGCAGGCGGAAGTCCACTGCTCCCCCCCGGCTGCGCAGGTACTGCACCAGCAGGGAGGTGCTGGTGATGCCGTCGACGTCGTAGTCGCCGTAGACCCGGACCCGCTCGCCTTGAGCAAGCGCCGTCTCCAGCCGGGCCACCGCCTCCGTCATCCCCTTGAGCAAGCGGGGGTCGGCGAAGTAACCGGACGGGTTGAGAAAGGCGCGCGCGTCCTCGAGGTTGGTAAACCCGCGCGCCGCCAGAATACGGGCAAGGACGGGAGTTATCCCGCCCTGCTTGAAGCCTTCGACCCAGGCGGAGTCGACCTCCGGCCAGAGCCACCGCTTGTCCACTTGAGCCGCCACCATTTCTCCTCCACCCGCGCTGCCCTTCGTCATGGAGGAATTCTAGGCCTGGGGCAAATTTACCTCCGGCGGCTTACGGAAGGCCTCCCAGGCCACCAGGAGCAGGGCGGCGAGGAGCAGCCCCACCGCCAGCCACGCCCGGCCCGCGTGCAGCGGTTCCGGAACAGGGCCGCCGAACTTGGTCACGGTCAGGCTTTCGGCGTGGATGTCGGGGTCGCCGCCGTGTTCCCGGCAAGCCCGGTGATACGTCCCGCGCACCTCGACCGTGTCCCCTTTGACCCCCGACCGTCCAGCGAACCGGAGTTCGTCGGCGGCACGGACCGGGAGCCAGATGCCGATGGCGTACGTGCCATCGTTGACGTTGACCACCGCCCGGTCGCCCCGGCGCATGATGTCGCCGATGACCTCACCGCGGAACGTCAACGGTTGGCCGTCCCACCGCTCCGGGTGCTCGATCAACTCACTGCTGCCCGCCGCCAGCGCCGACAGGCTACCCAGCGCCCACAACCCCACCGTCAGGGCGAGAACCCAAAGTAGCTTAGGCTTCGACATGTTCGGTCCTCCGTTCCCGCCGCGGCTTCTCGCCCAGGCCAAACTCCCACAGGAGGAAGCCTACGATGGCGAAGACCGACATGAACTCCAGCCGCCCGGCCCACATGATGAGGATGTAGGTCACCTTGAGCACATCAGGCATCGCCGGCGCGCTCACGCCCATCGAGAGCCCCACGTTGCCGGCAGCGGAGGCCGTTTCGAAGGCCGCCTCCACGAAGGGATAGCCGTAGTAGGTTGCGATGGCCGTCCCAGCCAGCCAGGTTACTGTGTAGAGGATGATGATGAGGGCTGCGGAACGGACGTGCCGGTCTTCGAGAACTACGTCCTTGATGTGGTGGAACTTCGTGACGATCACCGCACTGGAGGGGGCGATGATGCGCCGGACCTCTTCGGTGAGGGCTTTGAAGATGATGCCGACGCGCAGGCCCTTGAACCCGCCCGCCGTCGAGCAGGCGGAGCCGCCAATCAACTGGGCGATGATCATGCCGGCGAGCGCCAGCGGCCGCCAGTCCCGTACGAACTGGCGGGCGAAGACGGTGGAAAAGCCGGTCGTGGTGTGGGCCGACACCACCTGGTACCAGCCCTTGCGCAGCATGATCAGCGGGGTGGCGTAAAGTCCGGTCTTGGCCATCCCTGCGGCCACCATGATGAACGTGAGAGTGCAAGTGACGAAGAAGGAGATGACCTCGATGTTGCGCCAGATTTCCTTGCGGTTGCCCGTCCAGACCGCCCAGTGCAGGGCGAAGTTGAAGGAACCGATGATCATGATGACCGCGCTCACCAGTTCATACAGCAGGCTGTGGTAGTAGAGCACGTTGGCCGACTGCGGCGCGAACCCGCCCGTCGACCAGGCGCCCATGAAGATCCACATGCCGTGGAAGAAGGCCCGGTCCAGCGGTTGCCCGATCAAGAGTCCGGCGATCATCTGGAAGAACGTGCCCACGACAAGGTAAACGATGCTCACCAGCCAGATCGCCTGGGCGGTGTGCTTGACGTTGGGCAGGAGTTTCTCGTCCTTGCCTTCCCCGACGTAGATGGCGTAGGTGCCGGACGTTTCCCGGATCAGGAAACTCAGGGCCATGACGACCATCCCCTGCCCGCCGACATAGGTCAGCAGGTGGCGCCACATGTTGACGCCGTTGGAGAGATGATCGAGGTCCTGCACCAGCACGAGGCCGGTCGTCGTGAACCCGCTCATCACGTCGAACATGCAGTCGAGGTAGGAACCCCAGTGGCCCGAAAGCCAATACGGCAGGGCAGCCACGGTCATGGCGACCAGCCAGGCGACGGATGAGGCCACCATGCCGGTCACCCAGGTCAGCTTGCGGGACGACTTGTAGCACAGATGAACCAGGCCGTAGCCCACGAGGAAGGCCACCGCCAGGCCGATCAGGAAGTCGATGACGGTGTTCCACTCGCGGTAGGCGAGAGCGACCGCGATCGGCACGAGCATGAGCAGGCCGACCCCGGTTATCACCCGGCCGATGTAGTAGCCGATCGTGAGAAGCGCGTCGATTTTGCGGCGCCCGGTCATCGCGGCAACACCACCCAACAGATGACCGCCGCCACGCCCAACACTGCGACGACGTAGCCGCTCTCAACGAGGATTCCCAAAGCGTAACTGGTCCAGGTGCGGGCGAGGTTCGGTTCTTCCCTCATCGTCCCCGCCCCCTCACGCGTGTTTGTTCCGGCCCAGGAGGACCTCGCGCAGGCGTTCCTCCATGCCGGTCCGGGTCACGGCCATGACGACGTCACCGACCCTGAGCAGCGTCTCTCCGTGCGGGAAGATGACCTCCGCGCCGCGGATCAGAGTGACGAGCACCGAGTCAGCGGGCAGGACGATGTCCCTGAGCGCCTTCCCGGCCGCCGGAGAACCCTCGGTCAATTCGGCATGAACCAGTTCGAGATCGCCGTGCTTCAGCTTGAGGAGCGTATGCAGGTCCTGCGAGTCGATCTCCTGCTCGATCGCGTGGGTCAGGATGGCCGTGCCGCTGACCGCCGCGTCCACACCCAGCAGCGTGAAGATCCGTTCGTTCTTCGGGTTGTTGATCCGGGCCACGGCCCGGGGCACCTGGAAGTTGCGCTTGGCCACCTGGCAGACGACCAGGTTCACCTCGTCGTGCCCGGCCACGGCGGCGATCACGTCCGCCCGGTCGGCGTCGGCGTCGGCCAGGATCTGCGGGTTGGTGCCGTCGCCGCTCATCACCGGAACCCCCAACTCGTTGGCCGCCCGGCTGCAAAGGTCCGCGTCCTGCTCGATCACGGTCACCTGATGCCCCCGGGAAACCAGCGTCTTGGCCAGGTAGTAGCCGACTTTTCCTGCGCCCACCACTACGACGAACATCGTCTCTCCCTCCACTACCCGGCCTTCTAGAGGCCGAGACTCCCCATGATGCGCTTGAGGCTTTCCGAGTGGGCTGACGCCACGATCGCGTCTCCGCCGGCCAGGACCAGGCCCGGCTCGGCGACCTGCGCCCGCCCGCCCCGCAGCACTGCGGCGATGCGGAAGAGGCCGGCCTGTTCGGCCTCGGCCACCGTCTTCCCGGCGAGCCCAGGGCCGACCTTGACCTCGACCATCTCGACCTCGCCGGTCCCCAAGGTGCCGCGCCGCCGCAGCCCATTGGTGGTCAGCAGGTTCCGGATGACGGTGACCCCCATGTGGGTCGTGGAGACGGTCTCGAGCCCCAGCTGGTGATAGGTCTCCTCCCGGGCCGGGTCGTAGATCCGGGCCACCACCTTGGGCACGCCGAAGATGTGCTTGGCGACCTGGGCCGCCATGATGTTGGTGTTGTCGTTGTTCGTGACGGCCGCGCAGGCGTCCGCCTCCTCGATCCCGGCCTGCCGGAGCACGTCTTCGTCGATCCCGGTCCCGGTCACCGTCTCGCCGTTGAACTCTGACCCCAGGCTCACGAAGGCGCTGCTGTCGCGGTCGATGACCACGACGTCGTGCCCTTCGCTCGAGAGAACGGTGGCCAGCATCGATCCGACCCGGCCACAGCCGATTACCACGGCACGCAAGGCTGTCTCCCCCTCCCAAATCCAACGGCGGCTTCCCCGCCTGAACACAAAAAGCAACCATGGAACAGGCCCATGGTTGCTTCCTCCGCCATGCCTGTCTCTCCCAACGCTGACGAGGTTAGCTGCAGGGTTAGGGCGGAAGAGTGCCCCTCGCGTTAAGGCGATTCACCCCAGAAGATGGGTCCCCCGCTCTCCGCCGGTCGCGGAGATTGAGCGTTTTTCCCAGCTAAAACAAATAATATCTCCAGCAACACACCGAGTATACTACCGCGCCGTCCACAAGTAAAACATAAGCCGGGGCGAAAAACCCCGGCTTGAGCGTATTGCAGACGGGCGGTAGCCCGGCTGGCAATTCACGTCATTGGACCTTCGCTGGGCGTGATAGTTCACGCCCGGGCGCGTTCAGGCAGTTAGCGCGCCTTGGCGGTCGCCAGTTTCTTGCCCTTGGCCGCCACGCCGCTCGCCTTGCGCCGCTCCTCCCATTCCTTCCAGGTCACCCAGATGGGGCTGGCGATGAAGATCGAGGAGTAGCAGCCGGAGAAGATACCGAACAGCAGGGCGAAGGTAAAGACCTTGATCGACTCGCCGCCGAAGAAGTACAGGGCGATGATCGAGACCAGCGTGGTGCCGACCGTGTTGATCGACCGGGCCAGCGTCTGGTTGATCGAGTTGTCGACCAGGGCGGCGTAGCTCTCGCCCTTCTTGTGGAAGCGCAGGTTCTCCCGGATCCGGTCGAAGATGACGATCGTGTCGTTGATCGAGTAACCGATGATGGTCAGGATGGCCGCCACGAAGGGCGAGTCGACCTGCTTACCGGTCAGGGCGAAGAGGCCCATGATCATGAACACGTCGTGCAGCAGGGCGATGATCGCCGCCACCGCGAACTTGAACTCGAACCGAACCGTGATGTAGACCAGCATCAGGATGGAGGCGACGACCACCGCCCAGAAGGCGTTGGAGGTCAACTCCCGCCCGACCACCGGGCCGACGGTGTCGGTCTGGTTCTGCGTCAGGTCGATCTTGCCGACCCTCTGCTGCAGGACGTCATCGACCTGCTTCTCCTGAGCCGGAGAGAGGGCGACCGTCCGGATGATGATCGTGTTGCCGGCGCCGGCCTGCACCTGCGCATCGTTGGTGCCCGTCGCCTGGAGGGACGGGTCCTTGAGGGCGTCGGTCACCTGGGCGACCGTGACCTTTGACTCGAAGGTGCGTTGCAGGATGGAACCGCCCTTGAAGTCGATGCCGAGGTTGAGGCCCCGCGTCCCGAGGGCGATGAGACCCGCCAGGAGGAGGACCCCCGACACCGCGAACCACAGGTTACGGTGCTTGATGACATTCAGATGGATGCGGTCGAGAAAGTACATTCCCTCACCCCCTGGTCACGCCGAAGAACGGCGCGTACTTGTCCGGATCGCGTTCCACGAGGAGCGCCAGGAGCAGCCGGGTCACGATGATGGCCGTGAACATCGAGATCACGATACCAAGCGACAGCGTCACGGCAAACCCCTTGATCGGCCCCGTGCCCAGTGTGAAGAGCACCGCGGCGGCAATCAGCGTGGTGATGTTCGAGTCGAAGATCGAGGAGAAGGCCCGGTGGAACCCGGCTTCGATGGACGGCCGCAGGAACTTGCCGGCCTGCAGCTCTTCCTTGATCCGCTCGAAGATCAGCACGTTGGCGTCGACCGCCATACCGACCGACAGGATGAAGGCGGCGATGCCCGGCAGGGTCAGCGTCGCCCGGAGGGCGGCCATCGACCCGAGCAGGAGCAGCACATACATCCCAAGGGCCAGGTCGGCCAGCATACCCGGGAGCCGGTAGTACATGAGCATGTACAGCAGCACCAGGATCACGCCAACGACGGCCGCCTTGAACGACTTATCGATCGATTCCCGACCGAGGGTCGGGCCGACCGACCGGTTCTCGACGACCTTGAGGGGCACCGGCAGAGCACCGGCC
>JBLNBQ010000154.1:0-19927 GCA_050260095.1 Chitinophagales bacterium
AAGATGAGTTCGTGCAGAAGGCCGGCGAGCACAAGCTGCTCTACGAGAAGATCACGCCCGAGGGCTGGCCGATCGCCAAGCGGGTGGGCCGGCACAACACCACCTTCACGAAGGTGGCCGAGGTCTGGACCCAGATGACGCCCGACAAGCCTTTCGTCGTGGAAGGCGTGCCGCAGTACGCCGACTTGGTGGCTCGGGGTCTCAGCCCGTTCCTGCGTGATCCAAAGACCGTCCCGGCCGGCAGAGTGGCGTACGAATAGGCGCCCCCGCTCCTCGAATGCACACCCACAGCCGCCGGCCATCCCGGCGGCTGTGCCTTTTCGCGGACTCCGCTCAGGAATACCGACAAGCCGTCGCCGCATATGGATTCACCGCAAAAGCCCAGTTAGCCTGTCCCGGAGAGGAGGGATGAAGGGTGCCCTGGGACAACGTCGTCATCCACGGGGTCGCGTGGGGTCCTTTGGTCTCGGTCATCATCTCGTTCCTCAAGGCGTTGGGTTTGGACCGGCGGTGGGTGCGGTGGATCACCTGGCTTCTCGGGTTCCTCGGACTGGCGCTGTGGCAGCTGTATCAGGGCAGGCCGTGGCCGGCCGCCATTGTCTCAGGCTTGGTGGCGGTCGCGACGGCTCCGGGATTCTACGAAGCCTTCTCGAAACCGATCCAGCGGGCTGCGATCAAGCGGGCGTACTGAGTTGGGCGTAATTCCGAACCTGGCTAGAAGTCTGGGATTGGCGAAAGGCTCAAGACTGGCGAAAGGGCGGGCGGCCTTAGGGTCGCCCGCCCTCTTCCCCGTACCGTTTCGGCTCTTCCTCCCCGCAGAGGACGCGCGCGGCCCCTTCCGCCAGCGCCAGCAGTTCGTCTTCGCCCGGGAAGACGAAGACGGGGGCGAGGCGCCCGACCCGCTCCTCGATCCAGCCGGTGAGGAGGGACGAGTGGGCCAGGCCGCCGGTCAGGAGGATGGCGTCGAGCTGGCAGCCCAACACGGCGGCCATGCCGCCGATCTCTTTGGCCGTCTGGTAGGCGAGCGCCTGGTAAACTTCGTGCGCTGCCGGATCGCCGGCCTCGATCCTTTCCTCCACCTCTTGGGCATCGTTGGTCCCGAGGTAGGCGTAGAGGCCGCCCTCGCGCTGGATGCGCCGGAGCAGCGCCTCCTTGGTGGGATACCGGCCGCTGAAGGCCAGATCGACCAGGGAGGAGGCGGGCAGGGCGCCTGCCCGCTCCGGGGTGAAGGGGCCGTCTTCGTACCCGTTGGTGGAGTCGACGATGCGCCCGTGCCGGTGCGCGGCCACGGAACACCCGCCGCCCAGGTGGACGATGACCAGATCCAGTTCGTCGTACCGGCGTCCGATGCTCCGGGCGAAGCGGCGGCCCACGGCCTTCATGTTGAGGGCGTGGCAGAGGCTGCGGCGCGGGAGTTCGGGGAGGCCTGAGTAGCGGGCGAGCGGCGCGAACTCGTCGGTGGCCACCGGGTCGACCACGAACGCGGGGACGGGGCGGCCGGCCTGCGCCGAGGCTTCCTCGGCGAGGTCGCGGGCGAGCAGGGCGCCGAGGTTGGCTGCGTGCTCCCCCTGGGCGCCGGGGACCAGATCACGGCAGAGGGCGTCGTCGACCAGGTACACTCCGCCGGCGACGGGCCGGAGCAGACCGCCCCGCCCCACCACCGCGCTGACCTCGGACAAGGACAGGCCCCGGGCGGGTAGGGCGCTGGCGATCAGGCCGGCCCGGTAACCGCGCTGGCTGGGGATGTCGGGGAAGCGACCGAGTTCCTCGCGGCTGTGACGGATCGTCTCCGCATGCAGCGGCGCCCCGTCGCGGAACACGCCGAACTTGGTCGAGGTGGACCCGGGATTGATGGCCAAGATGCGGTGGCCTGGCGCGCCCTGGGCCGGAGCGGTCATCGGCAGGTGAACCTCCCGTAGAGGACGGCCAACGCGATGGAGACGAGCTTACCTTCCGGGGTCTCCGAGCGGGAGGTCAGCACGATGGGGTAGGAACCGCCCGCGACGACCCCGGCCATCTTGGCGCCCCCAAAGTAGATGAGCGACTTCCCCAGCGGGTTGCCGACGTCGATGTCGTGGACCAGGAGAATGTCGGCATCGCCGGCCACGGGGCTCTGCACGCCCTTGTAGGCGGCCGACGCCGCGTCGACGGCGATGTCGAAGGAGACCGGGCCATCGAGGATCACGCCCGGGATGCGGCCGCTCTTGTGGAGTTCGACCAGTTCGAAGGCCTCGATGGTCGAGGGCATCTTGGGGTTGACGGTTTCGACGGCCGCCAGCACCGCCACCTTGGGCCGCTCGACCCCCAGAGCCGCCGCGACCTGGCGGGCGTTGGCGATGAGTTCCACCTTCTCGTCGAGGGTGGGGGCGATGATCATCCCCGCGTCGGTGAGAAAGAGCAGCTTGCGGTGGCCCGGGATTTCGAAGACCGCCACGTGGCTGAGGAGCCGCCGCGCCCGGCCGTCCCGCTCTTTCTCGCAAGCCAGCGCCGCTTTGAGCAGCGCGGCGGTGCTCAGCGAGCCCTTCATCAGCAGTTGCGCCTGGCCGGCGAAGACCGCCTCGGCCGCGAGCCGGGCGGCTGTCTCGGGGAGGTCGGCTTCCACGATCGCATGGGAGGAGAGGTCCAACCCAACCTCCCCGGCCAGTTCGGCGATGCGTTCCCGCCGGCCGGCCAGAAGGGCCCTGGCGAGGCCGTTCTCGCCGGCGAGTCTCACTGCCTCCAGCGTATGCACGTCTTCAGCCGCCGCGACGGCGATGGTGACCGGCCCGTGGCTGCGGGCGGCTTCGAGGATTCCGGAAAACGACGTGATCGGCATGGGCGGGGCGCTCACTTCCTTCGGCGCAGCTTCCTAAACAGTATGTTGATTCCTGCTCCCCAAGCGCTTATCCTCCCCGGGGGTTTTTCCGGGCTGGTGGAGATAATCTGGGACAGGGGGGATTGCGCGGTGACGGAGGTCAGGCCCCGGCGCACACTCTGGGTCATCCTGGTGCTCCTCGCGGTCATCGTCTTCGGGGTGGTCCTCTGGGGAGCGGGCAACCGCTGGCATCGCCCCGACATCATCCGGTGGGGACGGGTGCGCCGCTAGCGCGAGCGATCGGTGCCGACCAGCGGCAGGAAAGGGCCAGACAAGGCGAGACGATGAACGGCGCGAGGCTTTGGAGCCTCGCGCCGTTCTTGCAGGTCCGGTGCGTTCCGGCTTCTTTCCGGCTATGGCCGGGGTCTCAGGGGCTGTCGAACTGCCCCACCGCGATCCACTCCGCCAGACCTTCGGCATGGTCTTTGCCCAGGCGCGTCTCGGAGTAGAGGAACTCGGCCCCGTTGGAGGCGTAGACCGTCTTGATGTCGGCGTACGCCGGATCCTTTCCCATCTGGGCCAGGGCCGCCCGGAGTTCTTCGAGCGTGAGCAGGTAGGGCGCCACCCCGAAGGTCTCGATGGGCGTCGGGCGGGGGTAAGTCTCCGAGTCGAAGCGCACGGTGTCGGCGATCAGGCGGGGAAGGTCGCCAGAGGCGGCCTTGGCCGCTATCCCGGCATACCGGTCGGTCATGTGCAGGTCCGAGTAGAAGTAGACGGCGTCTCCGTCTTCCAGACGGCGGATGTCTGGATAGGCCGAGAGGTCGGGTTCCTCTTCGCTCGGGGGCAGACCTTCGCCTTGGTCTTCACCATCTCCAAGACTCGCCAGGAGTTCTTGCCGCGGCACCAGGAGCCCGGCCCGCGACGCCTGACGGATCATCTCGACCGCTTCCTCGAGCTTCGTCGGGGCTTCGGCCTCGCTGGCGCGCTCCTCCGCCAACTCAGACATACCGTTCACCTCGCTCTTCCCGGACGGTCCGCAGCCATCCGGCCTGTTCTCTATGGCAGAAGGTGCAGCGCCGCCAGCTTGTCGGCGACTTCCTTCATACCCAACCGCTCGTAGGTGGCCCGGGTGGGCGCGCCCGTCGCTACGTCCCAACCGAGTTCCTTGTAGAAGAGGTCCTTGGCGAGCTCGATGTCGGCACGATCCATCTTGTCGTGGCCCGGGGTGAACGGCGCCTTGTCCTTCGGCTCGTCGAAGACCCACTCCGGCACGGTATCGTGCTCCTTGCGCATGTCCTTCGTGCCCATGTCGCGGATGGTAAGGGCCCGGTGGAGGTTGAAGATGCGCTCGGCCACCTCGTCCAGTTCCTTCTCCGTCTTCTGGTCGCCGGTCACGATGGAGTAGAGTTTCGACTCCAGGCTCGTGTCACCTTCGTAGTTCCGCTCCTTGAGTGGCGAGAAGGCGAAGGGCCACATCCAGTTGCAGAGGGTGAGCGAGTCGTGCAGTTCCTTGCGGAAGAGCGACCAGGCGGCGAACTTCGCCTTGTAGGGATTCATGGGTGTCCAGTTCTTGAGGTCGTCGATGACGTCGGGAGAGCCGAAGATCTTCGCCATGACTGCCTTCTTCTGCTTGATCGGCAGGCCGTTGCGGAAGATGTTGCAGTGGCTGTGGCACTGCGAGTCGCGGTTGTACATCAGGTTGATCAGCACGCCGACCTGACCCGCGTCCTCGCTGGAGTGGTGCTTCGGGTGGCCCATCTTCCACCACACGACGTAGTGGTCGTCGAAGTAATCCTCGGGGAACTTCCACTTCTCGACGAGGTAGCCGATGGATTCGCCGAACATCTTGCCGAACTCGCCGGTGCGGTACGCGATGCGCCGGTAGAAGTCGATCAGGAACTCCGGGTCGCCCTTCTCATACTTATCCCAGGCGATGGAGTTGTACTCCTTTTCCGGGACGTTGGCCTTGATGATGCCTTTGTAATAAGCGTACTGGAAGGTGCGCTCCAGCAGGTTGTAGCTGTCCCACACGCCCAGGTCGTCGGCCATGTGGGTGCCGAGCGCGCCGGCCTCCAGCGCCGTCAGACCCTGCGCGCCGTCGGGGAACGACTTGAAGACCGAGCGGCCCTTCATCAGGCCGACGCAGGTGTTGGCGGCGTACCGGGAGGTGCCATACTTCGTCTCCATCTGCGGCATGTCGAGGTGGGCCATGCACCGGATCGGGCAGGAGGCGCAACCGCCGGTCCGCACGAAGTACCGGTCGGCCACGTCGCCGAAGAAGTAGTTGGCCAGGTTGGTCCGGTAGCCCATCCGGTTCAGGTCGTGCGGGTCGCAGACGCCCGTCTCCACCGGCGGCATGGCGGCGCCCCAGAACTGACCGCGCTTCGCCGTCCAGCGGCTGCCGGAGTCGCTGAACTCGGCCCACGGCTGCGGGCTGCGGGGCACGACGTGGTTGTTGTTGGCGCCCATGAGGGCGAGGATGGAATTGATGAGCGCCTCGTACTGGGCCCTGTCGCCCTTCATCTTGACGGACCCGGTGCCGCGCACGGCGATCGCTTTCAGCTTCTTGGCGCCGAAGACCGCGCCGACGCCGCCGGCGGAGTGACTGTAGGAGTTCATCACGACGGACTGCGGGACGAGGTTCTCGCCGGCCTGGCCGATGGCGGCCACGATCGTCTCCTGGCCCATCTCCTGGCAGATCTCGTCGGTGGTGCGGTAGACGCCGTTGCCCCAGATATGCGCGGCGTCCCGGATCTCCACCTGATCATCCTGAATGGCCAGGTAGACCGGCTTCGGGGAAACGCCTTCGATGATGATGTTG
This sequence comes from Chitinophagales bacterium, assembly GCA_050260095.1. Lineage (GTDB taxonomy): Bacteria > Bacillota > UBA5301 > DYFA01 > DYFA01 > JBLNBQ01. Next base: position 5,616 of record JBLNBQ010000154.1, read on the forward strand.
TCCCAGCCGGCGTACTTCAGCTCGGCGCCGAAGTGGCCGCCCATGTGACCGGTGATCACCAAGTCCTTCGGCCAGACCACCGGAGATATGGTCGTGATGGAGGTGCGCCCGCCGCTCGGCGCGCCGGTGCCGGTCAGGGGTCCGACGCCGACGACGATCTTGTTGGCGGGATCGAGCGCCCGGGTTCCGGCCGGGACCTCGTCCCAGAGCACCTTGTAGCCGACGCCGGAGCCGCCGAGATAGTCCTTGTACTTGGCGATGGTGTCTTCGGTGGTTATCTTGCCGGTGGTCAGGTCGACCCGCAGGGTTTTGCCCGTCCACCCACCGTACTGAGCCATGCGTTCTTCCTCCTTAAGAGCTTAGTGGCAGCTGTCGCAGCCGTTGGCCTTCGGGTTCATCGCCAGCGCGGCGTGACGGATGGGAGCGTCTTTGGTCAGGTCGCGCCACGGGATGTACTTGAGCGCGGAGAGGGGGCAGGCCTTGACGCACTTCGGCGCGCCGTTGCAGAGGAAGCACTTGGTCGCCTTGTCGGTGTCCTCGTTGAAGGACATCATCTCCCACGGGCAGGCCTTCTGGCAGATCTTGCAGCCGACGCACTTGGTGGGGTCCACGATTCGGGCCCCGGTCTTCGGGTCGGCGACGATGGCGCTGTGCGGGCAGGCCGTCGCGCAGGGCACCGGGTGCGGGCACTGCTTGCAGGTGTCTTGAACGATGCGGAAGTTGCCCCACTCCCCGCCTTCCGCCTTGCCGGCCCGCTGGACGCCCTTGGGCCCGAAGTTGTAGTTGCGGGAAACCTTGATCCTGGCCATGGTGGGCTGGGCTTTTCCGTCGTTGAACTCCGTGCAGGCCAGCTCGCACCGCTTGCAGCCGGCGCAGAGGCTGGCGTCGGCCAAGATCACCCCGCTGGCGTTCTCGAGGATGACGAAGGGGGCGCTGCCCGCCTTCTTGGCCAGAAGTCCCAGGGCCGAGAACCCGACCGCCGTCCCGAGCGTGGCCTTGAGGAAGCCGCGCCGGGTCGTTTCGGCCGAGAGGCCCAGGTAGTGGACGATGCGCTCGAACAGTTCCTGGTCGTCTCTTGCCACTCTTACTACCTCCCGATTAGTGAGCATCTGGGCATCAACGTAGGGTTTTGGTGGATTTGCTCGGATACCTTCGGAGCTGGAACAAACGGGCGTGTCAGAGGCATGAACAGTGCGCCGTGTGAGACGAAGAGTCTCCCGCGCTCACAGGAGAAACGGGGGCCGCATAGAATACAATTAAACGATTGCTTAATCTTGACGGGGGAGGCCGGAAGGCATGGAAGAACGCAAGAACGGCGCGCCCGACCTGTGCGAGTGCGTCGTCCACCACGCGGAGCAGGTGGACCCGCTCAAGGAACGGCTCATCGAAGTGGCCGGCCTGTCGGAACTCTTCGCGGCCCTGGCCGACGAGGTGCGGACCAAAATCCTGTACCTGCTCTCGTTCCAGGAACTCTGCACCTGCGACCTCGCCGACGCTCTCGACCTCTCGCTGCCGGCCGTCTCCCACCACTTGCGGCTGCTCAAGGTGATGCGGTTGGTCAAGTACCGCCGGGAGGGGAAGATGGTCTATTACTCCCTGGCCGACGACCACATCCTCGACCTCATCAAGGTGGCCCAGGCGCACTACGAAGAGGAGCGTTAGGCCGAGACGTGCGAAGGAGGGAAGGCCGTGGCCACGCTTGAACGCTACGTCCTCAAAGGGCTCGACTGCGCGAACTGCGCAGCCAGGCTTGAGCAGGCGCTCCGGGCCGCCGACGGTCTCGAGGAGGCGCGGGTCAACTTCGCCGCCTCATCGGTCGAACTGAATCCGGCGGCGCTGGCGGAGGCCCGGCGGATCATCGCCTCCCTTCACCCGGAGGTGGAGGTCGTGCCCCTCGCCCCGCCGCCTTTGGAGACGACGGTGAAGCGGGCGGCGCTCGCCGAGTTTCTCGTCAGCCAACAGGCGGTGCTCCGCCCGATGGCCGCGGCGGCCCTCCTCATGGCGGTCGGGCTTTGGCTCGAAGCGCCGCTGCAGCGCCGCGGCTGGGTGGCCCTGGAGTACCTGCTGTTCGGCGCGGCGTACCTAAGCGCGGGCTTCGACGTGCTCCGCACCGCGTTCCGCAACGCCCGGCGCGGCCAGGTTTTCGACGAAAACACCCTGATGACGCTGGCGACCCTCGGGGCGCTGGCCCTCCGCCAACTGCCGGAAGCCGTGATGGTCATGCTCCTCTACTCCCTTGGGGAGGCCCTGCAGAGCTTCGCCGTCCAACGCGTCCGGCGCTCCATCGCCGCGCTGGTCAGCCTCCGCCCCGACGCCGCCCGGGTGCAGCGTGGGCTGGAGGTTGCGCTCGTGCCGCCGGAGTCGATGGCGATCGGCGAACTGATCGTGGTTCAGCCGGGCGACCGGGTGCCGCTCGACGGGGAGGTGGTCCGCGGCGAGTCGTTCGCCGACACCTCCGCCCTGACCGGAGAACCGGTGCCGCGCCGGTTGGCCCCCGGCGACCACGCGCTGGCCGGGATGGTCGCGCTCTCCGGCCGGTTGGTCCTGAAGGTCGAGCGCGCCTTCGCCGACTCGGCGATCTCCCGAATCCTGCGGCTCGTGGAGCAGGCGGCCGGGCGGAAGACCCGCACCGAGCGGCTCATCACCTCTTTCTCCCGCTACTACACCCCCGCTGTCACCCTCCTGGCCGCCGCCGTGGCGGTTCTGCCGCCACTGTTCATCCCGGGGGCCACCTTCGCCGTCTGGGGCTACCGGGCGCTCGTCCTCCTGGTCATCTCCTGCCCCTGCGCGCTGGTGATCTCGGTGCCGCTGGGGTACTTCGGCGGGCTCGGGGCCGCCTCGCGCCACGGCATCCTGGTCAAGGGCGCCAACTTCCTCGATGCTCTGGCCAGCCTGGAGACGGTGCTTTTCGACAAGACCGGCACCCTCACCGAAGGCGCCTTCAGCGTCCGCTCGATCCATCCCGAGAGCGGCGTCAGCGAGCGGGAGGTGCTGGCCGCGGCGGCCGCGATCGAGGCGATCTCCCCGCACCCCATCGCGGCCTCGATCCGGGCGGCCTGGGGCGAAGCGGCGGACGTCCCGGCGCCCGGAGGGTACGAGGAGTGCGAGGAGTACGAGGAGGTGCCGGGCGGCGGCGTCAAGGGCCGGGTGCGCGGCCGGTGCATCGTGGCGGGCAACGACCGGCTGCTTAAGCAGGAGGGTATCGCCCACGCCGCGCCGGCCGGCGGCGCGCCGGGAACGGTCGTCCACGTGGCGGTCGACGGGCGCTACTACGGCTACCTGGTGATCGCCGACGCGCTGAAGCCGGGGGCGCGGGACGCGCTGGACCAACTGCGCGCCCTGGGGGTGAAGCGGCTGGGCCTTTTGACCGGCGATGACGCCGGCGGCGCCGCCCCGGTCAGGGAGGCGCTTGGGCTTGACGCCGCGTGGGCCGGCCTTCTGCCCGAGGGCAAGGTGGCGGTGGTCGAAGAACTCGCCGCGGCACGGCCGGGCAGCCGGCTGGCGTTCGTCGGCGACGGCATCAACGACGCGCCGGTGCTGACCCGGGCCGACGTGGGGATCGCCATGGGCGCCCTCGGGTCGCAGGCGGCGATCGAAGCAGCCGACGTCGTGATCATGGACGACCAGCTGGCCAAGGTCGGCGAGGCCGTCCGCATCGCTTGCCGTACCCGGGCGGTGGTGGCGCAGAACATCGCCTTCGCCCTGGGGGTGAAGGCCCTCTTCCTGCTTCTGGGGGCGGCGGGTCTTTCGGGCATCGGGATGGCCGTCTTCGCCGACACGGGCGTGGCCTTGCTGGCGGTGCTGAACTCCACCAGGACGCTCCGCTTCCGCGCCGGCGCGCCCGGCGCCAAAGAAGCGCCGGGCCTCTTGGCGAGACCCGGCGAAGGAGCCACCCCTGCAGGCGCGTCCGAAGGGGGAGAAGGTGGCCTCCGAGAGGAGCAGGGGGGCTGGCTCCAAAGGCGTCAAAGGTGGAGAAACCAGCCCATGAAGGACTGGTTTCTCCGGCTTGGTTGCAGATCTACTTGCGATGAACCGGCTGCGGCGGGAAGGGCGGCCACAGTTCGCCGTTCTCGACCATCCCGACGAATTCGGGGCAACCGATCGGCGAGATCTGCGGGCATTCCGGCGGCATCGGGCAGAAGCGGGCCTCTTTGACCTCTAGCTGAACGAAGGCGATCAGCTTGACGACCACGAAGATCCCGACCTCGCACTCGACGGTGTTGCAGACCGGCGCCGGCTGCGGCACCACCCGGCAGTTCAGGCACTGCACGAACGGGACGAAGTCCAGGTTGTGCGGGCCGAACATGTCGGGGTCGGCGCCTTCCAGGCGAACCCGCTTGGTGAACCGGAAGGTTTCGGTGCGGGTCATGGTGTCAAAGACGATCCGCTGCAGCCACTCCACCGTGAACTCCACCACGTCCTCGGAGATGATCCGCGCGTTGATGACGCGGCTCGCGAGCACGACGCAGTCGGAGACGTTACCGACGTTCGGCGGGATGTTCGAGAAACGTACGATCACCGGGCATTCGACCACCGAGCATTCGTTGAAGACCTTCTCGGTGATGATGCACTCCGGCCGGAACTCGGCACAACTCGCCTTGTCGGCATGCGCCCAGGTACGCGGGAACTTGTCGCCGGGCTTCATGTAGAAGTGCAGGCGCATCGGCTCCCAGCTTTCCAGCTGCTCAGACATTTCTGCTCCTCCTTTCCCCATCTCTCAGGGCATCCCCCTGTGGTCAGTACCAGAGTATGAGGACAAAGGGCGGAGGTTCTTTGGTCCGCGAAAATGAGACCTACCTCCCACCCGCTTAGCACCTGTGCTGCCTGCCTTTTTTCGCGCGGGATTGTCCCCGCCTTTCACCTGCTCATATGATGCAGGGACGTAACAGAGAGGACGGTGGTGGTCATGGCGGAAGGGTTCCGGCCGGTTGAAGTGCTGCTGATCGGCACCCGGGCCTGGCGCTATTGTCACGGCTGAGGCGGAAACCGATCTCTGGAGGAGATCGCAGCGCCTTTTGGCAAGCGGTTGACCCAGTCCGGCGCTGGCCGGGTGGCCTACCGGTACCTCGACGCCGCCGATCCGGCTCTGGACGTTTTACCGGACAAGGTGCGGGCGATGGCCAAAGACCCCATGCTCTTGCCCTTGAGCGTCGTGGACGGCGAGGTCGTGTTCACCGGAGCGTTTTCGCCGAGCCGGATTGACTACGAGGTTCGCCGGAGGCTGGCCACCCGTTGGACGGGCGATCAGGCGCCGCCTGACCCACCGGTGGCGGTGGCAAAGGGCCTGGGGGGCTAGGAGGTAGGTCAGAGATGGCCTTACCCCCGCCGAGCCGGAGCCGACAAGTGGCGGAGGTGAGGATGATTGGCCGGCGGTGGTGGACTGAGTTCCCGGGAAGGTCCGGGGCGGCACATGCCCGTTCTGGCCTCCTTGACCCCGCGGGAGCGTGAGATCCTGACGCTGATCGCCCAGGGTCACTCGAACCGGGAAATCGCTAAGCTCCTGTACGTGAGCGAGTCAACGGTGAAGAACCACATCTCGAGCATCTACAAGAAGGTCAGCGTGAGCGGCCGTTCCCGGTTGGTGCTCCTGGCGATTCAGAATGGGTTGGTGACTCCCGAGACCGTGGTATGAGAGGAAAAGCTGAGCGTCATTGTGCCGGCCAGAACCGTCTGACCGGCACAGCGCTTTTTCGGGGCCGGGTGGAGCTGTCCTGCCTTAAGCCGGGGTCGGGAGGCCGCGGAAGACGAGGTGCTCTAGGAGGAGCGAGAGCAGGGCGCCGGTGAGCAGGCCGTTGCCCAGAAGGTTCCGCAGCACCGGAGGCATCCCGGAGAGGGCGGCGGGCGGCAGGAACATGAGGCCGCAGCCGATGAAGACGCTCAAGGAAAGGGCGGCGAGGTTGCCGCGGGTGAGGGCGCTCTGCCTCAGGCGCAGGACCCCCAGGCTGAACATCTCGTTGAAGGCGGCGAAGGTGACCGCGTACGCCAGCGGCAGCGGGAGCAGGGCGATGAGGTGCGCGGCCGGGGGCCAGAAGGCCATCGCCGCCAGGATCACGCACGACAGCGTAAAGGGGAGCCGGGCCGCCACGCCGGTCAGGCGGATAAACCCCGCGGAGGAGGCGACCGGGATCAGGCCGATGCTGGAGGTGAGGCCGGTCAGGATGGTCCCCAGGCCGTTGACCAGGGTGGCCCGGCGGGCGATGCCGTCCGGCGGGGGCTCGACGATGGCCTGTTCCGTCGAGATCAGGCTGGCGAAGACGTTGGAGAGCAGCAGGAATGAGGTCAGCACCGAAGTGATGATAAAGCCAGCGTCCCACTGGGGCGGCCCCCAGACCAGGAGCCACCCCGTCGTCCCGGTCCCCTTGGCGGCGGCGCCGGCGCCGAGCGGCAATCCGGCCAGACGCCAGGCGAACAGGCCGACGGCGAAGCCGAGCAGGCTCGAGAGGCTGCGCCACGCACCCCGTCCGAAGAGCGAGGAACCGAGGGTCGCGATGATCGCCGCCAGCGACACGGCCGTCACCCGCAGGTCGACCAGACCGTGGCTCCCCGCCAGGCTGGCGCCGGTCATCGAGCGCAGGAACGGCCCGGAGAACTGGATCGGCAGGAGGATCAGGTAGGTCGCGACCACCACCGGGGTGAAGAGGCGCTGGAGCGCGCCGGAGAGCCCCAGCAGGCTGAGCCCGGCGAGGACCGCGCCGGCCGCGATCAGGCCACCCTCCAGCTTGGGCAGGATTAGCAGGGGGTCGTGCCCGGCGGCGCGTTCGACCCCGGCCAGCGCGACGAAGACGCCCAGCCAGACGTAGGAGACGCCCTCGGAGATCGGCCAGCCGTGCCCCCGGACGACCTGCAGGAGGGAGACGAGCGCGATGACCAGGAAGACCCGCTGCGTGAGCGCCGCGACCTGAGGGGCGGAGAAGCCGAAGGCGTCCCCCACCACCAGCGGGACCATGGCGTTGCAGGCGATCACGAAACCGACCCACTGCAGGCTGCTGAGCAGGGTGACGGCCACCGGGGGCCGGTCGGCCAGGCGGTATTTCAGGTCATGGGTGTCGGTGGACATGGATTCTGCCTCCTACCAGGTGCTTCGGCGCGCTGCCGCGGCCTTCCTTCCCCGGGCCGGGGTGGGGAGAGAGGAAGACGGCTCCTTGGTGAGAACATAACGGCAGACGCGAGGAGGGATGAACCATGTCGAAGCTCTTCAGCACGTTCTCCGTGCGCGATCTCAAGCTGCGGAACCGGATCGTCATGCCGCCCATGGCCAACAACCACGCCACCGAACTCGGCGAAGTCACCGACTTCCTGGTCGAACACTACCGGCGGCGGGCGGGCAGCGTCGGACTGATCATCGTCGAACATTCCTACGTCGCGCGCGGGGGGCACATCAACCGCAATCAGCTGGGAATCTACGACGACCGCCTGATCCCTGGCCTGACTCGCCTGGTGCGCGCCATCCACGAGTCCGGTGGGGTGACCTGCATCCAGATCACCCACGGCGGCTCGGCCGCCGCGTCCAGCGTCACCGGGGAGACGCCGGTGGCCCCCTCGCCTGTGCCGCATCCCGCCGGGGGGGAAACCCCGCGGGAGCTGAGCCAGGCGGAGTTGGAGGAGTTCATCCGGGCCTTCGGGCAGGCGGCCCGGCGGGCGAAGGAGGCCGGGTTCGACGCCGTGGAGGTGCACGGCGCGCACGGCTACCTGCTGAACCAGTTCTACTCGCCCCTCACCAACCGGCGGACCGACGCTTTCGGCGGCAGCCGGGAGGCGCGGCTCGCCTTCCCGCTCGCCGTCGTCAGAGAGGTGCGTCGGGTGGTGGGCCCCGACTATCCGGTCTTCTACCGGCTGGGGGCCGACGACCGGCTCCCCGGCGGGCTCGCGGTGGACGACGCGGTCTGGGCGGCGCCCCGCCTGGCCGCGGCAGGCGTGGACCTTGTCGACGTCTCCGGCGGCTTCGCGGGCTCCCGTCCGCCCGACCTGCAGGGCCAGGGCTACTACGCCTACCTGTCGGAGCCTGTCAAGCGGGTCTCGCAGGCGCCGGTCCTGGTGACGGGCGGGATCACGGAGCCCGCCGCGGCCGAAGCGCTGCTCGCCGAGGGGAAGGCCGACCTGGTCGGCGTGGGACGGGCGCTTTTGGCCGATCCCGACTGGGCGGTGAAGGCCAAGGAGGTTCTCGGTTAACCAACCGTCCCCTCACTTGGCGCGTCTTTCCAATTCCTGAATAGACCCTCCGCATCTGGGCAAAAATGGGAGAAGAACAGATGCGGAGGTGCAGAGAGATGCGGAGACGTGTGTGGCTCGGACTCGTGGCCCTGGCGGCCGTGTTTTCCCTGTTCCTGGGAGTGGCGCTCCCTGGGCGGGCCGCCGAGGCGAAATTCAAGGACTCGCCGGCCGATTCCCATTGGGCCGGCCAGTCGCTTGGCACTCTGGCGGAGAACCAGATGCTGCTTGGTTACCCCGACGGCACATACCGGGGAGACCAGGCGGCGACCCGCTATGAGCTGGCGGCGGCCTTATCGAGGCTGTACGCCCTGATCCAGAAAGCGCAGCAGACGGCTGACGCCCAGCATCAGGCGGCGCTCGCCCAGTCGGCCGCTGACGTGCAGGCGCTCCAGAAGAGCCTGGGCGAGCTGGAGCAGCGGGTGACCAAGGCCGAACAGGCCCAGGCGACGCAGCCCGCGCCGGCGCGCAAGGAGGAACTCGCGGCGGTGGACAAGGCCGTGGAGGAACTGGCGGCGCAGGCCGACGCCACCTCCCGCGAGGTGAAGAAGCTCGCCCGGCAGATGCTCGACCTGGCCAGCCAAGCCGAGGTGCAGGGCCTCCGGGCGCAGCTCCAGGAAGTGCTGCGGGTGGGCGACGACGTGCGCCGGCTGGGCGACCGGTTGGCCGGGCAGGAGCAGGCCATCGGCCGTCTCGACGGCCGGGTGAACCAGCTCGCCGCCGACCTGGCGGCGCAGAAGACGGCGGCTGACGCAAGGAATTCCGAGCTGCAGTTGGCCATCGCCCAACTCCGGCGCCAGCTTAACGACCGCGCGACCACCGGCGACCTCGACCAGGTGAAAGAGCGGCTGGCCTCCCTGGAAGCCTCGCTCGCCAGCCTCTCCGTGGCGGCCGCGGCGGCGGACAGGGACCGCAGCGAAGCCCAGCAGACCATGAAGGAACTCGGCAGCCACGTTGAGCAGGTGGCGTCCGACCTCGGCGCGCTGGGGAACGCGCTGGAGGCGCTGCGGGCGCAGTTCGCCGCGCAGAGCGGCGCCGGCCCGGCGGAACTAAGCCAGCTTGAGGAACGCCTGGCCGCACTGGAGAAGTCCCTGGCCAGCGCCTCCGCCGCCGTGGCGGAGGCTGACAAGGACCGCACGCTGGCCCAAGTTGCCGTGAAGGAACTCAGCGACCGGGTGAACCAGCTCGCCGCCGAACTGGCCGCGTTTGGGACGGCCAGCGCCGATCTGCGGCGGCAGATCGCTGCCCATCCCCACCAGGCCGATCCGGAGCTCGGGCTGCTGAAGGAGCGGCAGGCGGCGCTCGAGGCGTCGGTGGCCAAGGTGTCGGAGACCGCGGCCGCCGCGGACAAGGAACAGAGCGTGGTGCAGGCGGCCGTGGACCAGCTGGGCGGCCAGGTGGCGCGGATCGCGGCCGACCTCGCCGCGCTGACGACCACGAGCGAAGAACTCCGACGCCAGCTGACGGACCACCTGGCGACCGGCGCCGGCGACCTCGCCCAGGTGAAGGAGCGCTTGGCCGCCCTCGAGGCGACGGTGGCGGACGTGGCGGCGGTGGCGGCCGAGGCGAACAAGGGCCGCGCCCAGGTCGAGGCGGCGATGGAACAGCTGGGCGGCAAGGTGGAGCAGGTGGCCGCCGATCTGGCTGCCCTGCGGACGGCCAGCGAGGCGAGGCTCGCCGAACTCAAGGCCGCGAGCGACGCCCGGTTCGCCGAACTGACGGCCGCCATCGCTGAACTGCGTCGCCAGGTCGGCGAGCGCCCGGCCTCCGGGGCGATCGGTCAGCCGGGAACCGCCAGCGTGGTGAAGGATGCCGAACTGCAAGCTGCCCTCGATGAGCTGCGGCGGGAGTTGGCCGGCCACTTGACCGCCGGCGACACCGAGCTGAATCAGGTGAAAGCCCGCCTCGCGGCTCTGGAAGCAGCCCTCGCCGGCGTCAGCGCCACGGCCGACGCGGCGGCCAAAGACCGCAGCGAGGCGCAGCAAGCGATGCGGAGCCTGGGCGGCCAGGTGGAGGCGATCGCCGCCGACCTGGCCAGCCTCAAGGCGACTAGCGAAGGACTCCGGCGCGAGCTGGCGAACCGTCCGGCTTCGGACGAAAGCGTCGTGGGCCAGCTGAAGGAGCGGCTGGTGGCTCTAGAGTCGGCGCTAGCCAGCGTCGCGGCGACCGCCGCAGCGGCCGACAAGGAACGGAACACCGCCCAGCAGGCCATGGAGAACCTGAGCGGCCAGGTGAACGGGATCGCCGCGGACCTGGCGGAGCTCAAGACAGCCACCGACGACCTCCGGCGGCGGCTCGGGGCGATTCCGGATGACGGCCGGGCCGGGCTGAACCAGGTCAAGGAGCGGCTCACGGCCCTCGAGAACGCCCTCGCCGGCGTGACGGCGACGGCCGCCGCGGCCGACCAGGGCCGGCAGGCGGTGCAGGCGGCGATGAAGGATCTCGCCGACCAGGTCAACCGGGTGGCGGCCGAACTTGCGGCGCTCAAGGTCGCCAGCGAGGAACTCCGGCGCCAGCTGGCCGAGCGTCCGGCGCTCGACGGAGAGGAGCTCGACCAACTCAAGCAGCGGCTCGCGGTGTTGGAGGCCTCGCTCGCCAACGCCTCTGCCACGGCGGACGCCGCCGACCGGGCCCGACTCGCGGCTCAGGAGGCCATGGCCAAGCTCGCCGAGCAGGTAAACGAGTTGGCGGCCCGCCTAGCCCAGCAGGACAAAGACCGGTTGGCGGCTCAGGAAGAGCTGTGGACCGTCACCAAGGAACTCGGCGGGAAGGTCGAGCGGGTGCAGGACCGGCTGGGCGACCTCGCCCAGACGGAAGAGAACGTCCGGCAGCTTGCGGAGCGGCTCGGGGCCGTGGAGACCCAGATGAGCGCCGCGGCGGCCGATGCGGCCAAGGCTGACGCGCTCAAGCTCGAGGTGGATGGACTCGAACAGCAGCTCAGCGCCGTGCGCGCCGACTTCGCCAAGCAGTTCGAAGCGCTCCAGCTGGCCGACCGGGACCGGGTCGCGGCCCAGGAGGAGCTGTGGCTCACCCTCAAGGAGCTGGGCGGGAAACTCGAGCAACTGCGCAAGGCCCAGGAAGCGGCGGGCGCGCAGGTCGACCGGACGGCCTCGGACCTCGCCGAGCACAAAGAGGTCAGCGATGCGTGGAAGCAGCAGCTCGAGTCGGGCCAGACCGAGCTGGGCGGACGCCTGGACCAGGCGGTCACCGGGCTCACGGCTTCCGACGAGGCGCTTCGCGCCGCCGACCAACAGCTCCAGCAGTGTGACCAGGAGCTGGCGGCTCAGGATCAGGAACTGCAGAAGGCCGATCAAGCGCTGGCAGGCCAGCTGACCGACTTGGAGCGGAACACCGCCGCCCAGGTGGCCGACCTCCGCAAGGCCGGCGAGGGGCTGGACAAGCGGGTCGTCACCCTCGAGAGCAAGGCTGAGGAGCAGGCCAAGGAGACCATTTCGCTGAAGGGCGGCCTGCAGGAGACCCGGCAGAGCGTCGACGATCTGCGGGTCCGGGTCGCGGCGCTGGAGGAGGAGACGAACAAGCTCAAGACCAACTTCCGCCGGCTCACGTGGCTGATCGCCCTCGGGGCGGTAGCGGTGGCGGCGTTCTAGCGGGCTTCCGTAAAACTGCTGGTGAGGGGGGTGGCCACGGGGCCGCCCCCCTTTCTTTCGCCCCCGTCTCGGCCTGGGCAAGAAAGGAATGTAAGGAAGGGCGTTGAACCTATTAGGGACGATAATGACCTTGCCAGGCGGGTGAGTGCGTGAGCATCTTCGTCGGCATCGACGGGGGCGGGTCCAAGACAACCTGGGTGGCTGTCTTCGACGACGGGCGTCTGGCCGGCAACGGCGTGCTGGGTCCGTCCAACCTCCACTCCGTCGGGCAAGCCGGCATGACGGCGGTACTCAAGGCGGTGGTCGACAAGGTCCGGGACGTCACCAGGGTGCAGACCTTCGACTGGGTCAACATCTGCCTTGGCTTGGCGGGAGTCGACCGCTTCCAGGACCGGACGGTGGTGGAGGGAGCGCTCAAGGAACTCGGCGTCAAGCGCTACCGGCTGGAGACCGATGCGTCTATCGCCCTGGCCGGCGCCTCGGCCGGCGAGCCTGGCGTGGTCGTGCTTGCCGGCACCGGTTCGCTCGCATTCGGGATCGGCAGCGGGGGCCGGCGCGCCCGGGCGGGCGGATGGGGTTACCTTTTGGGCGACGAAGGCGGCGGGTACTGGATCGGGCGGCAGGCGATCAGCGCGGCGCTCAAGGCGCACGACTGGCGCGGCCCGAAAACCCTGCTCACCGAACGCCTGGTCAAGCATTTCTCGCTCGACCGGATAGAAGGGCTCTATCAACTGGCTTACCACCGGGGGTTGACCCGGGTGGAGGTCGCGGCCGTGACGCGGCTCGTGCAGCAGGCTGCGTCCGAAGGCGACGTGGTTTCGCAGATCATCCTCGACGACGCCGGCAACGAACTCGCCCTCTCCGCATCCGCCGTGCGGGCCCAGCTGGGGGTTATGAGCGACGAGCCCGGGGTCGTGGCGACGGTCGGGGGCGTTTTCGAACGGGGTTCCCGGGTGCGGGAGGCGCTGATCGGGCGGTTGGCCGACCGGTGCCCCGGGGCCAAGGTGATCTGGCCGGAGTATGAGCCGGCCGTTGGTGCGCTGGGGCTGGCGATGGAGCTCAGGGGGGCGGCTTTTCGCGAGTTCGCGGAACGGGCGGGCCTCCGGAAGCTGAGCCCCGCGGCGCGTGCCTGACAGGTTGGGGGAGATCATCGGTGCGCTTGATCCGTGGGGACGAGGTCAACCGGCTGGTCGGCGCGTGTTCCGCGCCCTGCCGGGCCGGAGGGCCGCCGCCGGGAGACCTGGTTGGAGCGTTCGCGGGGGAGAAGGGCCTTTTCTGGCTCGGTGAACCCACCGCCTGCCCGGACGCCGCCCCCTCCGGCCAGCCCGAGGCCGCGTTCGCCCATCTTCCGGTCGCACTGACCGTCAGCCGCCTGGCCGGGGTCAGCGAAGACGAACTGGTCCTCAGCGTGCTTCCCCGGTGCGTCGTGCCGCAGTCCGGCCACGGCGCCGAACTCGACCAGGCGCTGGCCTGTTGCCTGCCTCACCTGGTCAAGCGCCTGCGCCAGCCGCAAACCCCGCCGACCATCGTCACTCTGGGCCGGGTCGCGCTGACGGGGGTCCTCGCCGCGGTCAAGCTGGCCACCGGTGAGGAACCGGTCGTGACCACCTTTGGCGGGGAAGAGCCCTTCCCGGCCGACACCAGCGCCGCGGCAAACCTCTGCGAGTTGGCCGGCCGAATCTATTTTACCGCGCGGGAGTTCCGCGTTGTCCCTGCCCCTCCGGGGTGCGTGGGCGAGCTGGCACCGGTCGTGGCCGGCAAGCACCTGGCCGAGTTCGCCGCCAACCTGTCCCGCCTCTGCCGGGTCTCCCTGTATGAGGCGGCCGTCGAGCGGACCCGGGAGATCGTGCCCCTCGCCTTTCGGGAGAAGATCGACGCGGGCGGCTCGACCTACTTCACTCCCGCCAACCGCCGCCTCTTCCGCATCCTGCGGCGTAACCGGGAAGTGGTCGCCGAGTTCTACCCGCCGGAGGGCTCCGGCTGCTATCTCTACCGGGGTACCGATCTGGAGCACCTGGTGGAACTCGTACTCGAAGCGCTCACCCAGGCCATCGGTTAAGGACGAAGGAGGCGGGGCGCGTGGCGCGACCCGGCGAGCTGAACCTCATCTATCTTGGCTGCTCTGCTCCCCAAGGCGCCGAGTTCACCCCGGCCGAGCACCCCTACCCGGGCAACCAGGCCCACCTGCTCAACTTCCTCGAACGCGTCATCCGGGCCAAAGCGCCCCGTCTTGCCTCGCTGGCCGACCTCTTCTGCGGCGGCGGCGCGGTGGCCGCCCATTTCGCCGGCGCCGGCGTGACCGTGACGGCCAACGACCTGCGCCAGGCCTGCTACGTGACGACCAGCGCCCATCTTCTCGCGACTCCGGAAACGGTGGACCGGGCGAAGCTGCGGGAGATCACCAGCTACCTGGCGGCCTTGCCGGGCCGGGAAGGAGCGCTGGCCCAGCGTTGCCTGGCGTTCATGCCCGAGGAGGCGGCGCACAAGGTGCAGGCC